>NZ_JBFAAH010000013.1:0-166587 GCF_040639635.1 Promicromonospora sp. NPDC023805 | reverse complement strand
GGGCCCCGAGTTCCTCGCGCCAGAACGTATCGGCCCGACGCGCGTCGATCCCCGGCCGGTCGGTGAGCTTCCAGCCGTGCGGGCCCAGCTGGTCAATCAAACGACCGATCTCAACGCAACCGACCGAAGTGACCGGAGCCCGTCAGCAACCGACCGAAGTCAGGCCACCCGCTAGGCCGGTGAGACCTCGTCCGTGCCCGGGAGGGTGTTGGTCGTGGCCAGACGGCGGTACCAGTGCGCGGAGTCCTTCCAGGTGCGCTCCAGCGTGTCGTAGTCGACCCGGATGATGCCGAAGCGACGGTCGTACCCGTAGGCCCACTCGAAGTTGTCGAGCAGTGACCAGGCGAAGTAGCCGCGCACGTCCACGCCCTTGTCGCGGGCCTGACCGAGCGCCTCGACGTGGTCGTGCAGGTACGCGACCCGGTCGACGTCGTGCACGCGTGCCACGCCGTCCTCGGTCACCACCGTGTCCTCGAACGCCGCGCCGTTCTCCGTGACCATGAGCGGCTGGTCCGGGTAGGAGTCGCGCAGCGAGACCAGCAGCTCGGTGAGGCCCGCCGGCTCGATGTTCCAGCCCATGGCGGTGTACGGACCGGGCTGCGGCAGGAACTCGACGTCGTCCGCCGCGGGCCAGGGCGTGCCGGCGGAGTCCTTGTGCCCGTCGGCCTGCTGGCGCTCGCCCTCACCGGCGAAATGACGCACCCGCGCCGTCGAGTAGTAGTTGACGCCCAGCACGTCGAGCGGCTGCTTGGTGATCTCCAGGTCGCCGTCGAGCACGAACGACCAGTCGGTGACCGACGCGGTGTTCTCCAGCAGGTCCGCCGGGTAGACGCCCTCCAGCACCGGCGCCAGGAACGCCCGGTTGGCCAGCGCGTCGACCTTGCGGACGGCGCCCTGGTCGGCCTCGGACGACGGGTCGTCCGGCCGGAACACGTGCAGGTTCAGCGTGAGCGACGTCTTCGCGGAGTCGCCGAGCACCTCGCGGATCTGCTGGACGGCGAGGCCGTGCGCCAGGTTCAGGTGGTGCACCGCCTGCAGCGCGGCAAGGGACTCCGAGCGGCCCGGCGCGTGGACGCCGGAGCCGTAGCCCAGGTACGCCGTGCACCACGGCTCGTTGAGCGTGGTCCAGACGTCGATGCGGTCGCCGAGCTCCTCGGCCATCTTCCGGGCGTACCGCGCGAAGGCGTAGGCCGTCTCGCGGTTGGTCCAGCCGCCGGCGTCCTCGAGCTCCTGCGGGAGGTCCCAGTGGTAGAGCGTGACGACCGGCTTCACGCCAGCGGCGATCAGCCCGTCCACGAGGTCGGAGTAGAACTGGATGCCCTCGGGGTTGAACTCGCCGGAGCCGCCCGGCTGCACGCGCGGCCATGCGATCGAGAACCGGTAGGCGCCGAGCCCCAGGTTCTTGATGTGCTCGACGTCCTCCCGCCACAGGTGGAAGTGGTCGTCCGCGACGTCGCCCGTGTCGCCGTTCAGCGTCTTGCCGGGCGTGTGCGAGAACGTGTCCCAGATGGACGGGCCGCGCCCGCCCTCTGTCGCGCCACCCTCGATCTGGTACGACGCCGTCGCGGATCCCCAGAGAAACTCCGGGGGGAAACTCCGTGCACTCACAGTGCCACCTCTCCCGGGCCGGTGGCCCGTGCTGTCCGTCCTTCGTACTCGACGCCCCACTCGCCGGGGGCGTCCTCACTGGTGACCTGCACGACGCCGGAGACGTACCGCACGCGGAACGTCGCAGGGGCGCCGGTTCCACCGGGTACCAGGACCTCTTCGTCGAACCCCTCGGGCAGACGGGTGCAGCGTAACGTCACGCCCTCTGCCCAGGCGTAGTCCGGCCGGTCATCTCGATCACCAACGGGCAGCACCGTGCCGGGCCGGACGAACAGCGGGAGGCTGTCGAAACCGTGCTCCTCGGTGACCCAGCGCGGCCCGGTGACGGTAGGCGCAAGGCCCGCCACTGCGACGTCGGGCAGGCGGGTCCACTCGCCCTCCGGCAGGTAGTACTCCGCACGCGACTCGTGGAAGACCGGAGCGACGAGCAGCGACGGCCCCAGCATGTACTGGGTGTCGACGGAGGCGGCAGTCCGGTCCTCCGGGAACTGGAGCACCATCGGGCGCATGACGGGCAGACCCTCGCTCGCGGCCACCTCGCCCAGCCCGCCGAGGTACGGCATGAGCCGCAGCTTCAGCTTCGTGAACTTGCGGGTGACGTCGACCGCCTCGTCGTCGAACACCCACGGCACACGGTAGGAGCTGGAGCCGTGCAGCCGGGAGTGCGACGACAGCAGGCCGAACGCCGCCCACCGCTTGAAGACCGTCGGGTCGGGCGTGCCCTCGAAGCCGCCGATGTCGTGGCTCCAGTAGCCGAACCCGGACAGCGACAGCGACAGTCCGCCGCGCAGGGACTCCCCCATGGAGACGAAGGTGGACTCGCAGTCGCCGCCCCAGTGCACCGGGTACACCTGCGTGCCCGCGGTCGCGGACCGCGCGAACACGACTGCCTCGCCGCGCCCGCGCTCCTCCTCGAGCAGCTCGAAGACGACCTTGTTGTAGAGCGACGCGTAGTAGTTGTGCATGCGCTGCGGGTCCGACCCGTCGTGCCAGACGACGTCGGTGGGGATGCGCTCGCCGAAGTCCGTCTTGAACGCGTCCACGCCCTGGCGCAGCAGCACGCGGAGCTTGTCCTGGTACCAGGCGGCCGCGTCCGGGTTGGTGAAGTCGACGAGCGCCATGCCCGCCTGCCACTTGTCCCACTGCCATACGTCGCCCTCGGGCGTGGTGACCAGGTAGCCCTTCTCCTGGCCCTCGCGGAACAGGTGCGAACGCTGGGCGATGTACGGGTTGATCCACACGCAGACCTTCAGGTCCCGCTCGTGCAGCCTGGCGAGCATGCCCTCGGGGTCCGGGAACGTCGCCGGGTCCCACACGAAGTCGCACCAGTGGAACTGCCGCATCCAGAAGCAGTCGAAGTGGAACACCGAGAGCGGGATGTCCCGCTCGGCCATGCCGTCGATGAAGCTGTTGACGGTCTCCTCGTCGTAGCTCGTCGTGAACGACGTCGACAGCCACAGCCCGTACGACCAGGCGGGAACGATCGCGGGCCGCCCAGTCAGTGCCGTGTACCGGCGCAGGATGTCGGCGGGCGTCGGGCCGTGGATGACGTAGTACTGGAGCGACTGCCCGGCCACCGAGAACTGGGTGCGGCTGACGACCTCGGAGCCCACCTCGAACGAGACCCGCTCCGGGTGGGCCACGAACACGCCGTACCCGCGGTCGGTCAGGTAGAACGGCACGTTCTTGTAGGCCTGCTCGCTCGCGGTGCCGCCGTCCTCGTTCCAGACGTCGACGCTCTGGCCGTTCTTGACGAACGCGCCGAACCGCTCGCCCAGGCCGTAGACGTGCTCGCCCACGCCGAGCGCGAGCTGCTCGTGCACGAAGTCGCCGTCGGGCGTGCTCGCGATCCCGACGCTCCGGTCCGCCGACGAGGTGAGCACCTCGCCGTCGGCGATGAAGTCGACGTGCCACGGGCCGTCGGTGGCGACGCGCGCGGTGAGGCCGCCGGACGTGAGCTCGGCGGGACCGGTCTCGGGCACTACCACCTTGACCGCGCCGGGCTCCGCGTTGATCCCGAAGTGCGGGCCCGGGTCGCGGCGGCCCTGGTGGTGCTCGATGCGCACGCCGATGATGTCGTCCGCCGGAGCGTTGAACGTGACCGTCACGAGCGGGCGGTTCAGGGTGTCGCCACGCTTGGTGATCGGCACGGTGGGCGCGTACACGGTAAGGGTGTTGTCACCCGCCTCGACAGAGTCGACGTCCTGGGGACGGAGCATCTCGACGCCGGGGCGCAGCTGCCAGTAGCCGTCGGTGAATCTCATGGATGTGGCCTCACTCGTCTCTGTAGGGCGTAGGGAATCGTGGTGTGGAGCGCGGTCATTTGACCGCCCCGGCGGTCACGCCCCGGGTCAGGGTGCGCTGGAAGATGAGGAAGAACACGACAGCGGGCACGAGGGAGACGAGCGAGCCCGCGTTGATCGTCGGCGCGTCCATCATGCGATCGCCCTGCAGCGACGCCAGGGCGATGGGGATGGTCTGGGTGTCGTTGCTGGTCAGCATGACCAGCGGGATGAAGAACTCGTTCCAGGTCCAGATGAAGAAAAAGATCATCAGGACCGAGAGCGTCGGCCGCACGATCGGGAAGACGACCTGCCAGAGGATGCGCCACCGGCTCGCGCCGTCGAGCGCCGCCGCCTCCAGCAGCGCGGGCGGGAAGGTGCCGAGCACCGAGGAGAGCAGATAGGTGCCGAACGCCGACTGGATGACGGTGAAGATGATGATCACCGACCACTGCGAGTTCGACAGCCCTACCGACTGCGCCATGGTGAACAGCGGGTAGATCAGCGCCTCCTGCGGCAGCATGTTCGCCAGCAGGAACAGCGCGACGATCCACAGCCGTCCCTTCACCCGGCCGATGCCTATCGCGTACGCGTTGAGCAGCGACAGCAGCGCGCCGAGCACGGCCACGACGGCCGAGATGAACACCGAGTTCCAGAGCTTCACCGGGAACTCGGTGCGCTCCCAGAACGCCACCACCCCGTCGAGGTAGAGCGACGACGGCCACGACAGCGGGCCGTTCGCCGCGTAGTCCTGCGGCGACTTGAAGGCGTTCAGCACCATGATCCCGAACGGCGCGAGGACCGCCAGGGCCACGAGCACGGCGGCGGCCAGCACGAGCCAGCGGCCCGCGCCACGCCGGTAGCGGGAGTCGACGGCGGTGGTGCGCACCTGCGCGGGCCGCGTGGGCGGTCGCGCGTCTGTGGCGACAGCCATGTCAGATCCCCTCCCTCTCACGTCGTTCGGCCCGGTTCTGCAGGCCGAGGATGATCACGGCGACGACGACGATCACGAGGGTCAGCACCGTGGCGATCGCCGAGCCGTAGCCGACCTGGGACTTGTCGAAGAAGCTCAGGTACGAGTAGTAGCTGGGCACGAGGGTCGAGCTCTCGGGCCCGCCGCGCGTCAGCACGTAGATAGGTCCGAAGACCTTGAGCGCCGCGACCGTGCAGGTCAGCGTGACCACGAAGGTCTCGGGCCGGATCTGGGGCACCGTGATGGCCCGGAACCGGTCCCACCAGCCGGCGCCGTCGAGCTCGGCCGCCTCGTAGAGCTCCGGGTCCACCCGCTGCAGGGCAGCCATGAAGATGACCACCGGGTAGCCCATCTGGACCCAGATCAGCACGAGCATCACCGACGGCAGCGCCGTCGTGGGATCCCCGAGCCAGTTGGGCGGCGAGGCGATGCCCATCCCGCGCAGGATCTCGTTCAGCGCACCGGTCTGGGAGTTCAGGATCCAGTTCCAGAGCACACCCGCCACCGCGACGGGCAGGATCTGCGGCAGGTAGTAGGTGGCCCGCAGCACCGAGGAGACCTGCGCGCCGAACCGCCGTCCGAGGTAGTCGAACAGCACCGCCGCGAGCACCAGCCCGAGAAGCGTCGGCACCAGGACCATCGCGACGATCATCGCCAGCGAGTTGCCGAACGACGTCCAGAACTTGTCGTCGCCCATCAGGTCCGCGTAGTTGCCGAGCCCGTTCCAGCGCAGGGGCGCCATGCCGCCGCGCCACTTGAACAGGCTGAAGTACACGTTCGTCACGAGCGGGTACCCGATCACCACGATGAAGGCGATCGCGCCGGGCAGGAGGTACGGCAGGTACCCCACCCAGTCGGGCCGACGGCGGCGCGTGCCGCCCTGCGCTCGCGGGCCACCGGAGGCCCGCGAGCGCCGTTCGGTAAGGGTGCTGTCAGCCATCGAGCAGGTCGGCCTTGCCCTCGTCGTACGAGCTCTGGAGCCCGTCCAGCACCTCGTCCGGCGTCTTGGACCGGTTGACCAGTGACTGCAGCTCGCTGACGATCACGTCGTAGTAGCCGGCCACCGGCCAGTCGGGGTAGAACGCCAGGCCGTCCGCGTCGAGGATCGCCTGGAAGTTCTCGGTCAGCTCACGCGTGCGCTCGTCCTCGATGACCGAGGCGTCGCCCGCGACGGGCAGGCCGCCCTCGGCGGCGAGCACGTTCTGTACCTCCGGCCGGAGCGTGATGTCGATGAACTCCTCGGCGAGGCTCGGGGAGTCGGCGTTGGCCGGGACCACCCAGAGGTTGCCCGACGAACCCGTGTGCAGCGTGTTGCCCGGGAAGTTGAACTGGCCCCAGTCGGCCTCGACCTCGGTCGCGAGCCGGCCGAACCACCACGACCCGCTGACCATGAGCGGGTAGGTGCCGTCGATGAACGAGACGCCCATGTCCTCGGCGGTGAGCGCGGCCGAGTCGGAGGCGATGTAGCCCTTCTCGATCCACTCGTCGAGCTTCTCCGTGGCCTTGGTCATCGCGTCGTTGTGGAAGTCGACGTCGTTCGCGAAGAGCTGGTAGTCGTCCACCAGGGCGCGGTCGCCGTAGGCGAGGACGAGCTCGTACCAGAGCTGGCCGAGCGGGTACTCGGCGCCGGCCTCGGCCAGCGGCGTGATGCCCTCCTTCTTGAAGGCGGCCAGGACGTCCTCGAGCTCGTCCAGGTTCGTCGGCACCTCCAGGCCGTGCTCGGCGAACATGTCCTTGTTGTAGTAGACGCCGACGAACTCGCCGTAGTTGGGTACCCCGTACCACTCGCCGGAGCCCATGCGGCCCTGCTCGTCGTACGTGGCGGTGGTGGCGAGGGACCCGGTGAGCTTCTCGTCCCAGCCGCGTTCCGTGGCGGCGTCTGTCAGCGGTGTCAGGAGGCCCTGCGCCGCGAGCTGGCCCGCCGTCGCGTTGCCCTTGTTGAACTCCATGACGTCGGGCACGTCGTCGCCGGTGAGCACGATCTTGGCGTTCTTCTGGATCTGCTCGAACGTCTGCTTCTCGACGTCGACGGTGACGTCGGGGTTCTCCTCCTCGAAGATCTTGATGGCTTCGGCCCAGGCCTTGCCCATCGCCGAGTCCTCGTTCTCGTAGTGCCAGATCGTCAGCGTGCTGTCGTCGGTGTCGCCACCGCCACCGCTCTGGCCGGTGCAGCCGGTCAGGGCCAGCGCACCGGCCATCGCGGCAGCTACGGCAGTCATGGTCCGCTTGTGCTTCATCGCATCTCCTTGGTTTCGCCAGGCCGCCGGGGCAGTGGCGGGCGAGGGCTCGGTGCCCGGCACTGCGCCTGGTACCACGTGGTACCTCCCGCCGGACCGTCGTGCGGCGGAGCATGGTGCGTGATCGCCGGAGCGCCCTCGGGGGACGGTCGTCCGGCGGTCGCGACGAGCGCCCCACGTCGGTTGGTCCTCGGCATCCTTACCCTCTCGGCCGCGCCCAGACCTCTGCGTCTGGATCGTCGAAGCGTTTCAACACGCTATCCCCAGGCCCTGGCTCGTGTCCAGTGCCCATCGCGAGGCGAGTGAACTAGGCTTCCATCGAAGCGCTTACCTGGGATGCGGCACACTGGTGTGCCCGGTGCCGACGCGCACCGCCTGTCACCGCACAGGGCACACTGCGGCACCGATCCGAGAGGAGCACTGTGGCTACGATCGACGACGTCGCCAAGGCGGCGGGGGTCTCGACCTCAACCGTGTCCTACGTGCTGTCGGGCAAGCGACCGATCTCCGCGCCGACACGGGCTCGTGTCGAACGCGCCATAGACAAGCTCGGTTACCGGCCGCATGCCGGGGCGCGGGCGCTGGCCTCGTCCCGCACCAACGTCATAGCGCTCATGGCACCCCTCCGGGTGGGCGTCAGCGTACCCGTCATCATGCAGTTCGTGGCAGGTGTCGTGACGCGCGCCCGGGACTTCAACCACGACGTCCTGCTCCTCACCCAGGACGACGTGAGCGGCCTCGACCGGGTGACCGGCGGCTCCATGGTGGACGCCCTGGTCATGATGGACATCGAGGCGGACGACCCGCGCGTGCCGGTCGCGGCGGCCGCCAAGCAGCCGACAGTGCTCATCGGCCTGCCGCAGGACCCAGAGGGCCTCAGCTGCGTCGACCTCGACTTCGACGCCGCCGGCCGGCTCGCCGTGCGGCACCTCGTCAAGGCAGGCCACACCGACATCGCGCTCATCGGCTCTCCGCCAGAGGTGCTGCGGCGCCATACCGCGTTCGCCGAGCGGCTGATGCGTGGCTTGCGCGACCAGGCCAAGATCTCGGGCGTGACGGTCAAGGTGGAGGCGTGCGACTCCACGCCGACGGGCGCCTCCGAGGCGGTCGACACACTGCTGGCCACCGCCCCGGAGACCACGGGGATCATCGTCCACAACGAGGGCGCACTGCCCCACGTGCTGGCCCGCCTGGCCGAGCGCGGCGCCGTGGTCGGCACCGACATGTCCGTGGTAGCGGTCTGCCCGACCGACGTCGCCCTGTCCCAGCGGATCCCCATGACCAGCATCGACCTGCCCGCCGAGGACATCGGCAAGGTAGCCGTCGACATGGTGATGGCACGCCTCGAGAGCGAGCAACCGTCGGAGACGAGACTGCTCGCCCCGGTACTCACCGAGCGCGAGAGCTCGGCGGACGGACCCGCGGGCCCGCTCGACTGACAGTCGGCGCTCCCCGCCGGGGAATCCCGCCCTTTCCATTCGCAACGTTTCGATATCGAGCGCGTTCGGCATTCGTCGCCGAACCGTGAACTTTCGGTCATTGCACGGCCAGGCATGCGTCTGGTATTAATGTCGAAGCGCTTCGACGAACCGGCTCCGGTTCGGCGCTCGCACCACACAACGAAGTGGCCGATCACGAGGGAGTGACAGGTGAGCCTCACCCAGGGAGCGCGGCCGGAGGTGCTCGGCGCGGGCATCTCGCCGGGCGCCGGACCAGCCGGTGCAAGCAAGGGCCGTGGTCGCGGCCGACGTCGTGAGCCGCCGTCCCACGGCAAGTCCTCGAGGACGATGTTTCTCGTCATCCTGCCGTTCCTCGTACTCGCGTTCGTGTTCTCCTACCTGCCGCTGCTCGGCTGGGTGACCGCGTTCTACGACTACAAGCCGGCCCTCGGGCTGGGCGGCAGCGAGTTCGTCGGACTGCAGTGGTTCGAGGTCCTGGTCTCGTCCGAGACGCAGCTCAAGCAGCTCGGCCAGGTGATGGCGAACACCCTCGCCATGAGCTTCCTCGGCATCGCGACGTCGCTGCTGCCGGTCTTCTTCGCGATCCTGCTCAACGAGATCCGCGCCAGCTGGTTCCGGAACGCGGTGCAGACCCTCACGACGCTCCCGAACTTCATCTCCTGGGTGCTCGTCTACATGATCGCGTTCTCGCTGTTCTCGTCGTCGGGGCTGGTCAACACCACGCTGCACGACTGGGGCCTGATCACCGTCCCGATGAAGTTCCTGGACACCGACCAGCACGTCTGGCTGACCATGCTCGCCTGGAGCCTGTGGAAGGGCCTGGGCTGGGGCGCGATCATGTACCTCGCGGCCATCGCGGGTATCGACCAGTCGCTGTACGAGTCGGCGCGGATCGACGGCGCCAGCCGGTTCCAGCTCATGCGCTACATCACGTTCCCGATGCTCATGCCGACCTACGTGGTGCTGCTGGTCCTCTCCGTCGCCAACATCCTGAACAACGGGATGGAACAGTTCTTCGTCTTCCAGAACGCCTTCAACAGGGAGCACATCCAGGTGCTCGACCTGTACGTCTACAACGTGGGCATGACGGGGAACAGCCTGTCGCTGGCGACAGTCCTCAGCATGTTCAAGAGCGTCATCTCGCTCGCACTTCTGCTCGCCGCCAACGCGATCGCCAAGCGCGCGCGCGGGTCGTCGATCATCTAGGAAAGGACCGACGTCGTGACCACCACGGACACCGGGCCCACTTGGCGCCACGCCCGCGGCGACATCCCGTTCGCCCTCATCAACTACGCCGGCTTCCTGCTCTTCGCGTTGTTGTGCGGCTACCCGTTCTACTACCTGATCATCAACTCCGTCAGCGCGAACGACATCAGCGCGCTCGGTGACATACGCCTGTGGCCGGTAGGCCTGCACCTGTCGAACTACGAGCAGGTCCTGGGCCTGCCGGGCCTGACGGGCTCGATGCTGGTCTCGATCGCGCGCACCGTGATCGGTACCGGGACCACCGTCCTCGCGTCGGCGTTCCTCGGCTTCATGTTCACGCAGGAACGCCTGAAGAACCGCTCGCTCTGGTACCGGCTGATCATCTTCACGATGTACTTCAACGCCGGCCTCATCCCGGTGTACGTCACGATCCACACGCTCGGGCTGACCAACAACTTCTGGGTCTACATCCTCCCGGCGATCGTGCAGCCCTTCAACATCATCCTGGTCAAGACGTACGTGGAGTCGCTGCCCCAGTCGCTGCAGGAGGCCGCCGAGATCGACGGCGCCGGGATCGTGACGATCTTCTTCCGGATCATCCTTCCGAACATGACGCCGATCCTCGCGACCGTGGCGATCTTCTCCGCGGTGGCCCAGTGGAACTCGTTCCAGGACACGCTGCTGTACGTCACGGACCAGAAGCTCTACCCGCTGCAGTACACGCTCTACACCTATCTCAACCAGGCCAACAGCCTGGCCACGGCGGCGCAGAACGCGCAGGGCAACCTCGGCTCGATCGTCTCCGCCGCCACCACCCAGACGCCGACGTCGATCCGGATGACGGTCGCAGTGATCGTCGTGCTGCCGATCATCTTCGTCTACCCGCTGTTCCAGCGGTACTTCGTCAAGGGCATCATGCTCGGCGCGGTCAAGGGCTGACCGCGTTCCGTGAGAAGCACAAGTGGGAAAACACAAAGGAGTGTCATGAGATCACGCAAGGCAATAGCCATACTGGTGGCTCCGCTGCTGGGCATCCTGTCCCTCACGGCCTGCACGGGCTCGGGAACGGCGGAGGACGCCGAGCCGGTGTCCCTCGACCAGGACTGGGCCGCGGCGGACCCGATCACCATCGACGTCTTCGACGGCCTCGCCAACTACCAGGGCATCGAGAGCGGCTGGTTCGCCAAGATCGTCAAGGACAAGTTCAACATGGAGCTGAACATCATCGCGCCCAACGTGGCAGGCGGCGGTGACACGCTCTACAACACCCGTGTGGCCAGCGGTGACCTCGGTGACCTCATCATCACCGACAAGGGTGAGCGGATGGACGAGCTGACCGAGGGCGGGCTGCTCAAGGACATGACGCCCTACTACGACTCCATGGCGAACGTGCCGAAGTACGACGCGGCGGTCCAGGAGGTCAACGGCGGCAAGGACGGCGTCTTCGGCATCCCGACCCAGCTGTCGGCGCTCAAGCCGACGGAGCCCAACGACGGTGTCGACCCGACGTACGGCGCCTACCTGCGCTGGGACTACTACGCCGAGCTGGGCTACCCGGAGATCAACACCCTCGAGGACCTCCTGCCGGTCCTGAAGGACATGCAGGACGCCCACCCCGAGGCGGACAACGGCAAGCCGACCTATGCCCTCTCCCTGTTCAAGGACTGGGACGGCAACATGATGGTGCTGAGCAAGCAGCCGACCACCCTGTACGGCTACGACGAGGTGGGCTTCGTGCTCGCCAAGGCCGACGGCTCGGACTACCAGAGCATCGTCGACGCCGACTCGCAGTACGTGCGCGCGCTGAAGTTCTACTACGAGGCGAACAAGCTGGGCATCGTCGACCCTGACTCGACCACGCAGAACTACGACACGGTGTTCGCCAAGTACCAGACCGGGCAGGTCCTGCTGTCCTGGTGGCCGTGGCTGGGCCAGTCGGCGTACAACACCGAGCAGAACATGAAGGACGGCAAGGGCTTCATGATCGCCCCGCTGAAGGACCAGACGGTCTTCTCCTACGGCGCCGATGTGTACGGCGGCAAGCAGGTCGTCTCCATCGGCGCGAAGGCGGAGGACCCCGCGCGCATCGCCGCGTTCATCGACTGGCTCTACTCGCCTGAGGGCGTGCAGGCCAACGCGTCGGAGACCATGGGTGCCGCCGGTCCTGAGGGGCTGACCTGGGAGCAGGGTACCGACGGGCCGGAGCTCACCGACTTCGGCCGGAAGGCCATCCTGGAGGGCGGCGCGGACGTGCCGGCCGAGTGGGGCGGCGGCGCGTACAAGGACGGCGGTTCGAGCCTGAACTTCTCCGCGGTCCTGCCGATCGACGAGGACCCGACCACTGGCTTCCCGTACAGCTACAAGCTCTGGCCGAGCTACCAGGAGACCGTCGTCAACCCGCTCACCGAGGACTGGTCCGAGCGCATGGGCGGCCCCACGACGACCATGGAGTACCTGCAGTCCAACGACATGCTGATGGTCGCACCGGGCGCGAGCTTCACCACCCCGACGGACGACTCCCAGATCGAGACGATCCGCAACCAGGTCAAGGCCAGCGTCATCGAGTACTCCTGGAAGATGGCCTTCGCCAAGGACGACGCCGAGTTCGACGCCCTGCAGGCAGAGATGCAGGAGACGGTGAACGGCCTCGGCTACGCGGAGGTCCTCGAGGTCGACATGGCCAACGCCAAGGCCCAGAACGAGGCGCGCGTCGCGGTCGCCAACGAGTTCGGCTGAACCTCACCAATCCGTACCGACGCAGTTCCGTGCCAACGCGGTTCCGTGCGCCACAGTTCCGTGCACCACAAGGGAGTGTCATGAGATCACACAAGGCCACAGCGTTACTGGTGGCTCCACTGCTGGGAGTGTTGTCCCTCACCGCCTGTACGGGGTCAGAGACACCGGAGGACGTCGAGGCGGTGTCGATCGACCAGGACTGGTCCGAGGCCGAACCGCTGACCGTCGACGTCTTCGACGGCGTAGCCAACTACCAGGGCATCCAGGGTGGCTGGTTCGGCAAGGTCGTCAAGGACAAGTTCAACATCGAGCTGAACATCCTCGCCCCGAACGTCGCGGGCGGCGGCGACACGCTCTACAACACCCGTGTCGCGGGCGGCGAGCTCGGCGACCTCATCATCGTCGGCAAGGGTCAGCAGGCCGACGAGCTGGTCGAGGGTGGCCTCATGCTCGACGCGTCCCCCTACTACGAGTCCATGAAGAACGTGGCCACGTACGACACCGCGGTGCAGAAGCTGAACGAGGGCAAGGACGGCGTCTACGCCTTCCCGACCGTGATGTCCTCGATCAAGCCGACCGAGACGTCCGAGGGCGTCGACCCGACGATCGGCCCCTACCTGCGCTGGGACTACTACGCCGACGCCGGCTACCCCGAGATCGGCACCCTCGAGGACCTCCTGCCGGTGCTCAAGGAGATGCAGGACGCACACCCGGAGGCCGACAACGGCAAGCCGACGTACGCCATGTCGCTGTTCAAGGACTGGGACGGCAACCTGATGGCCATGGGCGGGCAGCCGCCGGCCCTCTACGGGTACGAGCACCTGGGCTTCGCCGAGTCCAAGCCCGACGGGTCCGACTACCACGGCCTCCTCGACGCCGACTCGCAGTACGTGCGCGCGCTGAAGTTCTACCAAGAGGCGAACAAGATGGGCCTGGTCGACCCTGACTCGACCACGCAGAACTACGACACGATGTTCGCCAAGTACCAGAGCGGCCAGATCCTCCTGTCCTGGTGGCCGTGGCTGGGCCAGCAGGCGTACAACACCGAGCAGCACACGGCCGAGGGCAAGGGCTTCGCGCTCGCCCCGATGCAGGACCAGAAGATCCTCTCCCGCGGTGCCGAGGTGTACGGCGGCGCGATGATCTTCGGTATCGGCTCGAAGGCCGAGGACCCGGCTCGCATGGCGGCGTTCATCGACTGGCTCTACTCGCCGGAGGGCGTCGAGGCCAACTCCTCCGACAACGCCGGCGCCGGTCCCCTGGGCCTGACCTGGGAGGACGGGGCGGACGGCCCGGTGCTCACGGACTTCGGCAAGAAGGCCATCCTGGAGGGCGACGCGGACGTGCCGGCCGAGTGGGGCGGCGGCAAGTACAAGGACGGCGGCTCGGCCCTGAACATCAGCGGTGTCCTGCAGAACTCCGAGGACCCGCGGACGGGCTACCCGTACTACTACAAGTTCTGGCCGAGCTACCAGGAGACGGCGGACAACCCGCTCAACGAGGACTGGTCCAAGAAGATGGGTGGCGCCAAGACGAACATGGAGTACCTGCAGTCCAACGACCAGCTGCTGATCGCACCGGGTGCGAGCTACACCACCCCGACGGACGACTCCGAGATCGAGACCCTGCGCAACCAGGTCAAGGTCACGATCGTGGAGAACTCCTGGAAGATGGCCTTCGCCAAGGACGACGCGGAGTTCGACGCCCTGCTCGCCGAGATGCAGGAGACGGCGAACGGCCTGGGCTACGAGAAGGTGCTCGAGGTCGACCTGGCCAACGCCAAGTCGCAGAACGAGGCCCGCACCGCGGTCGCCAACGAGTTCGGCTGAGCCTGATCCCGAGTACGAACCGAGCCCCCGCTGACGAGTTGTCAGCGGGGGCTCGGTCCGTTCGCGGCTCTTTCGGGCTACTCGCCGGAGAACGGGCTGACCGGGTCGAGCGCCGTCGGATCATCGCCGCGCCGCCGGAAGACGCTGTGCAGCACCAGCGCGTCCACGTAGGCGCCCACCGAGAAGCCGATGGTCAGCACGAGCACCGCGGCCGGCGGGTACACGTAGAGCAGGCTCACCGTCGCGACCGGCCGCAGCAGCAGCGCGAGCGTCCGCAGCGGCTCGCCGAGCGGCAGCAGCAGGGCGTTGCGCACTGTTCGGCCCAGCGGGTCGGCGTACCGCGCGACCAGCGCCAGACCGTACAGCAGCGCGGCCGCCAGATAGGCGATGAACAGCACAGTTATCGTGCCGACGGCAG
Organism: Promicromonospora sp. NPDC023805; assembly: GCF_040639635.1. Classification (NCBI taxonomy): domain Bacteria; kingdom Bacillati; phylum Actinomycetota; class Actinomycetes; order Micrococcales; family Promicromonosporaceae; genus Promicromonospora; species Promicromonospora sp. NPDC023805. The sequence goes on along the minus strand of NZ_JBFAAH010000013.1, from coordinate 151,838 downwards.
TGCCGAGGGCGCTACCGAGCGCCAGCCAGAAGGCCGCGGCAAAGCCCAGCATCACGATCGGCACACCGAACAGCAGCCCGACGGCGCTGCCCCGCCACAGGTTGCGGCGCAGCGCCGTGAGGAACCCCGTGATCAGGTACCCGCGCTCCTCGTCGGCGTACCGCAGCGCCACCTCGTAGAGCGCTGCGGTCGCCGCCCCTGCCGTCACCACCGGTACACAGGCCACGATGTACAGCACGTTGAGCGCGACGAACTGCAGGAACGTCGTCAGTCCCTGCGCGCTGCGGCTGTCGGGGTCGACCCTCATGGCTGCGTACTCATCCCGTGATCCTCACCCGGTCGGACCGGTAACGGTCAGCTCGCCGTGTACCGGAAGGCTCACGCTAGACGCTCCGGCCGCCACGGCGTACGTAGCGGCCACGACCCGGAGATCGCCGTCGAGCAGGCCGGGCGCGTCACCGGACGCCGTCGCCCCGTGCCAGAGCGCGAGACGGGCGGTGTCGAAGGGCACGGCCACCGACGCCGTCTCTCCCGGTTCGAGCCGGACGCGACGGTAGCCGAGCAGCAGCCGCACCGGCGAGTCGGTCCCGGAGGCCCCGAGCGAGTACACCTGCACCAGCTCCTCGGCGGGCCGCGCACCGGTGTTGCGCACCGTGACCGTGGCCGTCACGACACCCTGGCCGGCCAGGTCGCGGGGCGTCAGCGGCGGGTGGTCGCGTGTCGGCGCGGGTGCTGCGACCTCGGCCGCGGAGAGCGACAAACCTTCGTAGGACACCGACGAGTAGGTCAGGCCGTGGCCGAAGGCGAAGGCGGGAACGCCTGCCTCGTCCGCCGGCAGGTGCCGGTAGGTGACCTGCTGGCGGCGCGTGTCGTAGTCGAAGAGGTCGCCCGCCTGCTCCGGACGGGCCGGCCACGTCTGGGCGAGCCGCCCGGACGGCTCGACGGCGCCGGTCAGCACGTCCGCCAGACCGTGCCCGAGCTCCTGCCCGCCGTGGCTGCTCCACACCACGGTGGGGGCGTCGTCGACGCCGGGACCGAGCACGTACGGGTAGCTCGACACGATGGTCAGCACTGCGCGGGGGTTGGCCTCGACGGCCGCACGCCACGTCTCCACCGCCGCGTCGGGCAGCCACAGGTCGGGCCGGTCCTTCGTCTCGCGGCCGTTCAGGTGCGGGTCGTTCCCGACCGCGACGACGACGGCGTCGCACGAGGCCGCCGCCTGGGCCACCAGGGCCGCGCCGGACTCGAGCACGCGGGCCGTGAACCGCTCGGCGTCGGCGAGCGTGTGCCCTTCGGCGCACACCAGGCCGGTGTCGCGCTGCACACGCACCCAGCGGCCGGAGCCGAGGTGCAGCAGGGACCACGAGCCGTCGTCGTGCACATGCTTGCGGAAGCTCTCCTGGACCTCCCAGCCTCCTACCCGCTCGGCGTCGGCTCGCAGCGGCCAGGCTCCCGTGAGCAGGCGGCCAGAGGCGCCCGAGCGCAGCGTGAGCACGCCACCGCCCCAGTCGGTGACGGAGAGGCGGGCGCTCTTGCCGGCAGTAGCCGAGTCCGCGACGACCGCCGCGCCGTCCTCCGTGACGGAGACGTACCGCCCGTTCGACGCACGCAGGGCGACGACGTCCGCGCCGTCGGCCACCACCACGCGGTCCGCGCCGAACGCGACGCGCAGGCCGTCCGCCGGGGTGACCGCGTAGGGCGGGGTGCCCGAGTACCAGTCGGTGAGCACCGCCTCGGCAAGGGGTCCGACGACGGCGACCGAGCCCGCTGCCGGCAGCGGCAGCAGACCGTCGTCGTTGCGCAGCACGACGACGGAGCGGGCTGTCGCCTCCCGCGCGAGCGTGCGGTGCTCGGGCAGGTCGATGTCGTCCGCCGTGATGCCCGCGTACGGGTCGGCGTCACCGTCGAGCTCGCCGCTGCGCAGGCGGAGCTCGAGCATGCGCAGCACGGAGCGGTCGACCTCCTCCATGGTGAGCAGGCCCCGGTCGAGGGCCTCCTGGAGGCGCTGGATGGTGGGGGCCGAGTCGGCGTCGTCGTCGGTGAACGAGTCGACGCCTGCGCGGACCAGCGCGGCGTTGCCGGACGCACGGTCCGCCGCGGCGCGCTGCACGTTGACCACGAACATCGGGGCGGCGGCGTCGGAGACGAGTGCGACCGAGTCGTCGGTCCAGGACCGCAGCTCGGCGAAGAGCTCGGTCTGCAGGTGGGCCGGGGTGCCGTTGACCTGGTTGTACGCCGGCATGACGCCGGCGGCCACGCCCTGCTCGATCGGCTCGCGGAAGGCGGGGAGCTCCTCCTCGTGCAGCGTGACCGGGGTGAGGTTGGAGCTCGTCGAGGACCGGTCGGTCTCGTTGTTGTAGGCGAGGAAGTGCTTGAGCGTCGGCGTGGTCTTCCACACGCGCTCGTGGTCCCCGCGCAGGCCGCGGCAGTAGGCGGTGGCGAGGTGGGCAGTGAGGTGCGGGTCCTCGGAGTACCCCTCCTCGTTGCGGCCCCAGGCCGGGTGCCGGAGCGTGTTCACGACCGGCGCCCAGACGTTCAGGCTCACCGCAGGATCCGCCGCGTGCTTGGCCCGGACCTCGGTGGAGACGATCTCGCCGACCCGGCGGACGAGCTCGGGGTCCCAGGTCGCGGCCAGGCCGACCGGCTGCGGGAACACCGTCGCACGGCCGAGCCAGGCGACACCGTGCAGAGCCTCGCACCCGGTGTGGAACGCGCCGAGGCCCAGCCGGTCGATGACCGGCTGGTGCTGGTGCAGCATCGCCAGGCGCTCCTCCGGGGTGAGCGAGTCGAGCAGGTCGCGGGCGCGCGCGGACACGGGCAGCGCGGGATCGCGGAAGGGGGGCACGTCCATGGGTTCCTCCTTAGGATGCCGCGGCGGTGCGGCCAGGTGTGCAGCTGAGGCACGGTGGGGCGATGCGCTGGCGACAAAACGTCGAAGCGCTTCGACGAAGGTACCCGGCCAAGGGTGGCGAGCGCTACCCGCTCGTCGAAAGTCAGAGACGTCGACGGTGCTACGCGAGCCCCGTGTGCTCGCGGTCGAGGAGCGCGTAGACCACCTCGTTGGACCACACGCCGTCGCGCTGGTCGTTCTCCAGGAGGTGGGCCTCGGGGCGCATGCCGAGCCGCTCGGCCACGCGGACGGAGGCGGCGTTCTCCTCGTCGATCCGCGCGAACACGCGGTGGAAGCCGTACGTGGTGAAGGCGAGCTCCAGGGTGGCGCGGGCGGCCTCGGTCGCGAGACCCCGTCCGCTGACGTCGGGGTGCAGGGCGTAACCGAGCTCGGCCTGCCGCGCGCCGGCCGCCCACTTGAGCATTGCCTCGCCGACGACGCCGCCATCGGCCTCGATCGCCAGCACCAGCACGTCGCCGACCTCCTCGAACGGCGCGGTCGACCAGGTGCTGAGCTTCGCCTGAGCCGTGGGCAGGTCCCACGGCGGCTGGTACATGAACCGCACCACCTCGGCGCGCGAGCGCCAGCCGAGGAACGCCTCGGCGTCGGCGAGGGCTACCGGGCGGAGCCGGAGGCGTTCGGTGACCAGTGGCCACTCGGGAGCGGCAGGGACGGCAGAAGCGGGTACGGCGGGTCTGGGGACGGGCAACGAAGAAGGCACGGTCCGACCGTAGCGCGCAGCCGCGACCGTGCCACCGGTATTACCCGGGCGATCTTCGGATCGGATCCGGCTCCGGCGGGTCGCGCTTCAGCGTGCCTCGAACGGCACTGTCGCCCAGTCGGCAGGCAGGGTGCGGGGCTGCCACGACGGGTCGGGCGTCCAGTCGGCCCAGGCCTTGTCCCACCAGAGCTCGCCGGCGTCGAGCAGGCCGGCGATCCGGTCACCCTCGGCGCGGATCTGCTCCATGCGGCCGGGGTAGCGCGCCGGCCCGGTCTCCTCGAACTCGGGGACGTCCTTGAACTCGTAGGTCTCGGCGTCCGCGGCCCACCAGACGTCGAGCTCGTGGTCGAGCGTGTCGAAGCCGATGGGGGTGCGGCGGGGCGCGTCCTCGAGGTTGAAGTACCAGCCCTGGAAGGCGCGCTGGGGTCCGTCCCAGAACAGGAAGATCGAGTGCTCGATCCCCGTCCAGTGCAGCTCGAGCCGGCCGTGGCCGCGCCAGGTCGTGCTGCCCGCGAGCTTCCAGGGATGCTCCCCCACCGGGAACGCGCCGGTCTCGGGATACGCCATCGGGGTGCCGCCAGGGGTGTAGGTGACAAGCAGGTCGCCGTCGTCCTGGACGCACACCTGTGGCATCGCGATCCACGGTTCGCCGCGCATGATCTCGCGGCGTACCACTGTCTGGCCGGGCTGGAACACAGGCGTCATGCCCGGCACGTTAACAAAGGCCGGTTACGGCCCGGCGACATCGGCGTCAACTCCGTGGCGGTTGCGCGCTATCCAGTCCACACCGAAGTCCACGAGCGTCCGCTGGTACGCCCTACGGGTGACCGACCGGTACGTCGATGCCCTGGCGCAGGACCCGGAGGGGGCGCAGGGTCGCGTCCGTGATCAGGACGTCGGCGCGGGCGCCAGGGTTGAGGCTGCCGACCTCGCCGGTCAGGCCGAGGACGCGCGCGGGCACGGCCGTCGCGGACCGCACGGCATCGACCAGGGGCACGCCACCGGCCACGGCGAGCCGCACGACGTCGATCAGGTGCGCGGTGCCGCCGGCGATCGGCCCCTCTCCCCCGGACTCCGGGCTCCCCTCCTCCGGGACGACCCGCGCTACGCCGTCGAGCACCTCCACGGACATGGGCCCCAGCTCGTAGCGGCCGTCGGCGACGCCCGCCGCCGCCATCGCGTCGGTGACCAGCACCACCTGGTCCGCTCCCACCATGTCGAACACCGAGCGGACCGTCGCCGGGTCGAGGTGTACGCCGTCGCCGATGAGCTCCACGACCATGTCGCCGCGGGCGGCAGCCGCCAGGCAGGCCGCGATGGGGCCCGGCCGGCGATGGTGCAGCGGCCGCATCCCGTTGAACAGGTGCGTCGCGGTCATGGGTCCGAGGGGGCTGCCCGAGGCGGCCAGCCCGGCGGTCACCTGCGCGATCAGCGCCTCGGCCTGCTCGGTGCTCCCGTCGGTGTGGCCGAGCGAGGGCAGCACGCCCGCCTCGACCAGCGCCTCCGCGACGCCGCCGGGACCGGTCACGCCGGGCACCTCGGGTGCGATGGTCATCGTGCGGAGGTATCCGCGGGCGGCCTCGGCCAGGTCCCTGACCAGGTCGACACTGCCTTCTTGCAGGTCAGCCGGGTTGTGCGCGCCCCTGCGGTGGTACGAGAGGAACGGACCTTCCGCGTGCAGGCCCTCGATCTCGCCCGCGACGGCGAGCTCGGCCAGCACCGACGCGCGCGCCAGCAGCACCTCCGGCCGGGCCGTTACGAGCGATGCGAGCAGGGTGGTGGTGCCGTGGCGACGGTGTTCCAGCACGCCCGCCAGCGCGTCGGAGGCAGTGGTCACGTCCGGGAACGAGACTCCGCCCCCGCCGTGGTTGTGCAGGTCCACGAGACCGGGCAGCAGGTACGTCTCGGGGGCGGGCCGCACGGTCTCGACGGCGGGGCCGTATCCGGTCGCCAGGGCGTCGGGCACCGAGCCCGCGAACGTGACGCGACCGCCCGAGGCGACGACGACGCCGTCGTCCACCACCGCGGAGGGCTGGACCAGGCGACCGCGCACCACCAGTGCACCGGAATCAGTCATGCGGACATCCTGCCAGGGTCGTGCGGGATGCCGATCGCCGCGACCTGCGGCGGCCCGACGTGCGCCTCTCCGCGGGGCCCCGCCTTGACAGCCCGCTTTTCGCCTGGCAATGATCCACCTGTTCATCGAAGCGCTTCGCCTGTCGCGAGGACGCTCACCGCACGTCAAGGAAGATGTGAATGATGCGTATGCCCGTCCTGGTCGTCGCCACGTTCTCGCAGGTCCGGGCCGGCTGATGACCGCCACCCTTCCCCACCAGGCGCTCGGCAGCACCGGGCTGCTCGTGCCCTCGGTAGTGCTCGGGACATCCGGTATCGGACGCCGGCTCGACGCCGCCGGGGCGACCGCCCTGCTGCGCGCCGCGGCGACCGCCGGATGGCGCACGTGGGACACGAGCAACGAGTACGGCGACGCCGAGGCGTACATCGGGTCGGCTCTCGACGGGCTGGGCAGTCCGGTGCAGGTGTTCACCAAGGTGGACCCGCTGCCCGGATCCGGCGACTTCTCGGGCGACCGCGTGCGCGCGTCCGTCGCCGAGTCCCGCGAACGCCTGGGCCTCGACCGGCTGCCGCTGGTGCACTTCCACGACCCGGAGCGCATGACGTTCGCCGACGCCATCGCACCCGACGGTCCGGTCCGCGCCCTGCTGGAGCTGCGTGAGGCGGGCGTGATCGAGCACCTCGGGGTGGCCGGTGGGCCGATCGGGCTGCTGCGGCAGTACGTGCGCACCGGCGAGTTCGAGGCCGTCGTGACGCACAACCGCCTCACGCTCCTGGACCGGTCGGCGGAGACGCTGCTGGACGACTGCGCCGAACGCGGCGTGGGCGTCCTCAACGCCGCCCCGTTCGGCGGCGGCGCTCTCGCCGACGACGACGGACCCGTGCGGCACTACCACTACCGCGGCGTCGACGACGTGCAGCGGGACGCGATCCTGAGGATCCGAGGCATCGCCCGTGCGGCGGGCGTCCCCGTGGGCGCGCTCGCGCTCCGGACCGGCGACCGTGACCCGCGCGTCGCGGGGACGATAGTCGGCGTGACGAGCGCCGCCCAGCTCGCCCAGGTGACCACGTGGGCGGACGCCGAGGTGCCGGACGACGTCTGGCCAGAGCTCGACGCCGCGCTGCCCGACCCGGCCCACTGGGCCGGGGAGCTCGGCCGCTGACCTGCCCCGCTGACTTGACCTGTTATCTACCGACCCGACGCTCCACCGACCCGAGGACGACCAATGACGGTTCCCTTCGTACCCGACCGCCTGCTCTTCGGCGGCGACTACAACCCCGAGCAGTGGCCACGCGAGGTCTGGGCCGAGGACATGGCGCTCATGCGCCGGGCAGGCGTGAACACGGTCACGATAGGGGTGTTCTCGTGGGCCGCGATCGAGCCCCGTGAGGGGCAGTTCGAGCCGGGCTGGCTGGACGACGTCGTCGCGCTCCTCGACACGAACGAGATCGGGTTCTTCCTCGCGACCCCGACCGCGTCCCCGCCGCCGTGGTTCACCAGGGCGCACCCGGACGCGCTGCCCGTACGGGCCGACGGGACCTACGTCTCCCACGGCTCGCGGGACACGTACGCCATCAGCGCCCCCGCCTACCGCCAGGCCGCGCGGCGCGTCGCGCGGTTCCTCGCCGAGCGGTACGGCGCGCACCCGCGGCTGCGCGGCTGGCACGTGCACAACGAGTACGGCACGGTCGACCACGGCCCGCACGCGGCGGCAGCCTTCCGCCGCTGGCTCCGGAAGCGGTACGGCTCGATCGAGGCGCTGAACGATGCCTGGTACACGGCGTTCTGGTCCCAGCGGTACGACGACTGGGAGGAGATCCTGCCGCCGCGCACGACGCAGTACCTGGCCAACCCCGCCCACGCGGTGGACTTCAAGCGGTTCTGCTCGGACGAGATGCTGGCGGCCTGCGTCGAGCAGCGGGACGAGATCCGCACGTCCGGCTCGACGGCTCCGGTCACGACGAACTTCATGCAGCCCACCTGGGACCACCTCAACCAGTGGGACTGGAGCGAACAGCTGGACCTCGCCTCCGTCGACCACTATCTCGACACGACCGGACCGGACGGAGAGGCCCACGTCGCATACGGCGCCGACCTCACCCGTTCGTGGGGCGGCGGCCCCTGGCTGCTCATGGAGCAGAGCGCCTCAGGCATCCGGGACGGCGCCCGGCAGGCCTTCAAGGACCCCGACCGGATGCTGCGCAACTCCCTCGGCTACGTCGCGCGGGGTTCCCAGGGGGCGCTGTTCTTCCAGTGGCGCGCTTCGGCCGGCGGCTCCGAGACGTGGCACAGCGCGATGGTGCCGCACGTCGGCCCCGAGAGCCGGACGTTCGAGGGCGTCGTCGAGCTCGGTTCGCTCCTCGGCCGCCTCCAGGAGATCGCGGAGCCGCCGCACGACGGACCGGTCGTCGAGGCCGACGTCGCGATCCTGTGGGACGCGAACGGCCGGTGGTCGCTCCAGACGCCGCACCTGCCGAACGACGACCTCGACTACACGGCGGAGGTCCGTGCGACACACCGCGCCCTGTGGCGTGCCGGCGTCGCCGTCGACTTCCTGCGGCCCGGCGCCAACGCCGCTCGCTACCGGGTGCTGTTCGTCCCGACCCTCATGGCGATGGACTCCGGCACTGTCGAGTGGCTCACCCGGTACGTCGAGGCGGGCGGACAGCTCGTCGTCGGGCGGTTCACCGGGATCGCGGACGAGCACCAGCGAGTGGTCTCCGGCGGCTACCCGGGCCGGCTACGGGACCTCCTGGGCGTCCGGGTCACCGAGCACCACCCGCTCGACCCGGCAGAGACCCAGGAGCTCAGCGACGGGTCGACCGTCGACCAGTGGACCGAGCGGATGGATCCGCCCGAAGGGGAAGTCCTCGCCACCTACGCGCAGGGCGCACTCGCGGGCCTGCCCGCCGTGACCCGCCGCCGTGTCGGCGACGGTAGCGCCACGTATGTCTCGGCGCGGATGGTCCAGGAGTCGTGGGACGCGTTCGTCGCGGCCCGGCTCACGGAGTACGGCGTCGGTCCGGTGGTCCCCGAGGCGGTGGGTACGGGGCTCGAGGCGATCCGACGGCGCGGCGCGGCGGGCACGTACCTCTTCCTGCTGCACCACGGCGACCGGCCGGTCCGGATCACCGGGCCCGGGCACGACCTCGTCACCGACGCGCCGACCGATACCGGGATCGTGGTGCCCGTCGGCGGGTACGCCGTGATCCGGGAGGCGCCCGACGCCAAGTGGTCGGTGACGCTCCAGTAGCCCTCACCCGTTGGTCGAGCTCGTCGAGACCGGTCTCGACGAGCTCGACCAGCGACAGAGGGCTCGACCAGCGCCAGAGGTCAGAAGAGGCGGGTGGTCGGGTCGTCCGCGCCGCGCATGGTGTCGTAGTCCAGGAGCAGGGTGGCTATGCCCCTGTCGTGGGCCAGGACGCGGGCCTGCGGCTTGATCTCCTGGGCCGCGTACACGCCGCGCACCGGGGCCAGCATCGGGTCCCGGTTCAGCAGGTCCAGGTACCGCGTGAGCTGCTCGACGCCGTCGATGTCACCGCGGCGCTTGATCTCCACCGCTACCGACGCGCCGGTGCTGTCGCGGGCGAGGATGTCGACCGGGCCGATGGCCGTGGGGTACTCGCGGCGGACCAGGGTGTGCCCGGCGCCCAGCAGCGCGATCTGCTCGGCGAGCAGCTCCTGCAGGTGCGCCTCGACGCCGTCCTTCACCAGACCCGGGTCGATGCCCAGGTCGTGCGCGGAGTCGTGGTGCACGGTGAACAGCTCGACCTCGAGCCGGTCGTCCGACTTGGCGTGCTGGACGGTCCACACCTCGGTGACGCCGCGTGCGGCGGCCTCCTCGGAGGGCTCGCGCACCGCGAGGGTGCACGGGGGGCTCATCCAGTTGAGCGGCTTGTACGAGCCGCCGTCGGAGTGGATGAGCACGCTTCCGTCAGCCTTGACCACGAGCAGCCGGGTAGCCGGCGGGAGCATCGCGGTCAGGCGGCCCGTGTAGAGGGCGGAGCAGTCGGCGACGACCAGCCGCATCAGAGAACCAGATCCTGTCGTCCGGGAGGGGCGGCCTCGAGCCAGGAGGCGAGGCCGAAGTAGTCGCCGGCAGCGAGGTCGAGCTCGAAGTCGAGCCCGTCGTACCGGCACTGGACGAGGTAGTGGTCACCCTGACCACGCTCGTCCGGGTCGAGCGGGGTGCGACCGGTCACGGTGAGCCGCTCCCGGTACCACGTGCGGGCCGGACGGGGCGCCAGCGACCAGCACCGCCACCACTCGATCCGGCCCACCGCGTACTGCGCGATGCCCGGCGTCCAGGAACCCTCAGGATTCCCGGTCGGCCGGGCACTGCAGTTGAACGAACCTACCCTGCGAGAAAGCGTCCGCAGCCGGGAGATTCCCAGTGCGAGCACCAGCGCGAGCGCGCCGAGCACCGCTATCGCGATCCATATGACGCCGGGCACTCGTGCTCTCCCTCAGACCAGGGAGATCTCGTCGACCACGAGGGTGACGAGGTTGTTGTCGACGGACACAAAACCACCGGTGACCTGGGCCTCCAGGGCCGGCCCTGAGGCCGTCTCCACCTTGATGGTGCCCGGGCGAAGCACAGCCAGCAGCGGCGTGTGGTTCGCCAGGATGCCGATCTGGCCGTCCGCGGACGGCGCGCTCACCTGTGTCGCCGCACCGCTCCAGACCTTGCGGTCCCTGGACACGAGGTCCACGCTCAGCTCTGCCACGAGAGCTCCTTCCGATGTAGCGGGCGCGATGCCGCCCCTTCCAGGTTGCCTGATTCTGGCATGCCCAGCGGGGCGGCATCACGCACGGGGGGAGGCGTCCGAGGCGTCAGGCCCCGTACTCCTTCTGGATCCGTGCCCAGTTCTCCTCGAGCATCTCGAGGCCACCGATGTTGTAGAAGGCCTGCTCGGCGACGTGGTCGAACTCACCGTCACAGATCAGCTTGAACGCCTCGATGGTCTCAGACAGCGGGACCGTCGAGCCCTCCACGTCCGTGAACTTCTTGGCCATGTAGGTGTTCTGGGAGAGGAACTGCTGGACGCGACGCGCACGCGCCACGACCGTCTTGTCCTCTTCCGAGAGCTCGTCGACACCGAGGATGGCGATGATGTCCTGCAGCTCCTTGTTGCGCTGCAGGATCGACTTCACGCGCGTCGCGACGTCGTAGTGCTCCTGGCCCACGTAACGCGGGTCGAGGATGCGGGACGTCGAGGTCAGCGGGTCGATCGCCGGGTAGAGACCCTTCGACGCGATCTCTCGGGAGAGCTCGGTCGTCGCGTCCAGGTGGGCGAACGTCGTGGCCGGGGCCGGGTCCGTGTAGTCGTCGGCAGGCACGTAGATGGCCTGCAGCGACGTGATGGAGTGACCACGCGTCGAGGTGATGCGCTCCTGGAGGAGGCCCATCTCGTCGGCCAGGTTCGGCTGGTAGCCCACGGCGGACGGCATACGGCCGAGCAGCGTGGAGACCTCGGAACCGGCCTGCGTGAAGCGGAAGATGTTGTCGATGAAGAGCAGGACGTCCTGCTTCTTCACGTCACGGAAGTACTCCGCCATCGTCAGCGCCGACAGGGCGACGCGCAGACGCGTGCCCGGCGGCTCGTCCATCTGGCCGAAGACGAGAGCGGTCTTGTCGAAGACGCCCGCCTCGTCCATCTCGGCGATCAGGTCGTTGCCCTCACGGGTGCGCTCGCCGACACCGGCGAACACCGACACACCACCGTGGTCCTGGGCCACACGCTGGATCATCTCCTGGATGAGGACCGTCTTGCCGACGCCCGCACCACCGAAGAGACCGATCTTGCCACCCTGGACGTACGGGGTGAGCAGGTCGATGGACTTGATGCCCGTCTCGAACATGGTGGTCTTCGACTCGAGCTGGTCGAAGGCCGGGGGCTTGCGGTGGATCGGCCAGCGCTCGGTGACCTCGAACTTCTCGCCCTCGGCGAGGTTCAGGACGTCACCCGTGACGTTGAAGACCTTGCCCTTGGTGATGTCACCGACGGGCACGCTGATCGGCTCGCCCGTGTCGGTCACGACGGCACCGCGGACGAGGCCGTCGGTCGGCTTGAGCGCGATCGCGCGCACCAGGGAGTCACCCAGGTGCTGCTCGACCTCGAGCGTCAGCGTGAACGAGTTGTCGACGCCGCTGTTACCCGACAGGTCGATCTCGACGGTGAGCGCGTTGTAGATCTCGGGGATCGCGTCCTCGGGGAACTCGATGTCCACGACGGGGCCGATCACCCGAGCAACCCGGCCGATGCCGGGGCCGCTCGAGTGCTCGACCGTGGATTCCACGGTAGTGGCGGTCATACTTGCCTCGCTTCGGTGGGCCGGAGGGTCCTCCGGCGGGGGATGCTTGTCTGCTGGACAGCCTGGTCGGGCTGGACCTGCTGGTCTGGCCTCAGCGGTCAGCCGGCCAGGGCGTCGGCCCCGGAGACGATCTCGCTGATCTCCTGGGTGATGTCCGCCTGGCGAGCCTGGTTGGCCAGCCGGGTGTACGTACGGATCAGGTCCTCCGCGTTGTCCGTCGCCGTGTGCATGGCACGCTGGCGTGCGGCCAGCTCGGACGCCGCGGCGTCGAGCAGCGACGCGTAGATGCGCTGCTGCACGTAGCGCGGGAGCAGCGAGTCCAGCACTGCCTCGGGCGACGGCTCGAAGTCGTAGAGCGGCAGGGCCTCGTGCTCGTCGGCCGCGGTCACACCCTCGACCACCTCGAGCGGCAGCATGCGCACGACGCGCGGGCGCTGCGTGACCATGTTGACGAACTGCGTCGAGACCACGTGCAGCTCCGAGACGCCGCCCTCGTCCTCGGTCGCGAGGAACTTCTCGAGCAGGGCCTGCCCGATCTCCTCGGCGACCTCGGGCGTCGGGCGCTCCGAGCCGTACGCCCATGACGACACGATGTCGCGCCCACGGAACGAGTAGTACGCGATCGCCCGACGGCCTGCGACGTAGAGGAGGACCTCCTTGCCTTCGGCCCTGAGCTGCGACGTCAGCCGCTCTGCCTCACGGACGATCGATGCCGGGTACGAACCCGCCATGCCACGGTCCGACGAGACGATGAGCACCGCTGCGCGGTTGCCACCCTCCTCCCGCGTGAGCGGGTGGTCGATGTCGGTGTGGCTGGCCACTGCCGACACCGCACGGGTGATCGCCTGCGCGTAGGGGGCTGCCGCTGCAGTCTTCGCACGGGCCTTGCCGATGCGGGACGCAGCGATCAGCTCCTGCGCGCGGAACATCTTCTTCAGCGACTGCGTCGACTTGATCCGTGCCTTGAAGACGCGCTGGGATCCACCGGCCACGGGTCAGGCCTTCTTCTTGACGACGATCTGTGCCTGCTCGACGTCGACCGGCTCGTCGTCGGTGTCGCCACCGACGAGCGCCGTGCCGTCACCGCGCTGGAAGCCGGCCCGGAAGTCGTCGACGGCGGAGCTCAGGGCGTCCTCCGTGCTGGACTCCATCTTGCCGGACTTGAGGATCGTCTCCAGGACGTCCGACTTGCGACGCAGGTGGTCCAGGAGCTCGGACTCGAACCGCTTGACGTCCTCGACCGCGACGTCGTCGAGCTTGCCCTTCGTACCGGCCCACACCAGAGCGACCTGGTCCTCGACCGGGTAGGGCGAGTACTGGGGCTGCTTGAGCAGCTCCGTCAGGACGGCGCCACGCTTCAGCTGCGCGCGGGACGCGGCGTCGAGGTCGGACGCGAACATCGCGAACGCCTCGAGCGAGCGGTACTGCGCCAGCTCCAGCTTCAGCGTGCCGGAGACCTTCTTCATGGCCTTGATCTGCGCGTCACCACCGACTCGGGAGACCGATATACCGACGTCCACGGCGGGACGCTGGTCGGCGTTGAACAGGTCGGACTGCAGGAAGATCTGACCGTCCGTGATGGAGATGACGTTCGTCGGGATGTACGCCGAGACGTCGTTCGCCTTGGTCTCGATGATCGGCAGACCGGTCATCGAGCCCGCGCCCAGCTCGTCCGAGAGCTTCGCACAACGCTCGAGCAGACGGGAGTGCAGGTAGAAGACGTCACCCGGGTAGGCCTCGCGGCCCGGCGGGCGGCGCAGCAGCAGCGACACGGCACGGTAGGCCTCGGCCTGCTTCGACAGGTCGTCGAAGATGATCAGGACGTGCTTGCCCTGGTACATCCAGTGCTGGCCGATGGCCGAGCCGGTGTACGGCGCGAGATACTTGAAGCCTGCCGGGTCGGACGCCGGAGCCGCGACGATCGTCGTGTACTCCAGGGCGCCGGCCTCCTCGAGGGCGCCACGCACGGCGGCGATGGTCGAACCCTTCTGGCCGATGGCGACGTAGATGCAGCGGACCTGCTGCTTCGGGTCGCCGCTCTCCCAGTTCGCCTTCTGGTTGATGATCGTGTCGACCGCGATCGCCGTCTTGCCGGTCTGGCGGTCACCGATGATCAGCTGACGCTGACCACGGCCGATCGGGATCATCGAGTCGATCGCCTTGATGCCGGTCTGCAGCGGCTCGTGCACCGACTTGCGCTGCATGACGCCGGGCGCCTGCAGCTCGAGGGCACGGGTGCCATCGGTCTCGATGGTGCCGAGGCCGTCGATGGGGGTACCCAGCGGGTCGACCACGCGGCCGAGGTAGCCCTCGCCCACGGGGACCGAGAGCACCTCACCGGTACGGCGGACCTCCTGGCCCTCCTCGATGCCGGTGAACTCGCCGAGGACGACCACACCGATCTCGCGGACATCCAGGTTCTGCGCGAGTCCGAGCGTGCCGTCCTCGAAGCGCAGCAGCTCGTTCGCCATCACGCCAGGGAGGCCCTCGACGCGCGCGATACCGTCCGCGGCGTACGAGACGCGACCCACCTCTTCGGCGACCGCTTCCTGGGGCTCGTAGGACTTCACGAAGCTGTCCAGTGCGGCCCGGACCTCGTCCGGCCGGATCGTCAGCTCAGCCATTGCTCTTCTCCTGTCGTGGCCGCGAAAGCCGCGGCGGAAGGTTCATGTTCACGTATTCAGCCGGCCAGACGACGCGAGGCGTCAGCAAGGCGCGACAGGACAGTGGAGTCGACGACGTCCGCGCCGACCTGGATGCGCATGCCCCCGACGATTGCCGGGTCCACGGTGACGTTCAGCTGCACGGGCTTCCCGTACGAGCGCTCGAGCAGCGCACCGAGGCGCTGCTCCTGCTCGCGGGTGAGCACCGTCGCGCTCGTCACGGAGGCGACGAGGCGCTTGCGACGCTCCGCCGCGACCTCGCCGAACCAACCGAGCGTCTGCACGAAGCGACGGCCGCGCGGCGACGACGTCGCCCGCCTGGCCAGGCTCTGGGTCACGGTGTCGACCTTGCCGCCGACCAGCGCGTCCACGAGCGCCACCCGGCGCGCGGGAGCGGTGGTGTTGTCCGAGAGGACCTGCTTGGCCTCACGCTGGCCGCCGAGCGACCGGGTGACCCGGAACAGCTCGTCCTCCACCGTCTCGAGCGCCCCGCGCGCCTCGGCGGAAGCCAGCACGGCGTCCACACCGAGACGCTCGATGGCGTCGGCCAGGTCCGCGTCGCTCGCCCAGCGTGACCGGACGAGTCCGGACACCAGGTCGACCACGCGCTCGTCGAAGTCGCTCAGCAGGTCGGCCACCAGGCCGGCCTTTGCCTCGCCCTCGCGGGAGGGGTCGGCGAGCGAGCGGCGCAGCGCAGCGGAGTCGTCCAGCGCCGACACCAGGGTGAGCAGCTGCTCACCCAGCGTCAGTGCGTCCGCACCTGCGGCACGCAGCACCGGTTCGAAGCGCTCCTGCGCCGCCGTCAGCGATGCCCCGCTCGATCCCCGCATCACGCCTCCTTGTTGCTTGCCACGGCCTGGCTTGCCTCGAGCTCGTCGAGGAAGCGGTCCACCACGCGCGACTGACGGGCCGAGTCCTCGAGGGACTCGCCCACGATCTTCGACGCCAGGTCGGTCGCGAGCGCGCCGACCTCGTTGCGCAGGGACACGGACGCGGCCTGTCGGTCGGCCTCGATCTGGCGACGGGCGGTCTCGGTGATGCGCTCCGCCTCCTCGCTCGCCTTGACCTTGAGCTCCTTGATGATGGCGGTGCCCTCGGCACGCGCCTCCTCACGGACCTGCGCGGCGTCGGCACGGGCCTCGGCGAGCAGCTGCTGCTGCTGCGCCAGGGCCTCGTCGGCCTGCTTCTGGGCTGCCTCAGCCTTTTCGATACCGCCCTCGATGAGGGCGGAGCGCTCGTCGAGCACCTTGTTCATCTGGGGCAGCACGAGCTTGTAGAACGCCGCCGCGATGATCACGAGGACCACGGTCGACCACACCAGGTCGTACGAGGCGGGCAGGAACAGGTCGATACCCGCAGGCCCTTCCTCCGTCTGCGCTACCACGACACCGGCAGCGCCCGGGAGCGCAGCCATCACGCGGCGGGGAAGAGGAAGCCAGCGACCAGGCCGAGCAGCGCGAGCACCTCGACGAACGCGACACCCAGGAACATGGTGGCGCGGAGCTGGCCGGCGACCTCGGGCTGGCGAGCCATGCCCTCGATCGTCTTACCGATGAGGATACCGAGACCGATACCAGGGCCGGTGGCGGCGAGGCCGTAACCGACAGCGTTCAGGTTACCGGTGACCTCGGCGAGAGTGGTGACGTCCACTTGCGTCTTCCTTCCGTTGGGCGCCGAACCGGACGGTTCGGCGTCGCATGGTGTGCGAAGGCGCTGGTGCGCCCGTCGCGGGTTTTCCAGGTGAAGCCGTTAAGCGCCGCCCGGAGGAGCAATCAGTGCTCCTCCTCCAGCGACATGTTGATGTAGACCGCGGCCAGCAGCGCGAAGATGTACGCCTGCAGGAATGCGACCAGAAGTTCGAACAGGGTCACGAAGATGCCTGCCGGGAGCGTGAGCACCCCGAAAGCCATCAGACCCGTGCCCGCCGAGTCCACGACGAAGAACTGCGTCGCGGCGAAGCAGAGCACCAGCATGATGTGACCGGCGACCATGTTGGCCACCAGTCGGACCGCCAGCGAGCCCGGCCGGATGATCAGGAGCTGCAGCAGCTCGATCGGGGTCAGGATGAAGTAGATCGGCCACGGCACCCCCGGCGGGAACAGGTTCGCCTTGAGGTACCCACCCAGGCCGTGCTTGCGGATGCCGACGGCCCAGTAGGTGACGAACACCCACAGCGCCAGGAGCAGCGGGATGCCGATCCGCGAGGTGCCCGCCAGGTTCAGGCCTGGGATCACGCTCGTGACGTTGAACGCCAGGATCGAGAGAAAGATGGTCGTGAGCATGGGCACGAAACGCTTCGCGTTCTCCTTGCCCAGGATCTCTTCGCCGATCTGCACCCGGACGAAGCTCAGCAGGTATTCGACACCTGCCTGGAACCGTCCCGGCACCACCTTGGCCCGGCGAGCGGCGATCACGAAGACCGACAGCAGCACCAGGGTGGCGATGATCCGGATGATCCAGATGCGATCGATCTGGAAGACAGTGCCCTCGAAGAGGATGGCCGACGGGAAGAAGTCGGAGATCGACGGCGTGTGGAAGCCGCCCTCACCCTCGTGGCCTTCAGTGGCGGCGAGGATTACGGACGTCGCATACGTGGACAGGAGGACTCCCAGGTGGTCATTAGGCCCAGCGCGCGTCACCGCAAAGGGGCGGAACGGGCGCGCCATCGGGCCTGGCCGTCATGGATTCAGTCGTAAGCCTAACCTATGCCGCACCCGGAATTGGCCGGATAACCGCATGGCACGGCGCCTTGTGACTTATTGCGCAATCGTGCGCCGGGTCGTGTCCGCGCCGAATGGCGCGTCAGGCCCCTGCTTCGGGCTCGACGTACGGGACCCGACCGTTCTTGACCGCGCGATAGTCAAGCAGTGCCGACCCCACTGCCCCGAGCAGAAGCACCACGAACAGGACCACGCGGTCGTAGAAGTCGAACCGGGTCAGTACGGCGAGGACGGCGACGAGGACCACCATCTTGGCGATCCAGCTGCCCATCACCACGGCGCCCATCGCGGTCGCGCCCTTGCCGACCGTGTAGATCATCGACCACACGGTCGTCGCGCAGAAGAACGCGGCGAGCGCGGCGCCGATCAGGGCGCCCCAGAGCCCCGGCTGTCCCGCGACCACGAGGCCGACCAGCGAGCCAAGGACCGCGAGCCCTGCCACGAGGATCAGGCAGTCGCGCAGGGCCGTGCGCAGCACCGCCCGCTCGGCAGCGCCCCGGGGGGCGCTGGGTGCGTCAGGTACCTGCTCGGTCATTCGATGGTCTCCTTGGTCTTGGACACGACACTGTGGTGAGCGGTGCCCTGGGAAGCGGCGCTCGGGCGGGACCCGCCCTGCGGAGCGACGAGCTGCGGGACGACGACCTGGACCGGCACCTTGGCCTCGAGCCCGACCCCTGCGGCGGCAGCGGCCCCGACGGCTGCGGGGACCTTCGGCGTCTGGCCCGAGAGCGCGGCGACGTCGTCGTCCAGGAAGCGGCCGCGGTGGCGCAGCGGGCCAAGGGTGGCCAGCAGCGCGAGCACCACGAACACGGTGGTCCAGATCAGCACGACCTCCCAGTCCCACCGCACGAGCGCCGCGGCGCTGAACGCGAACACGGCGGTCCACACGTACAGGATCACCACTGCACGGCGGTGGGAATGACCGAGGGCCAGCATCCGGTGGTGCAGGTGCATACGGTCAGGTGCCATCGGCGACTTGCCCGCGGCGAGCCGCCGGATGACGGCCAGTCCCATGTCGAGCAGCGGCAGCATGAGCACCGCCACCGGAAGCAGCAGCGGGATGAAGGCGGGTAGCGCCTGGGCGCCGGTCATGATGCCCGGCGGGATGTTGCCGGTGACGCTGATCGCCGCACCCGCCATCACCAGGCCGATCAGCATCGAACCGGCGTCGCCCATGAAGATGTGCGCCGGGTGGAAGTTGTGCGGCAGGAAGCCTATGCACACGCCCACCACCACGGCGAGGACGACCGAGGGCAGCGTCGCGTAGTCGTCCGCCGAGACCTGCTGGGTGAGCCCGTACGTATACAGGAAGAACGCGGTGCCGCCGATCGCGACGATGCCGGCGGCCAGCCCGTCGAGGCCGTCCACGAAGTTCACCGCGTTCATCGCGATGACGATGATCAGCACGGTCACCACGAGCGACATGCGCGACGACGTGATGGTCACGCCCGCGATCGGCATCGTGATGAGCTGGACGCCCTGCAGCGCCATGAAGCCGGCGGCCAGGACCTGGCCCGCGAGCTTGGTCATCCAGTCGAGGTCCCACTTGTCGTCGGCCCAGCCGAGCGCGCACACGATGGCGGCGCCGCCGACGATGCCCCACACCTGGGGATCGTCGAACACCCCGGACAGGAACGGCATCTGCGAGGCCAGCAGCATCGGCACGACGATGCCGATCAGCATGGCGAGCCCGCCGAGGCGCGGTGTCGGCACGGAGTGCACGTCGCGCGCCCGCACGGCGGAGATGGCCGAGGTCCTCATGGCTACCCAGCGGGCAAAGGGCGTGGTCAGGAACGTGACCGCAGCGGCCACGAGCATCAGGAGCAGGTACACCCTCACTCGTCGTCCTCCGCGGCACCGGCCGGGGGAGCGCTCGGGTCGTCCTCGGGCGACACCTGTGGTCCTTCGACGTCGGCGACCGCACGCAGCGCTTCGAGCGACACGGCGCCCTCGCGCACGACGCGCAGCACCGGGCCCGTCGCGTCCACGATCGTGGAGGCGACGCCACCCGGCGCCTCGCCCCCGTCGAGGTAGACCGCGACCGAGCCGCCGAGCTGAAGCTCGGCGTCCGCGACGTCCTGCGCGGCCGGGCTGCCCGACTTGTTCGCGCTGGAGACGGCGAGCGGGCCGGTGCGCTTGAGCAGGGCGAGGGCCGCGGGGTGGTCCGGCATCCGCAGGGCTACCGTGCCGCCCGTGTCGCCGAGGTCCCACTGCAGCGACGGCTGCGCGCGCAGGATGATCGTGAAACCGCCGGGCCAGAACGCTTCGACGAGCTTGCGGGCGTCGTCGGGCACGTCGATGGCCAGGCCGTCGAGGGTCGCCACCTCGCCCACCAGGACCGGCGGCGGCATCTGCCGGCCGCGACCCTTGGCCGCGAGGAGCGCGGCGACGGCCGCCTCGTCGAACGCGTCGGCAGCGATGCCGTACACGGTGTCGGTGGGGAGGACCACGAGGCCCCCACGGGAGATCGCATTCACCGCCTCGTCGATCGCCGGGCCCCAGGTCTGCGGGTCGGTGGCGTCGAGCACGGGCTGCACAGGCACACTCACGCGGAACAGTCTTTCACGATCCGGGGGCTCCCTGACGCCCCAGGCGATACCTTCATCGCCCGGGACCTGTGCTGCGCTCTGGCCACAGGCGGCGCGCGACCACCATGCGGTGCCTACCCGTCAGGTCCTTGCGGGTCTCGGGCTCGCCGAACACCGGCCGGCCGTCGGCGTCGCGGGCCGCGACGACCATGTCGCGCGCCGCCTCCGCCTGGACCTCCGCATGCTCCATGACGTACAGCCCGCCGGGTCGCAGCAGCCGTGCCGCGGCGTCCGTGATGCCCCGCGGCACCTCCAGCCCGTCCGGTCCCAGCCCGTACAGCGCGACGGCGGGGTCGTGCTCCGCGACCTCGGGATCCACGGGCACGGCGTCCGACGGCACGTACGGCGGGTTCGAGACGACGACGTCGGCCAGCCCGTCGATGCCGTAGAGCGCGGTGCGGGCATCGCCCTTGACGAGGCGCACTATCCGCTCCGGTGGCGTGCCGGGCTCGGTGCCTTCCTTAGTGCCTTCCGTCGTGCCGGCACTCGCGCTCGCGACCGCGGCGCTCAGGGCGTCGACGTTGCGCTCCGCCCAGGCGTGCGCGTCCTTGTCCAGCTCGACCGCGTGCACCCGCGTGCCGGGCACCTCGGTGGCCACCGCGAGCGCGATCGCCCCGGTGCCGGTGCACAGGTCGACGACGACGGCGCTCCCCCGCTCGCCGACGACCTTGGCCGCCTCGTCGATGGCGACCTGCGCCACCTCCTCGGTCTCGGGGCGCGGCACGAAGACCCCTGGGCCTACCGCGAGCTCGAGGTGCCGGAACGCGGCGACCCCGGTCAGGTGCTGCAGGGGCTCGCGGGCGGCTCGCCGGGAGACGAGCCCGGCGAAGACGCCTGCAGCGGAGTCGGGCACCTCACGACCCAGCACCGCCAGGCGCCGCAGCTCGCTCCGGTCGACCCCGAGCGCATACGCCAGCAGCACCTCGGCGTCGGCCTGCGGCGACGCGACCCCGGCGTCCGCCAGCTCCTCGTAGGCCCACTTCAACAGCTGTGTACTCACAGCGCTCCTCCCCCTGCACCCCAAGACTGCCGCCCAGCCGTCCCGGCGGGCAATCCACCGGGCGATACAGCACGCAACACTGCCCTCGCCGGGATGTCACACACCGGACGCCACCGCGAGCCGCGCCGCTTCGTCGGCCTCGATCGCCGACCGCACGACGGCACCGAGGTCGCCGTCGAGCACCTGGTCGAGGTTGTACGCCTTGTACCCGGTGCGGTGGTCCACTATCCGGTTCTCCGGGTAGTTGTACGTCCGGATCCGCTCGGAACGGTCCACCGTGCGGACCTGCGAGCGGCGCAGCTCCGCGGACTCCGCCGCCGCGGCCTCCGCCTGCGCGGCGAGCAGCCGGGCGCGGAGCACGCGCATGGCCTGCTCGCGGTTCTGCAGCTGCGACTTCTCGTTCTGCATCGAGACGACGATGCCCGTGGGGATGTGCGTGATGCGGACCGCGGAGTCAGTGGTGTTGACGGACTGCCCGCCGGGACCGGACGAGCGGTAGACGTCGATCCGCAGGTCGTTCTGGTCGATCTCGAGCTCGCCCGGGTCGTCGACCTCGGGGAACACGAGCACGCCGGCCGCCGACGTGTGGATCCGGCCCTGCGACTCGGTGACCGGCACGCGCTGTACGCGGTGCACTCCGCCCTCGTACTTGAGGCTGTGCCAGACGCCGTCCTCGGGGCCCTGGACGTTCTTCGCCTTGATGGCGACCTGCACGTCCTTGTAGCCGCCCAGGTCGGACGCCGTGGCCTCCAGCAGCTGCGTCGACCAGCCCTGCTGCTCCGCGTAGCGCAGGTACATGCGCAGGAGGTCGCTGGCGAACAGCGCGGACTCCTCGCCGCCCTCGCCCGCCTTGATCTCGAGGATGACGTCGCGGCTGTCGTCCGGGTCGCGCGGCACCAGCACGCGGCGCAGCTTCTCCTCCGCGACCGCCTCGGCCGCCCGGAGGCTCGGCAGCTCCTCGGCGAACGCGGCGTCCTCCGTGGCCAGCTCGGCGGCGGCCTCGGCGTCGTCGTGCGCCTGCTCCCAGGCGCGGTACGCGCCGACCACCTGGTTGAGCTCGGCGTACCGCCGGCCAAGGGTCCGCGCGCGCCCCGCGTCCGCGTGCACGGCGGGGTCGGCAAGCGCCGACTCGATCTCGGCATGCTCGCTGATCAAGGGCCCGACACCGGCGAACGCTGACTCGGTCACGATCTCTCCTAGGTACACCGCTCGTTGAGTGCGGGATATTCGCCCTCTCGCACGCGTCGAGAGGGCGAATATCACGCACTCAACGAGGCGGGGCGAACAGGTTGTGGGGAAACGACAGCGCCGGTGGTCCGGTACCCGACTGCCCCTGGAGAGGTTGTCGGGCCGGACCACCGGCGCTGCGAAGTCGCTAGCTGTCGGCGTCCTTCTTGCCGTAGCGCGCCTGGAACCGGGCCACGCGGCCACCGGTGTCCATGATCTTCTGCTTGCCCGTGTAGAACGGGTGGCAGGCGCTGCAGACGTCGGCGCTGATCTTGCCGGACGTCTCGGTGCTGCGCGTCGTGAAGGTGTTACCGCAGGTGCAGGTGACCTCGGTGACGACGTACTCGGGGTGGATTCCAGCCCTCATGTTGCTCCTTGGTGAGATGCCGCTGGGTCGCCCTGCAGAACAGCAGTGACGTGAACCAGCGAGCCAGCAAGTCATTCTGCCACTTCCTCGCCCGTGCGGGCGAGGAAGAGCGGTGTGACGTAGGTCGGACCGAACTGCTAGACGGTCTCGCCCACGTTGTCGTCCTCCGTGAGACCGCCCGGCGTCGTCTTCTGCACGTGCAGCAGGAACTCGACGTTGGTCTTGGTCTTCCGGAGCTGTCCGAGCAGGAGCTCGGCGGCCTGTGTCTGGTCGAGCGCGCCCATGACGCGGCGCAGCTTGTAGACGATCGCGAGCTCGTCCTTCGACATGAGGATCTCCTCGCGCCGGGTGCTCGAACCGTTGACGTCGATCGCCGGGAAGATGCGCTTCTCGGCAAGGGACCGCGAGAGCCGCAGCTCCATGTTGCCGGTGCCCTTGAACTCCTCGAAGATCACCTCGTCCATCTTCGACCCGGTCTCGACCAGGGCGGTGGCCAGGATGGTCAGCGAGCCGCCGTCCTCGATGTTGCGGGCGGCGCCGAAGAACTTCTTGGGCGGGTAGAGCGCCGCGGCGTCCACACCACCGGACAGGATCCGGCCCGACGCCGGGGCGGCCAGGTTGTAGGCGCGCGACAGGCGGGTGATGCCGTCGAGCAGCACCACGACGTCCTGGCCCAGCTCCACGAGGCGCTTGGCCCGCTCGATGGCGAGCTCGGCGACCAGCGTGTGGTCGGAGGCGTGCCGGTCGAACGTCGAGGAGATGACCTCGCCCTTGACCGAACGCTCGAAGTCGGTGACCTCTTCCGGACGCTCGTCGACCAGCACGACCATGAGGTGGACCTCAGGGTTGTTGAGCGAGATCGCGTTGGCGATCTGCTGCATCATCAGCGTCTTGCCGGCCTTGGGCGGGGCGACGATGAGGCCACGCTGGCCCTTGCCAATCGGGGCGACGATGTCGATCACGCGCGGCGTGAGCTTGGTCGCCTCGGGGTTCTCCAGGCGCAGGCGCTCCTGCGGGTACAGCGGCGTCAGCTTGGTGAACTCGGGGCGCTCGCGCGCCTCCTCCGGCGTCATGCCGTTCACGGAGTCGAGGCGCACCAGGGCGTTGACCTTGTTGACCTTGGCGTTGCGCCCGATCGGCTGCTGCGTCGGCAGCTCGTCGCCCTCGCGCGGCTGGCGCACTGCGCCCACGACGGCGTCGCCGCGACGCAGGCCGGCCTTCTTGACCTGGTTCAGCGAGACGTAGACGTCGTTGTTGCCCGGCAGGTACCCGGAGGTCCGCACGAACGCGTAGTTGTCGAGGATGTCCAGGATGCCGGCGACGGGCAGCAGCACGTCGTCCTCGCGCACCTCGGGGACGTTCTCGAGCCCCGCGACGTCCGGGCCCGTGCGTCCGCGGCCGCGCTTGCGGTCGCGACCCCGGTCCCGGCCCCGGCGGCGACGCGAGTTGCGGTCCTCTTCGAGCTCGTTGGCACGCTCGTTGTTCCGCTCGGCGGCACCGGCACCGGCACCGGCTGCGGCAGCTGCGGCGGAAGCGGCGCGTGCGTTGCCGCGGTCGTCGCTCCGCTCGTTCGCACGGTCGGTCACGTTGGCACGGTCGCCGCCGCGGGCGTTCTGCCGGCCGGCACCGGCCCGGGCGTTGCGGCCCTCGCCGGACTTCTCGGCGGTCCCGTCCGGAGCGCTCTGCCCTCGGCTGGCGCGGCGCCCGCTGCTCTCCCGCGGGGCGGCGACGGCGTCTGCTAGCTCGGCCAGACGGGCGGCCTTGTCAGCCTCCGCGTTCGCGTCGGCGCGCACACTCGAGGTGGCGACCCCGGCGGCGGCGACCGGCGCCTCGGCGCGGGCAGGCTTGTCATTGGTGGTGGGCTTCTCGGTAGCGGAGGCGGCACGGACCGGACGCTTCGTCGCGCCGCCCGTCTTCTCGCGGATGGTGTCCACGAGGTCGCTCTTGCGCATCCTGGAAGTGCCCTTCACGCCCAGGTCTCCGGCGAGTGCCTGGAGCTCGGCGAGGCGCATGCTGCTCAGTGCTCCGGTCCCGGCTGCGCGGCCGGCGGCTGACTGAGCGTTTTCGGTGGTGTCTGTCACGAAGGACCCTTCCCCCTCGAACTGCGGCTTGTCGCGTGATCGCGGGCCGCGGGATGTGTGGGCGCCCGGCGCTGAATGGCCGGAACGCGGAAAACCTCGCATCCGTGGTACGACGACGACGGCTGACGGGGGCGTTGTCTGCCTTCTCGCGAGATGCGGTGGCCGCTGATCACGGCCTGCAACGGGCACGACCGACCGGCTGAGACTCTGTGAAGCAGCTCTGCCGGCTTAGGCGGTGAAGAACCGATGTTGAATCCGAATTCTCGCCACCATGGCTCAGGACGTGCAATCCCGAAGGTTCACTGCATACTACCACCCCGTATAGCTGGTGATCCTGGTAAGACTTGACTCCCCGTTGCACCTGACGACCCGGACGATAGCGCACCCGTGTTACCTGAAATCCTCCGGGCACGCGCGCCGGTCATGTCGATTCCGGGAGTGAGTCGCCGCCACCCGGCGGTCTCGTCGACGAGGTCCGCGAGGACCGCGTCGCGCCGCTCCCGATGACCCGGCCCGGCCAGCACGAGGACCGTCGGACCCGCACCCGAGACGGTGGCCGGCACACCCGCGTCGCGCAGCGCACGCAGGAGCTCGCTTGACGCCCCGAGCACCGCCGCGCGGTAGGACTGGTGGAGGCGGTCCTCGGTGGCGTCGAACAGCAGCTCCGGACGCCTGGCCAGGGCCTCCACCAGGAGGGCGGCCCGGCCGGCGGTGAACGCCGCGTCGCCGTGCGACACGTGCTCCGGCAGGGCGGCCCGTGCTCGGGCCGTCGCGAGCCGCGCGTCCGGCACCAGCACGGTGGCCTCGATCGTCGGGTCGACGTCGAGGCCGACGGCACGCGGGCCGTCGTCGGTGGTCCACGCGACGGTGGCACCGCCCTGGATGGCGGGCGCCGCGTTGTCCGGGTGTCCCTCGAACTCGGTGGCCAGCGCCAGCACCATGGCGGCGTCGATGGCCCGCGGCTCGGCCAGGAGGGCCCGCGCCGCGACGATCCCGGCCACGACCGCCGCGGACGACGACCCGAGCCCCCTGCCGTGCGGGATCACGTTGTGGCAGGTCATGTGGATCCCGGTGGGTACGGCACCGGCGAGGTCCATGGTGCGCCGCAGCGCACGCACGACCAGGTGGTCCTCCCCGAGGGGCACCTGCCCTGCGCCCTCGCCGTGGACGTCCACCACTACATCGTCGCTCGCGACGAGGCGCACCTCGACCTCGTCGTACAGGGCGAGTGCCAGGCCGAGGGAGTCGAACCCAGGTCCGAGGTTCGCGCTCGTGGCGGGCACCCGGACCCGCACGTGGTCGGCGCCGAGCTGCATCAGAGGGAGAGGGCGTCGGCGATCGAGACGACGTCGGCGGACACCCGCACGGGTTCCACCTCGCCGCCGTCGGGCGTGCGCAGCGCCCAGCCCGGGTCCTTGAGCCCGTGGCCGGTCACGGTGATCGTGATGCGCGCGCCCGCGGGCACCAGGCCGCGCTCGTGCCGCGCGAGGAGGCCCGCGACGCCCGCCGCGGAGGCGGGCTCCACGAACACGCCCACCTCGGCGGAGAGGATGCGGTGTGCCGCGAGGATCTGCTCGTCGGTCACGGCCTCGATGACACCGCCGGACGTGTCCCTTGCTTCCTCGGCGAGCTGCCAGGAGGCGGGGTTGCCGATGCGGATGGCCGTTGCGATGGTGTCCGGCTGGTCGATCGGGTGGCCCTTGACGATCGGGGCGGCGCCCGCGGCCTGGAAGCCCCACATCGCCGGCGTCCGGCTCGCTGCTCCGGACTCCGCGTACTCCCGGAAGCCCTTCCAGTACGCGGTGATGTTGCCCGCGTTGCCCACGGGCAGGAGGTGGATGTCGGGGGCGTCGCCGAGGGCGTCCACGATCTCGAACGCGGCGGTCTTCTGCCCCTCGATGCGGTCCGGGTTCACGGAGTTCACGAGCTCCACCGGGTGGGTGTCCGCGAGCTTGCGGGCCGCCACGAGGCAGTCGTCGAAGTTGCCGTCGACCTGCAGCAGGCGCGCACCGTGCGCGACCGCCTGGCTCAGCTTGCCCATGGCGATCTTGCCGTCCGGGACGAGCACCGCGCAGATCATGCCCGCGCGCGTCGCGTACGCGGCGGCCGAGGCCGACGTGTTGCCGGTCGAAGCGCACACCACGACCCGGGCGCCGCGCCCGGCCGCCGCGGAGATCGCGGCGGTCATGCCACGGTCCTTGAACGAGCCGGTCGGGTTCATGCCCTCGACCTTGACGTAGACGTCCGCACCGGTGCGCTCGGACAGCGCGGGCGCCGGCACCAGCGGCGTGCCGCCCTCGCCCAGCGTCACGATCTTCTGCTGCACGTGGGCGGGCATGCGGTCGGCGTACTCGGCGATCACGCCGCGCCAGAGGCGCGACGTGGGCGCCGCGCCGGAAGCGGCGGACGGGAGGTTCGGTTCAGCAGGCAGCACAGGAGGCACGGGTTCAGCCTTCGACTCTCAGGACGGACGTGATCTCGCGGACCGGTTCGAGCTTGCGCACCGCCGCGATGGTGGCAGCCAGCGACGCCTCACGGGCGGCGTGGGTGGTCAGGAGCAGCTCTGCGGTGCCCTCGGAGGGCCCAGTCTGGCGCATCGTGTCGATCGACACGCCGTGGTCGCCCACTACCCCGGCGACCTGAGCGAGCACGCCCGGCAGGTCGGCGACGAGGAGGCGGACCTGGTAGCGCGTGACCGCGGCGTCCGCGGGCAGCAGCGGGCGGTCCGCATAGGTGGACTCCTGCGGGCCCTTGCCGCCGAGCACCCGGTGGCGCGCCGCCGAGACGACGTCGCCCACGACTGCCGAAGCGGTGGGGCGGCCGCCTGCGCCCTGGCCGTAGAACATCAGCGGGCCGGCCGCGTCCGCCTCGACGAAGATCGCGTTGAACGCGCCCTTGACACCCGCCAGCGGGTGCTCGAGCGGCACGAGCGCCGGGTACACCCGCACGGAGACACCCTCGCCGGTCTGCTCGGCGATGGCCAGCAGCTTCAGGGCGTGACCCGTCCGGGCGGCCCAGGCGACGTCGTCGGCGGTGACGCGCGTGATGCCCTCGCGGGCGACGTCATCCGCGGAGACGCGGGTGTGGAAGGCGAGGCTGGCGAGGATCGCCGCCTTCGCCGCGGCGTCGTACCCCTCGACGTCGGCCGTCGGGTCAGCCTCGGCGTAGCCGAGCTCCTGCGCCTGCTTGACCGCCTCCTCGAGGCCGAGGCCGGTCGTGGCCATCTGGTCGAGCACGTAGTTCGTGGTGCCGTTGACGATGCCGAGGACACGGCGCACGTGGTCGCCCGCGAGGGACTCCCGCACGGGGCGCACTATGGGGATGGCGCCCGCGACCGCTGCCTCGTAGTAGATGTCGACGCCTACGGAGTCGGCAGCCTTGTAGAGCGTGGGCCCGTCGGCGGCCAGCAGCGCCTTGTTGGCCGTGACGACCGCAGCGCCGCTCTCGATGGCACGCAGCAGCAGGCCGCGCGCGGGCTCGATGCCGCCCATCACCTCGATGACGATGTCCGCGCCGTCCACCAGCGAGCCCACGTCCTCCGTCAGGAGCTCACGGGGGATGAAGGCCTCGCGGGGACGGTCCACGTCGCGGACCGCGATCCCGACGAGCTCCAGCGGGGCACCGGCACGGGCAGCGAGATCCGCACCCTGGTCGAGGAGCATCCGGGCCACCTCCGTGCCCACGACGCCACAGCCGAGCAGGGCAACACGCAGCCCGCGTGCGGGCTCGGGAACGTGCACAGGCACAGCGATCCTGCTTTCGTCTTCGGGGAACGGTCCGGTCCGGTGCGAGGTCCACACGGGAGTTCCGGACGTTGCGATCAGGGTAACCGCAGCCACCCACACGGACCCGCCCGTCTCACCCCGGGGTCTGTCGAAGTAGAGCGGGTGTCCGACTCTCCCTGGTATCGCCAGGGAGACTCGGACACCCGCTCTACTTCGACAGACCCCGGGGAGGGTAGCTGGTGAGCTACACCTCGTTGACCCCGTGGCAGACCTTGTACTTCTTGCCCGAACCGCACGGGCACTGCGCGTTGCGCGGCGTTCCGGGGAACGTCCGGCCGTCGCTCGTGGCGGCAGTCGCCTCGCCGTGCAGAGCCGCACGACGACGGGCGCCGTCGGCCGACTGCACGAACGCCGAGCCGGAGCCGTCCTCGTTCGGTGCCGAGTACGTCAGCGACTGCGGACGGCTCGGGGTGTCGAGGCCCTTCGCGAGCAGGATCGGCTCCGTCGCGGCACCCGCCGCACGGCGCTGCCGCGGCGGCGGGAGCTGACCCGGCCGGTCCTGCGCAGGTGCGGCCGCCGGCGGCACCGCAGGGATCTGCGCGGTCGGCGGGGCGTCGGGCTGACCCGTGCCGAGCCTGCCGCGCGGCGGCACCGGGCCGGCGGCGGGCAGCTCCGAGCTACCCTCCCCCGCCTGCTCCGCATCCGGCTGCTGCACCGTGACCTCGAGGTTGAACAGGAAGCCGACCGACTCCTCCTTGATGGCGTCGGTCATCGCCTGGAACAGCTGGAAGCCCTCGCGCTGGTACTCGACGAGCGGGTCGCGCTGCGCCATGGCACGCAGCCCGATGCCCTCCTTGAGGTAGTCCATCTCGTAGAGGTGCTCGCGCCACTTGCGGTCCAGGACCGACAGCACCACGCGGCGCTCGAGCTGGCGCATGGCCGGCGGCGAGAGCTCTTCCTCGCGCGCCTGGTAGGCCACCCGTGCGTCGGACAGGATCTCGTCCAACAGCATCTCGCCGGTGAGCCGGTCGATACCGCCGGCCTCCTCTGCCACCTCCTCGGGCGTGAGCGACACCGGGTACACGGCCTTGAGGGCCGTCCACAGTGCGTCGAGGTCCCACTGCTCGGCGGTGGGACCGTCGGAGGTCGCGTTGGTCACGTACTCCGTGATGGTGTCCGTGAGGAAGTGCTGCACCTGCTCGCGCAGGTCCTCGCCCTCGAGCACGCGCAGGCGCTCGGCGTAGATGACGCTGCGCTGACGCGAGAGGACGTCGTCGTACTTCAGGACGTTCTTGCGGATCTCGAAGTTGCGCGACTCCACCTGGCCCTGTGCGGACATGATGCCGCGCGTGACCATCTTGGACTCGAGCGGCATGTCGTCCGGGAACCCCGCCCGGTTCATCATCGACTCGGCGAGGCCGGAGTTGAACAACCGCATCAGGTCGTCCTGCATCGACAGGTAGAACCGGGACTCGCCCGGGTCGCCCTGACGGCCGGAACGGCCACGCAGCTGGTTGTCGATACGGCGGGACTCGTGGCGCTCCGTGCCGAGCACGTAGAGGCCACCTGCCTCCTTGACCTCGTCGTGCTCGGCGGCGACGAGCTCCTTCGCCTTCTCGAGCGCCTGCGGCCAGGCCGCCTCGTACTCGTCGGGCGTCTCGACCGGGTCGAGACCCCGCTCGGCGAGGTCGGTGACGGCGAGATACTCGGCGTTGCCGCCGAGCATGATGTCCGTACCGCGGCCGGCCATGTTCGTGGCGACCGTGACGGCGCCCTTGCGGCCAGCCATCGCGACGACGGCGGCCTCGCGCTCGTGCTCCTTCGCGTTCAGCACGTTGTGCGGGACGCCGGCCTTCTTGAGCTTGGCGCTCAGGAGCTCCGACTTCTCGACGCTCGTGGTACCCACGAGGACCGGCTGACCGTAGGCGTGCCGCTCGACGATGTCCGCGACCACCGCGTTGAACTTGCCGTCCTCGTTCTTGTAGACGAGGTCGGCCTGGTCGATGCGCTGCGGGTTCTTGTTCGTCGGGATCGGGACGACGCCGAGCTTGTACGTGCCCTGGAACTCGGCGGCCTCGGTCTCGGCGGTACCGGTCATCCCGGAGAGCTTGCCGTACAGGCGGAAGTAGTTCTGGAGGGTGATCGTGGCGAGCGTCTGGTTCTCCGCCTTGATGTCCACCCCCTCCTTCGCCTCGATGGCCTGGTGCATGCCCTCGTTGTAGCGCCGGCCGGCGAGGATACGACCCGTGTGCTCGTCGACGATCATGACCTCGCCGTTCAGCACGACGTAGTCCTTGTCGCGCTTGAACAGCTCCTTGGCCTTGATCGCGTTGTTCAGGAAGCCGATCAGCGGCGTGTTGAGCGACTCGTAGAGGTTGTCGATGCCGAGGTAGTCCTCGACCTTCGCGATACCCGGCTCGAGCAGACCGACGGTGCGCTTCTTCTCGTCGACCTCGTAGTGGGCCGTTGTGTCGGCCTCGCCGGTCTTGGCGCGCAGGGTCCGCACCACCTTGGCGAACTCGTTGTACCAGCGGTTCGCGTCACCGGCCGCGGGGCCCGAGATGATCAGCGGCGTCCGCGCCTCGTCGATGAGGATCGAGTCGACCTCGTCGACGATCGCGAAGTTGTGCCCGCGCTGCACCAGGTCGTCGACCGACCAGGCCATGTTGTCGCGCAGGTAGTCGAAGCCGAACTCGTTGTTCGTGCCGTAGGTGATGTCAGCGGCGTACATCTCCCGCCGCTGCGCGGGCGTCTGACCCGACAGGATCACCCCGGTGGTCATGCCCATGAACCGGAAGACACGGCCCATCAGCTCACCCTGGTACTTGGCCAGGTAGTCGTTGGTGGTGATCACGTGGACGCCGTCGCCGGAGAGCGCGTTGAGGTACGCGGCGGTCGTGGCCACCAGCGTCTTTCCCTCGCCGGTGCGCATCTCGGCGATGTTGCCGAGGTGCAGCGCCGCACCACCCATGATCTGTACGTCGAAGTGCCGCTGGCCGAGCGTGCGGTGAGCCGCCTCGCGGATCGCCGCGAACGCCTCCGGCATGAGCTCGTCCAGGGTGGCGCCGTGCTCCAGGCGTTCCCGGAAACGTGCGGTCTCCTCACGCAGCTCGGTGTCGCTCAGCTCGACGAAGCTGGGCTCCAAGCGGTTGACCTGCTCAGCCACGTTGTGCAGCTTCTTCAGGACACGTCCTTCGCCTATGCGTAGGACCTTGTCGAGGATGGACACGCGGGTTCTCCCAGGTCGTCGTCAAGTTTCGCCGTCGTCCATCGTAGGCCGTAAACCTGCGCCTGTGGCCCAAAGACGGAAGGCGGACCGGTGGGTTCGCTCCAGGGGTAACGACCGCGGACGCCGAAGGGTTCCAGCCGGCCGCTCTTCGGCCCCCTCTCGCACCAGCGGATAAAGTGGCAGGCATCGCCCACCCGCCCGCGCTCGCGCGGCATGGCGTCCCGTGCTCTACCCGGGTCAATCCCCGGGAGACCGGCCACGACGTCCTGCCGAAGAGCCCTGACAGGACGGCCCGGACGTGCTCCTGGTACTGCTTGCCCACGGGGTCCTGGCTCTCGCCGCCCCCGCCCTCGTGACGGCCCTGGGCCGGCGCGCCTTCTGGGTGCTCGCCCTCGGCCCGGCAGGGGCGACGGTCTACGCGCTCGCCCAGGCCACCACGGTCCTGGGCGGCGACGCGCCCGCCGAGCACCTGCGGTGGATCCCGGCGCTCGGGCTCGCGATCGACCTCCGGCTGGATCTCCTGGCCTGGGTGATGCTGCTGGTGGTCGGGGGTGTGGGCACCCTGGTCATGCTCTACTGCAGCGCCTACTTCTCCCGCGAGGCCCGCGGTCTCGGCCGGTTCAGCGGCTTCCTCGTGGCGTTCGCCGGCTCGATGGCGGGCCTGGTGGTCGCCGACGACCTGCTCCTGCTGTTCGTGTTCTGGGAGCTCACCACCGTGTTCTCCTACCTGCTGATCAGCCACTACGCGGACCGCACGTCGTCACGCCGGGCAGCGATGCAGGCGCTGATCGTGACCACCGCCGGTGGTCTGGCGATGCTGGTCGGCGTCGTGATCCTCGGGGTGAGCGCCGGGACCTGGAGCGTCTCCGCGGTCATCGCCGACCCGCCGTCGGGCCCGGCGGTCACCGTCGCGGTGGTCTGCCTGCTGGCCGGGGCGGCCACCAAGTCCGCGCTCGTGCCCACGCACTTCTGGCTGCCCGCCGCGATGGCCGCCCCCACACCCGTCTCGGCATACCTCCACGCCGCCGCGATGGTGAAGGCCGGCATCTACCTCATCGCACGGTTCGCGCCCGCCTTCTCCGACCTCGCGGCCTGGCGGACCGTGGTGCTCGTGCTCGGCGGCGCCACGCTCCTACTCGGCGGATACCGCGCGCTGCGCCAGCACGACCTCAAGCTCGTCCTCGCGTTCGGCACGGTCTCCCAGCTCGGGCTGCTCACGCTGCTCCTCGGCTACGGGACCCGGGCGACGGCGCTCGCCGGGCTGGCCCTGCTGGGCGCCCACGCACTGTTCAAGGCCTCGCTGTTCCTGGTGGTCGGTGTCATCGACGCGGCGACAGGCACACGCGACCTGCGCAAGCTCGCGGGGGTCGGACGCCGCCTGCCGGTGACCGCACTCGCCGCGACACTCGCCACCGCGTCGATGATCGGCCTGCCACCGTTCGCCGGCTACGTCGCCAAGGAGGCGGCGCTCGCCGCGTGGGCGCACGACGGGGACCTGCTCGGCACGATCATGATCGCCGTGGTCGCCGTGGGCTCCGCCCTGACGGTGGCCTACGGGCTCCGGTTCCTGTGGGGCGCCTTCAAGCCGCGCCTGCCGGCCGGAGCCGAGCGGGGCGGCGCAGAGCAGGGCGAGGCCGATCAGGACGGGACGCCGGACGCCGTCCACCCGCAGCCGTTCTGGATGGTCGCGCCGCCGCTGGTCCTCGCGGTCCTGGGCCTCGCGGTGGCGCTCGTGCCGCATCTCGGTCAGGACCTGCTCGGCCCGTACGCGGACACCTATCCGGTCGGCGACCCCGGACACCTCACGCTCTGGGACGGCTTCACCCCGGTCCTCGCGGTCACCGGCGTGGTGCTCCTGATGGGCGCCTGGATGTTCTGGCAGCGCGAGCGCGTCGAGCGGCTGCAGGCGGCGCTCTGGTCCCCGGACGGCGCCGACGTCGTCTACCGGCGTCTCATGCGCGCGCTGGACCGGTTCGCGAGCGACGTCACCGCTGGCACCCAGCGCGGTTCCCTGCCGTTCTACCTCGGCGTCATCCTCCTGGTGCTCGCGATCGGCCCGGGGATCGCCCTCGCGGCAGGCCTCGTGGGCGAGGCCGGGACCGGGCCGCTGCCAGTGGTGGCGGACGCCGCCGGGCGCGACGACGTCCTCCGCCTCGGGCCGTTCGCGGTGGTTCCGTGGGACCGTCCGGCACAGCTCGTCGTCGTCCTCGTGGTCGTGGTGGCCGCGGTACTGGCCGCCCGCGCCCGCCGCCGGCTCAAGGCGGTGTTCCTCGCCGGCGTCGCGGGTTACGGGAACGCCGCGCTGTTCCTGCTGCACGGTGCGCCCGACCTCGCGCTGACCCAGGTCCTGTGCGAGACCCTGACGCTCGTCGTCATGGTGCTCGTGCTGCGCCGCCTGCCCCCGTACTTCTCGGACCGGCCGCTGGCGGCCAGCCGCTGGGTCCGGCTCGCGATCGGCGTGCTCACCGGCCTGGTCGTGATGATGTTCGTCGCGGCCGCGCCGCTCGTCCGTCTGCACGTGCCGGTGTCCGTCGACTTCCCCGAGGAGGCCGAGAAGTTCGGCGGCGGCCACAACATCGTCAACGTCACCCTCGTCGACATCCGGGCCTGGGACACCGTCGGCGAGATCTCGGTGCTGCTCGTCGCGGCCACCGGCGTCGCCTCGCTCGTCTTCCTGCGCCAGCGCAGCGGCGACGTGCTGCGCCTCGACCCCGCAGACGATCCCGGCGAAGGCGAGTCGGGTGAACGGACCGCCCGGGCCGGCACCCGGCAGGTACGGCCCGGCACCTGGCTGCTCGCGGGCCCCACGCTCGACCCGGGCAAGCGGTCGATGCTGTTCGAGGTGCTCACCCGCCTGCTGTTCCACCCGATGATCCTGTTCGCCCTGTTCCTGCTGTTCAGCGGGCACAACTCGCCGGGTGGCGGATTCGCGGCGGGCCTCGTCGCCGGGCTGGCGCTGACCGTCCGCTACCTGGCCGGCGGCCGGTACGAGCTCGGCGAGGCGGCCCCCGTGCACCCCGGTCTCGTGCTCGGCACCGGGCTGTTCCTGTCGGCGGGCGTTGGCCTGGTCGCGCTGGTGGCCGGCCAGGCGGCGCTCGAGAGCACGATCCTCGACCTGCACCTGCCCGTGCTGGGCCACGTCCACCTGGTCACCAGCCTGTTCTTCGACGTCGGAGTGTTCCTCGTGGTCATCGGCCTGGTCATCGACATCCTGCGCACCTTCGGCGCCGAGCTCGACCGGCAGGCCGAACCGCGCTCCCGCACCATCGACTCGCACGGGCGCGCGGGTCACCGGGCCGGGGGTGACCGCGCATGATCGTGCTCGACAACGTCCCCTCCGGCGCGCTGCTCCTGGCCGTCGGCGTCCTGTTCGCGGCGGGGGTGTACCTGCTGCTCGAACGGTCGCTGACGCGCGTCCTGCTCGGCTTCGTGCTGCTGGGGAACGGGACCAACCTCGCGATCCTGCTGGCCGGCGGCCGGGCGGGTGCGCCGCCGATCACCGGGTCGGACGCCGGCGAACCGATGAGCGACCCGCTGGCGCAGGCGATGATCCTGACGTCCGTGGTCATCACGCTCGCGCTGGTCGCCTTCGTGCTGGCCATGGCCTACCGCTCCTGGCAGCTGCACGGCCACGACGAGGTGCAGGACGACCTCGAGGACACCCGTATCGCCCGGCTCGCCGTCGAGGACGCGCCGTCATACGCCGACAGCGACGCCCTGGAGTCCGGGACCACCCTGGACGAGGAAGCGGTGGCCACGCGGGACGAGGTGGCGCTCCCCGACCCCGTCGTGGATCCACGGACCCGCGGGGGTGACGGCTCATGAACCCGTGGACCGTACAGACCCTCGTGCCGCTGCCGGTGCTCGTGCCGCTGTTCGCGGCAGGGCTGGCCCTGGCGCTGCACCGGTACCAGCGCGCCCAGCGGATCATCTCGGTCGTCGCCCTGTCGGTGGTCGTGGCGGCCTCCGTTGGCCTGGTGGTCGCGGCGCACGACGGGCCGGTGGCGCTCGACCTCGGCGGGTGGGCGGCACCGGTCGGCGTCAACCTGGTGGCCGACCCCCTCGCCGCGCTCATGCTGCTGGTGAGCAGCGTGGTGCTGCTCTGCGTGCTGCTGTACTCGATGGCGCAGGGCATCGCGGACAGCAACGACCGGACCGCGCCTGCCTCGAAGGACGCCGAGGAGCTGCGCAAGGCCCTGGAGGCCCAGGACCCGGACGCCGACGAGGACGGCCGCCGCGACGTCCTGCCCGTCGCGATCTTCCACCCGACGTTCCTGATCCTGGCGGCGGGCGTCGCGGACGCCTTCCTCGCCGGGGACCTGTTCAACCTCTACGTCGGGTTCGAGATCCTGCTCGCCGCCTCGTACGTGCTGCTCACGCTCGGCGGCACCAGCGAGCGCATCCGGGCGGGCAGCGTCTACGTGGTCGTCGCACTGCTCAGCTCTATCGTGTTCCTGCTCGCCGTCGGCCTGGTCTACGCGGCGACGGGCACCGTGAACATGGCCCAGCTCGCCGAGCGCCTGCCCGAGATCGATCCCGGCGTGCGGCTGGGCATCCAGGCCCTGCTGCTGCTCGCGTTCGGGATCAAGGCGGCCATCTTCCCGCTGTCCGCATGGCTCCCCGACTCCTACCCGACGGCGCCCGCGCCGGTCACCGCGGTGTTCGCGGGCCTGCTCACCAAGGTCGGCGTCTACGCCATCCTGCGGACCCAGACCCTGCTCTTCCCGCCCGACGAGACGCTGGAGGCGGTGCTGCTCGTCCTGGCGCTCGCCACGATGCTCGTCGGGATCCTGGGCGCGGTGGCGCAGGACGACGTGAAACGTCTGCTCTCGTTCACGCTGGTCAGCCATATCGGCTACATGATCTTCGGCGTCGCGCTGGCGACCCAGGCGAGCACCGCGGCGGCCATCTTCTACGTGGTCCACCACATCACCGTGCAGACGGCGCTCTTCCTGGTGGTCGGGCTCATCGAGCGGCACAGCGGGACGACGTCGCTCGACCGCCTGGGCGGTCTGGCAACCCTGGCCCCCGGCCTGGCGATCCTGTTCTTCGTGCCCGCGATGAACCTCGCGGGCATCCCGCCGCTGTCCGGGTTCCTGGGCAAGGTGGGCCTCCTCGAGGCCGGCGTGCTGAACGGCTCAGGGCTTGCCTGGGCCCTCGTGGTCGGTTCGGTGGTCACGTCGCTGCTGACCCTGTACGCGGTGGTCCGGGCCTGGAACAAGGCGTTCTGGCAGCCCTGTCCCGACGACCGGAAGCTGCCCGACCCGTCTCCCCTGCCCTGGGGCATGGTCGGCCCGACGGCGGCGCTCGTGGCCGTGAGCGTGAGCCTCACCGTCGCGGCGGGGCCGCTGTACGACTACGCGGCGCGGGCGGCCTACATGGCCCTCGACGCGCGCTCTTACGTCGAGGCGGTGTTCCCCGACGGAGCACCACGCGGCACCGGCACGTCCAACGAGGTGACCGACGACGGGGAGGAAGGACCGCCATGACGAGTACCGAGACCGACGCCGAGCGGCAGTCCGAGCGGCCGTGGCGCCGGCGGGCCCGACGGCTCGCCGCGCTCTGGCCGACGATGGTGGTGGGCGCCGTGATCTGGGTGCTCCTCTGGGGCGACCTGTCCTGGGCGAACGTGCTGTCCGGCGTGGCGCTCGGCGCGCTGGTGGCGCTCGCGTTCCCGCTGCCGTCCGTCGGTACGGCCGGGACGCTGCGGCCCGGGCCGCTGGCCCGCCTCGTCGGCCGGTTCGTCGGCGACCTCGTGCTCGCGTCGTTCCAGGTGGCGTGGACCGCGGTCCGGCCGAGCCCACCACCTCGGGGCGGGCTGGTGACGGTCCCGCTGCGCTCGACGTCGGACCTGTTCATCGCGACCACCGCCGGCCTGTCGTCGATGGTGCCGGGCACGGTGGTGGTCGACCTCGACCGGTCCGACGGGATCCTGCGGCTGCACGTGCTCGACCTCGCCGGTTCGGGTGGTCCCGAAGGTGTCCAGGAGTCGATGCGAGCCCTCGAGGAGCGCCTGCTGCGTGCCTTCGCGACGCGTGCGGAGCTGATCCGGCTCGGATTGGCCGACGCGCCCGGCCACCCCGTACCCACACCGGGCAAGGAGGGACAGCCATGATGCTCGTCGTCGGGATCGTCGCCACGGCGCTGCTCGCCGCGGGCGCCCTGCTCGCCGTGGTCCGGATGGAGCGCGGTCCGTCGATGCTGGACCGCTCGGTGGCGTTCGACGTGCTGACCACGGCGCTCGTGGGCGCGATAGCGGTCGAGGCCGCGCTGTCCCGCCGCACCGAGTCGGTGCCGATCCTCGTGGTGCTGTCGATGGTGGGCTTCATCGGGTCCGTGACCGTCGCCCGCTTCGCCGCCGTCGAGCCGCCCAAGGGCCGGCGGCCGGACGGCACGGGGCCGGAGGCCACGGACCCGCCGGGAGGCAAGGATGCTCCGGGCCAGGACGCGCCGGGCCAGGAGGCATCATGAGCGTGGTGACCGATATCGCCGCCGCGATCTGTCTGCTGCTCGGCGCCTTCTTCTCGTTCTCGGCGGGCGTCGGTGTCGTGCGGTTCGACAACCTGCTCGCGCGGCTGCACGTGGTCGCCAAGCCACAGGTGCTCGGCATGCTCCTGCTCCTGACCGGGGTCGCACTCCGGCTGCAGGACCGCGGCTCGGTGACCATGCTCGTGCTGGTCGCGGTCTTCCAGCTGATGACCTCGCCGGTGGCCGCGCACATGGTCGGCAGCGCGGGCCTGCGCACCGGCAAGGTCGACCCGGAGCTCCTGAAGGCGGACGACGGCGGTACCAGGGGGCCGGACGCCGGACGCTGAGGCCCGGCGCTGAGGCTCGGGCGACCGGTCAGCCGGTGCCCGCGCCGGCGGCCGGCTCGCTGACGGGTTCGGCTTCCGGCCCGGTGGTCTGTCCGGTGGTCGGTCCGGTCGCCGGCCCAGTGGCGGGCGCAGGCACCGGTTCGGTGTCCCCACGGTGTGCCGCCTGCAGGTCGCGCATCCGCTCGGCCGCGACGTAGCCGAACGCGGCCTCGGCGGCCTCGTCGGCCAGCGCCAGCCCGGCGGTGCCGTACAGGTGGAACACCGCGTCGGCGCCGTGCCGTTCGAGCTCGGCGACGTCGTCGTCGTACCGCGCGACGGCGGCGACGGTGCCCTCGAAGCCGCTCGCGCGCAGCTGGGACAGGGCGATGAGGTTGGCAGCGTGGAACGGCATGGCGAGGATCGCCAGCCGGACGGCGCCGGCGCTGCGCACCCGGCCCCAGAACTCGATGTCCGTGGCGTCGGCCTGCACGACGGTGAAGCCCTGGGTGCGCAGGGACGCGACGCGCGCCGGGTCGTGCTCCACGCCCACGACGTTCATGCCGTAGTCCTCGCGCAGCTGCCGGACGGCGCCGCGGCCGACGCGCCCCATCCCGAGCACCAGCGCTTCCGCACCCGACACGTCGATGAGCCGCTCCTCCCGGTGCAGCCACTCGTTGGGCTTGGACGGGAAGCGCTTGGCGAGCGCCATCGCGTACTCGTTGCCGCGGGTGTTGACCGCCGAGGAGAGCACGAAGCTGCCCGCGACGGCGACGGCAAGGACCACCAGCCAGTCGTCGTGCAGCAGCCCGGTCTGCGAGCCGACGGCGACCACGATCAGGCCGAACTCGGAATAGTTGGCCAGCACCAGGCCCGACAGGATCGCCGTACGTTTGCGCAGTCGCATCAGGCGCAGCAGCACCGCTGTCACGATGCCCTGCAGCGGGAGCATGAGCAGCATGAGCAGCCCGATCGCCGCTGCCTGCCAGGTGAGCTCGCCGGAGAAGCCGATGGACACGAAGAAGCCGACGAGCAGGAGCTCCTTGAGCGTGAACAGGTTGCGCGAGAGCTCGGTGGCCGCCGGGTGGCCCGCCAGGAGCATGCCCATGACGAGCGCCCCGAGGTCGCCCTTGAGCCCGACGGCGTCGAACAGCGCGTAGCCGGGGCCGAGCGCCACCGCCACGCCGAACAGGGCCTGGAGCTCGCCGTGGCCCACCCTCGACCACACCTTGCGCAGCACCCAGGCACCCGGGATCAGCAGCACGAGGCCGAACGCCCACGGGCTGGGCGGGTGCTCCGACGACACGGAGAGGAAGATGACGGCGATCAGGTCCTGCATGACGAGCACACCGATCGCGATCCGGCCGTAGAGGGCGGACTGGTCGGAGCGGCCGTCGAGCACCTTGACCACGAACACCGTGGAGGAGAACGAGAGGGCGAGCCCCAGCAGCGCGAGGACTCCGAGGCCCTCGCCGGCCAGCATCGTGAACCCGACAGCCCCCAGCAGGCCGAGGAACCCGACCGCGATCGCGATGCTCACCACCAGGTGCGCCATCGTGGTGAACCACACGTCCTTGCGCAGCAGCGTCTTGACGTCGAGCTTGAGCCCGATACCGAAGAGCAGCAGCGTCACGCCCAGGTCGGCGACGGTCCCGAGGTAGCCCGGCTCGGCAAGACCGATCGCGTGCAGCCCGAACCCGGCCACCAGGAACCCCACGAGCGGCGGCAGCCGGAGCAGGACCGCCCCGAGCCCGGCCGCGACCGTGACGAGCAGGAAGATGGCAGCGGTTCCCATGTGCCGAGTTTAGTTGGCGTATGTTTCAGGCAGCGGCCACCGCAGCCTGCAGAGCGGGTGAAAGAGTGCCCTTGGCCTGCACGGATACGCTCGCCAGCCCGAGCCACCCCGCCATCTCGTGGAGCTCCGCCGCAAGCCGCGTCGGGGTGTCCGCGGTCAGCGTCGGTTCGGCGTGCGCGGACTGCACCCGCAGCACCCCGGCGGCTCGATCCGCCTTGAGGTCGACCCGGGCCGTGAGCTGCGAGTCCTCGAGGAAGGGCAGCACGTAGTACCCGTCGACGCGCTGGGCGGCAGGGGTGTAGATGCCGATCCGGTACCGCATCCCGAAGAGGCGCTCCAGCCGCTTGCGCTCCCACACCAGCGGGTCGAACGGCGCGAGGAGCGCCTGCCCGGTGGCCTGTCGTGGCCGGACGGCGTCGCGGTGCAGGAACCACTGCTCGGAGCCGCCCGCCACGCGAGCGGGCAGCAGCACCCCCTCCTCCACGAGATCGGCCAGGGCGCGGTCCGCCACGGGCCCCTTCAGCCGGTAGTAGTCCTTGATGCAGCGCGCCACCCCGATACCGTGCGCCCGCGCCCCGAGCTCCAGCAGCGCCCGCTTGGCCTCGAGCTCCGGCACCTCCCCCAGGGCAGTGGCCGGCAGCACGCGCTCCGGCAGGTCGTACAGCCGCTCGAACTGCGCGTTGCGCCCGGCCGAGACCACCTCGCCCGTGAAGAACAGGTGCTCCACCACACGTTTCTCGGTGCTCCAGTCCCACCACGTGCCGCGCTTGCGGCGCACCGACCGCCCCTCGGACACGAACCGGTCGTGGATCTGGGACGCCGAGAGCGGCCCCTCGGCCGCTACCAGGTTGCGGATCTCGGTGACCTGCGGGGCGTCCGGGAGGCGTACGCCGTCCAGCTCGCGCCAGTCGTACTCCTCGGCGAACCATCTGCGGCGGAAGGCCAGCAACGGCCACGTGCTCGGCGGCACGTAGGCGGCCACGTGCGCCCAGCTCTCCACGAGCCGGCGGTCGGCGGTGGCCGCCCTGCCCGTTCGCCGGGCATACCTGCCCGACGCGGTGGCCCGGTCCAGCAGGCCGGTGTCGTACGAGCCGAGCCGCGAGAACAGCGGCAGCAGGTGCGCCCGCGCGAGGACGTTCACCGAGTCGATCTGGAGCAGGCCCAGCCGGTCGATCACCCCCTGCACGTGCCGCATGGTGCGCGGTCCGGCGGCGCGCGGGCGGTTCAGGCCCTGAGCCACGACGGCCACCCGGCGAGCCTGGTCGAGAGACAACGAGATCGGTTGCACAGGACCATCGTGCCCGCCCTCACTGACACTCCCCCTCCC
This sequence comes from Promicromonospora sp. NPDC023805, assembly GCF_040639635.1. Lineage (NCBI taxonomy): Bacteria > Bacillati > Actinomycetota > Actinomycetes > Micrococcales > Promicromonosporaceae > Promicromonospora > Promicromonospora sp. NPDC023805. The sequence continues at coordinate 110,322 of NZ_JBFAAH010000013.1, read as the reverse complement.
GGCCCGTTGAGTGCTGGGTATCTGCGCATCACGACGCTCCTACGGCACAAATACCCAGCACTCAACGGTGGGGTGGGTCGGGGGTGTGGATAACCAGCAGGGGGCGGGGCTGTCGGGGAGGGTGGGCGGGTGCAACCTGTCCGTGAGCTCGTCCGCCTGCTGCTGCCCGTCGCCTGCCCGTGCGGCGAGCTCGACGTGCGGTGGTGCGCCAGGTGCGCGGCGCTCCTCGCCGGCCCGCCGGTCCGCGCCGAGCGTGGGGCACCCCGGCTGGACCGGCTCGACGGGGTCCAGCCGGTACCCGTGTGGGCGCTCACGCCGTACACCGGACCGGTGCGGGACGTCGTCGTGCACTGGAAGGATCGCGGGCGGGCCGACCTCGACCGGCTCCTCGCGCCGGCGCTACGGCGTGCCGCCGACCGCGTCGGCCCGGTGCTCGCCGCCGCGCTCGGCGGTGCGCCGGTCGCCGTCGTCCCCGTGCCCTCGACCGGGGCGGCGCGCAGGGCACGGAGCCGCGAGCCCGTGACGGTCCTGGCGCGTGCGGTCACCCGCGGCCTGCACGACGCCGGGGTCCGCGCCCGTCTGGTCCCCGCCCTCGCTCGCAGGGGCGCCGGGCGGGACCAGGTGGGTCTCGGCGCACGGGCGCGCGGACGCAACCTCGCGGGTTCCGTCCGCATGACGAGACGCGGAGCAAAGGCGCTCGGAGAAAGTTCCGTATGCATTCTTGTGGACGACGTCCTCACCACAGGGGCCACCCTGGCCGCCGTCGAGCGGGCGCTCGAGCACGCCGGACACGACGTCCTTGGCGCAACGGTGCTGGCAGCGACGCCGCCCCCGGCGCAGGAGGCGAGCCAGGCGCGCCTCCCGCGCTCGGACGCCTGCGGGAAGACTGGGCAGAACCTGAAAGTCTGACAGATCTCTGTCTTCTTGTTCACTGACCGTTGGGGCTGTCGTTACCCAGGGGACGGAGTTAGCCTGAACGTTCCACGCTGGATCGGAGTCCCGCCGAGGTTGACGGGGCATACGCGACGGGAGGTGGTTCGCGCCCGGCACCGGTAGCAGGGGGTGCCATGACGAGTAGAGACGGGCGCGCGCCGCCGGCAAGGGACGGCGTGGCCCAGAGTTCCCGGAGCGGAGATACGCACATGGAAATTGTCGTTGTCGGCAGGCACACGGACGTGGCGGACCGGTTCCGCCAGCACGTAGCGGAGAAGCTCGCGAAGGTCGAGCTGCTGTCCCCCTACGTGCGTCGGGTGGATGTGGAAGTCACGCACGAGAACAACCCGCGGCTCTCCGAGAACCGTGAGCGAGTGGAGCTCACGCTGCGTGCGAAGGGTCCGGTGATCCGCGCGGAGGCCGCAGCGGACGACCGCTTCGGCGCCCTGGACCTCGCCATCGACAAGCTCAACGAGCGACTGCGCCGCGACCGCGACCGCCGCAAGGACCACCGGAACAACAAGGTGCTCGCACCCGTGGACGTCCGGCCCCTCGACGAGATCCTGACCGAGGAGGGCAACGCGTCCGCCAACGCGTCCGAGCCGCAGATCTCCACCCCGGCAGCGCTGTCCGCGCCCGGCGACTCGGTGGAGACCACGATCGGCGACTCACCGGTGGTGATCCGGCAGAAGCTCCACCACGCGGACCCGATGACCCTCGACGACGCCGTCTACGAGATGGAGATGGTGGGCCACGACTTCTACCTGTTCATCGACAAGGAGACGTCGCGCCCCTCGGTGCTCTACAAGCGCAAGGGCTGGTCGTTCGGTGTGATCCAGCTCGACAACCCGTGCGGCGCGGCACCGGTCACCGACCTGGCGTGACCGTTCGTCGCTGAAGGCGCTGGTCCAGGAGGCCGCTGGTCCTGAGGGCCGCTGGTCGAGGACGCCGAACCGTCAGCCTGGGTAGGCCACCAGGTCCACGTCCTCGATCAGCGGCTGCCAGACGCCGGTCTCCTCGTGCTCGAGGTCCCCGTCCTTGGTGACGACCAGCAGTCCCTGGTCCGTCACCCCGGCCGCCAGCTGTCGCACGTCCGTCAGGCCCGGCAGCTGTCGTGACTGGCCCCCGGCACCTGGCTGCCCGCCGACCCCGGCGGTCCAGACGCCGGACACGCCGTCGCCGTCCCGCGTCAGGAGCGACAGCGTGGTGAGCCCGGACCAGCGGGCCTCCTCGACGCCGTCCACCGGCCCCGCGACCGTGAGCGGCGGCGCGAGGCCGACCGGTACCTCGTTCTCGTTCCGCACGATGCCCGCCACCTGCACCTGTGTGCCCGACGGCGCATGGCTCACGACCGCTATGCGGGAACCCTCGGGCGACACGGACACGCTCACGACCTTGCGACCGTCGAGCCACTCGGCGTCCACGGTGACCTCTGCGCCCGACGCAGGCAGCACCCGCAGGTCGTTCGTCCCGCCGCTGGTCCAGGTGTTGCCGAACTTGTCGACCGACGGGGCGGCGAGGTCCGGCCCTTCGATGACCCTGTCGGAGCTGTCCCCGCCGTCGACCGAGACGGTCACTATCCGGTCGGTGCCGTCCCGCACCACTATCGGTTTGGTCGCAGGGCTCACTGCCAGCGCCGTGGGATCGATCGTCGACAGGTCCACGGGCAGGTCGTACTCGACGGGCCGACCGTCGTCGATGCGGTACAGCTGGTCGTCCTTCAGGAACATCGGCTGGACCTTCGTGGCGGGCAGCTTCACGTCGGCCGCGTCGACCGCGAGGCGGCTGGTGCCGTTGAACAGGTCGACGGGCACCGTGCGGCCCGCTCCCTCGGAGAGGGTCGCCGAGATCTGTGCGGCGATCAACGCGCGCTGGGCGGCGGTGGCGCTGCTGATCTCCTCGCTGAAGCGGACGGCGACCGGCTCGTCGCCGTCCGCCTCCTGGATCGTCGGCGACACGAGCTGGGTGCCCTCGGGAAACAGGGACCGGGTGGCGCCCTGCAGCCACTCGGGTGGCCCGGAGAGGAGTTTCTCGACGGCGTCCGGCCGCCAGGAGTTCCGCGGGAACCAGCGCAGGTCCGGGACGAGGTTCTTGGCGTCCTCGCCCTCGGCGGAGAAGTACAGCCGGGTCGCCCGGAACTGGTTGGCGAACAGGTTGGCCGGCACGAGCACGCCGTTGTCCAGCCCCGAGATGCGCCACTCCTCGCCGACCTTGGTGAGGGTGAACTGGTAGCCGACCTTCCGGGGGTCCGCCACCTCGGTGTACGCGCCGGCGGTGTCGAGGGTCGCGATGGTGGTCGCGCGTACGACGACCTCCAGGGTCTCGACGCCCTCGATGTCGATGCCGGTCTCGAACGGATCCGGCATGGGCGGCTCGCGGACCACTCGCACCGACGCGTAGGGGTCCCATGTTCCCGCGGCGTCCTCGGTGAGGAACTCCCGGGCGGTCTGGTACTCCTTCGGCGACGTCGGTGCGGCGACGGCCGCGCCGAGGAAGCCCTGCACTATCAGGTTCGGTTCGGCGCCGGGCGTCGGGCCCTGCGGGAGCAGCGCCAGGTCGGCCTGCGGGTCCTGGTCGGCGGTACTCACCCGTACCGGGCCGGACATCGGGATCTGGGCGCAGGCCCCGAGCCCGAGGACACCGGCGAGCGCGACGGCGGCGGCCACGACTACGCGGGTCGTCCTACGCATCAGTGCACCTCCACGTCGTTGCCTGCGGGCCGTTCCGGGGCGGCGAGCCGTTCGGCGCCGTCGTCCCCGGGGTCGGACAGGTCCGGGATCGCCGTCGGCGTGGGGCCGGCGGCCGGGTTGACCACCGGGATCTGGCCGGTCCGGAGCCCGGGCTCGTGCGAGGCGGGCGCCATGGTCACCGGCGGCTCGGCGATCTGCACGCCGGCGCTCCGGGGCAGCGTCAGCCGGAAGCTCGCGCCCTGTCCCGGACGACCCCACGCGTCGAGGCGCCCCGCGTGCAGGTGCGCGTCCTCGAGCGCTATCGCCAGCCCGAGGCCGGAGCCGCCGGTGGTGCGGGCGCGCGCCGGGTCGGCCCGCCAGAAGCGGTCGAAGACGTGCTCGACCTCCTGCTTGGTCATGCCGACGCCGTAGTCGCGCACCACCACGGCGACCGTGCGGTCGTCCTCGGCGACGGTCACCTCGACCGGCCGCTCCTCGGCGTGCTCGATCGCGTTGACCACGAGGTTGCGCAGGATGCGCTCGATCCGGCGGGGGTCGAAGTCGGCCGCAGCGGAGGCGTCGGGCAGCCGTACCGAGACCCGCACGTCCTTGGTCCTCGCGAGCGGGGCGGCCTGCTCGACGACCGACATGACCACGTCGCGCAGGTCGCGGCGCTCGGCGTCGAGGACCGCGGCACCGGCGTCGAACCGGCTGATCTCCAGCAGGTCGGCCAGCAGCGACTCGAACCGGTCGATCTGGCCGAGGAGCAGCTCGGCGGAGCGGGCGGCGTCCTCGTCCATCTGATGCCTGGACTCGTGGATGATCTCGCTCGCCATCCGGATGGTCGTGAGCGGGGTGCGCAGCTCGTGCGACACGTCGGAGACGAACCGGCGCTGCATGGCCGATAGCTCCTCCATGCGCCGGATCTGGTCCTGGAGGCTCTCGGCCATCTCGTTGAACGAGCGCGCGAGGCTCGCCATCTCGTCGGTGCCCCGCGCGCCCGGCATCCGTTCGGAGAGGTGCCCCTCCGCAAGGCGCTCCGCCACGGTCGCGGCGCGGGTCACCGGGGTGACCGTCTGCCGGGCCATCGTCCAGGTCACGACTCCGAGCAGCGCCAGCATCCCGAACCCGCCGGCCAGCAGCACGCGGTGCACGAACGACAGCGTCTCCTGCTCCGGCTCCAGCGAGTAGAGGTAGTAGATCTCGTACTTGGCGCCAGGAGCGGCCTGGACCGTCGAGCCCACTATGACGCCCGGGCTGGCCATGCCGTTGGCGACCCGCGACGGGATGCCCACCGCCTGCAGCACCTGGTCGCCGTCGGAGGCGAGATTCGCCTCGCGCACCTCGTCGGTGATGATCACGTCGGTGAGGTCGGACCGCGTGACGATGTCGCTCACCCGGACGGTGGTGCCCATCTCGTGGAGCAGGAAGTACTCCTCCGCCGTGGAGCCGCCCGTGGCGGCGAGCGTCGCGATGGAGTCCTTCAGGAGGATCTGCAGCTCGCCGTCCGACGTCGTCGCCGTGTCCGAGAAGCTCTTCGACACCTGCTCGGTCAGCCGGGCGGCCTCCCGGTCGATCGCGGCGAGCCGCTGCTCGTAGATGCCGTCCCGGACCGACGTCGACAGGTACAGCCCGAGCACGACGATCGCCGCGAGGCCGATGGCCAGCGCGGTGGTGACCACCCGCAGCTGCATGGAGGAGCGCCACTGCGCGACCGCGCGCCGGGTGGACCGGACCGTGACCACCCGGGCCCGGTGCACCGCCCGGCGCAGCCGCGTGACCAGGCCGTGCGGCATCAGCGTGTCGCGCCCGCCTTGTAACCGACGCCGCGCACCGTCAGGACGATCTCCGGGTTCTCCGGGTCACGTTCGATCTTGGAGCGCAGGCGCTGGACGTGGACATTGACCAGACGCGTGTCGGCACTGTGGCGGTAGCCCCAGACGCGCTCGAGGAGCACCTCACGCGTGAACACCTGCCACGGCTTGCGGGCCAGCGCCACGAGCAGGTCGAACTCCAGCGGGGTGAGCGCTATGCGCTCGCCGTCGCGCATCACCGTGTGGCCGGTGACGTCGATCTCCACGTCACCCACCGCCAGGCGCTCCGGACCGGGGTCCTCGCTGCGGCGCATGCGGGCCTTGATCCGGGCGACGAGCTCCTTGGGCTTGAACGGCTTCGAGACGTAGTCGTCGGCGCCGGACTCCAGGCCCACCACTACGTCGAGCGTGTCGGACTTGGCCGTCAGCATGATGATCGGCACGCCCGACTCGGCCCGGATCTCGCGGCAGACCTGCACACCGTCCTTGCCGGGCAGCATGAGATCGAGCAGCACGAGGTCCGGCTGATGGGTGCGGAACATCCCCAGCGCGGAGTCGCCGTCGGCACAGAACACGGCATCGATCCCCTCGCCCTTGAGGACGATGCCGATCATCTCCGCCAGTGCTGTGTCGTCGTCGACGACGAGAACTCGTACCTTCATGTCCTCCAGTGTGCCAGGCTGGTCCAGCAAACCGGGCCTTCACACCGGTACCCGGCCTCGTCCCCCGCAGGTTCACCCGCCCGGAGCACCCCGCCGGGCTCCGGCCGGCACGACCCTTCCGAGGGGGACATCCCCCGTCGAACCTGGCGGCGGGCACCATGTCGCGAGGCCCTGGCCAGGGGCGAACCTGGCACCATGACAACCATGACCGTCGACCGGCCCGCAGCCGGCTCCGTGACCGGGCGGGCCTCTCGTCCGGCCCCGAACTTCCTCACCGCTCCCCTCGCGGGCCGCACCTGGCGCGAGCAGGGCTACCTCGCGCTGGTGCTCCTGCTCGCACCGTTCGCGTTCACCTACACGATCTTCGCCGTGAGCTTCACGGCGAGCATCGCCGTCACCGTGGTCGGGCTGTTCGTGGCCGGTGCCGTGGTCCTCGGCGCGCGCGGCTGGGGTGCGGCCTACCGCGGCCTGGCGCGCGAGCTGCTCGACGTCGACGTCGTGGCGCCCACAGCGTACGTCCGGCCGCGCGGCTTCTGGCGGACCATCGGGTCCATGCTCGGCGACGCCGCCGGCTGGCGCGCCCTGCTCTTCATGTTCGTCGCGTTCCCCCTCTCGATCCTGTCGTTCGTCGTGAGCATCACGTTCCTCGCGACCGGGCTGGGCGGCCTGACCTACTGGTTCTGGTACCAGTTCCTCCCGATGCAGCTCGGTTCCGACGGCGAGCTGCACCGCGGCGCGCAGTTCGGCCCGTCGTACTTCCTGGACACGCCCCCGCGCCTCGCGCTGGCCGCGCTGGTCGGCCTCCTCTTCGTCCTGTGCTGGCCGTGGATCACCCGCATGTTCACGATGCTCTTCCGGGCCCTGACACATGGCCTGCTCAGCCCGACCCGCGCGAGCCTGCGCGTCGCCGAGCTCGAGCGGTCCCGCACCGGAACGGTCGACGACGCCGACGCCCGGCTGCGCAGCATCGAGCGGGACCTGCACGACGGCACGCAGGCCCGCCTGGTCGCCGTCGCCATGCAGCTCGGCGAGGCACGCGAGCACCTGGCCGACGGCGGCGACGTCGAGCAGGCCGCCGAGCTGGTCGACACCGCGCACTCCTCCACCAAGGAGGCGCTCGTCGAGCTGCGCGAGCTGGCGCGGGGCATCCACCCGCCAGCGCTCGACAGCGGCCTCACGGTCGCGCTCGAGACGCTCGCGGCGCGTTCGGCGCTGCCGGTCAACGTCGACGTCGACCCAGCGGTGGAGGCGGACGGCCGCCTGGTCCCGGCGCTGGAGTCGATCGCCTACTTCAGCGTCGCCGAGCTCGTGACGAACGCCGCCAAGCACGCCCGCGCCACCGGGGTGTACGTCCTGGTCGAGCCGCTCGGCGACACGGCAGGCTCCGTCCGGATCCGCGTGCGGGACGACGGCCGCGGCGGCGCGGCCGTCGTGCAGCCCGACGGCTCCGGCCTGCGTTCCGGACTGGCGGGCCTCGCCGAGCGGGTGCGCTCCGTCGACGGCACGTTCGACCTGTCCAGCCCGATCGGTGGGCCTACGGTGGTGACCGTGATCCTGCCGACCACGAGCCCGTCGGGCCGTGCATGACCGGGCCGACCTCCCCGGCGCCGAGCCTGCGTGTGCTCCTCGCGGAGGACTCGGCGATCCTCCGGGACGGGCTCGCCGCCCTGCTGACGCGCCGCGGCCACGCCGTGACCGCCGTCGGGGACGGCGCGGCGCTGGAACGTGAGGTCGCGCGCCTCGCACGCGAGGCGGAGCTGCCCGACGTCGTGGTCGCGGACATCCGCATGCCACCCAGCTTCACCGACGAGGGCCTGCGCGCGGTGCTGGGTCTGCGGACCCGGCACCCCGGCCTACCGGTGCTGCTGTTCTCGCAGTACGTCGAGACGCGGTACGCGAGCCGGCTGCTGGCCGGCGACGCGCGCGGCGTCGGCTACCTGCTCAAGGACCGGGTGGCCGACGTGCGCGACTTCGTCGACGCCCTCGCGCGCGTGGCCGGCGGTGCCACGGTGCTGGACCCCGAGGTCGTCTCGCAGCTCATGGGTTCGGCCCGGCAGGACGACGACCTGGAACGACTGTCGGCCCGCGAGCGCGAGGTGCTGGGCCTCATGGCACAGGGCCGGTCCAACGGGGCGATCGCAGAGCTGCTGCACCTGTCGTACGGCGCCGTCGAGAAGAACGTGGCGGCGATCTTCACGAAGCTGGACCTGCCCCAGGACGCGGCGGACCACCGCCGCGTCCTGGCGGTGCTCCGGCACCTCGGGGTATGACGACGGTGGGGGTATACCCCCCGTCGGGGTCGGGCTATCTGGGGGTGGCCTCGGGGGTTCACCCGATATCGTGCCCGGCCGGGGTCCGCCATAGTTTTCCCATGACCGCGTTGAGCCCGGATCGACACCCCACGTTCACCAGTGCGAAGCCGGACGCCCGTATCGAGCCCATAGGCTCATCGGCCATGAACCAGGAAACCCGCACCTGGAGCGGAGCGTGAACGACACCGTCACGCTCGTCACGGGCGTCGCCGTCGGTCTGGCCCTCATCGACGCCATGCTCTTCGCCGCCAGCGCCACGCTGCAGCACCACGCGGTGTCGGACAAGCAGGCGGACGGACACCTGACGATGAGCGGCCTGCTCAGCGTCGTCAAGCAACGACGCTGGCAGGCGGGCATAGCGCTCGGCGGTCTCGCGGTCCTCCTGCACGCGATCGCCCTGCTGCTCGCGCCCCTCCGTGTGGTCCAGCCCGTCGGTGTGCTGGCCGTGCCCATCGCCGTGCTGCTCACGGCCGCGCGTGTGCGGCTCCGGCCGCCCCGAGGGGTGGTGCTCGGAGCAGCCCTCGCCGTGATCGGCGTCGTCTCGTTCGTGATCGTCTCCGCCGGCTCCGTGACGAGCCACCCGCCAAAGGGCTCGGCGGTAGTGGTGGCCTGCCTGGTCGTCGCCGCCCTGGTGGTGCTGCTGACCTTCGCCGGGCTGGCCGCCCGCGGCTGGCTGCGCTGCGTCGCCTACGCCACCGCTGCGGCCACCGCCTTCGGCCTCGTCTCCGCCCTGGTCCGAGCCGTCTCGCTGAGCGTGACCTCCGGCGAGGCCGACCTGCTCGACACCGGGACGCTCCTCGCCGGCGGCGTGATCCTCTGTGTCACCGTGGGTGGCGGCTGGCTCGTCCAGCAGGCCTACGCGGCAGGCGCCCCCGCGGTCGTCGTCGCCTCCCTGACCGTTGTCGACCCCATCGTGGCGGTGCTGCTCGGCGCGGTGCTCCTCGGGGAGGGCGCACACACCCCGCTCGGCCTCTGGCTCGTGATGGGCGCCGCGACCGCCGCGGCCGTCGCCGGTGTCATCACCCTGGCCAAGCACCACCCCGACGCGACCACCCGCGTCACACCGGTCGAGGCCCTCCTCGCCCAGGCGAGCCGGCCGTGACGGACGGCCTGCACATCTGCTTCTTCACCGACCAGCACCCCCGCACGCTCGGTGGTGCCCAGGCGTCGGTCCTCCTCCAGCGCACCTTCCTGGAACGCGCCGGGCACACCGTCACGATCGTCGCCCCGCAGGACCCGGCGGGCGGCAGCGCGGACCCCGGCGTCGTCGCCCTGCCCGCCCTGACCGTCGCGCAGGGCCAGTACTCCGCGGTCCTGCCCTCGAGCAGGCTGGACGCCAGGGTGGACCGCGCGCTCGACGCCCGCGGACCTGTCGACGTCGTGCACCTGCAGGGCGACTTCTGGGGCGCCTGGCTCGGCAAGCGGTACGCGGCACGGCACCGGCTCCCGCTCGTGCTGACGACGCACACCAACGTCGACGCCTCGTTCCGGGCGGTCGCCGGACCGGCGGCCGGGCTCGGCCTCCGCGCCGTCGCCGCATGGCAGCGCCAGGTGACCGGGGACCGCGCCCGGCGGTCCGGCCACGGCGGCGGATACGACTACCTGCGCGCGCTCGCCTCCGGCGCCGACGCCGTCGTGGCGCCCAGCGGCCACTTCGCCGCACGGCTCCGGGAGGCGGGGCTGCCCGTCACCGCCGTCATCCCTACCGGGGTGCATGACGACGACGTCGCGGCCTCCCCCGGCCGCGGCCCGCGGCAGGACGACCAGGTCAGCCTCGTATGGCTCGGGCGGTTCAGCGCGGAGAAGCGCCCGCTGGAGCTCATCGAGGCGATCGCGGCCACGGACCAGCGCGTCGAGGCGGACCTGTACGGCACCGGCACGCTGTTCGACCGCGCGCGACGTCGGGTGCAGGCGCTCGGGCTGGCCGACCGGGTCCGGCTGCACGGCGCCGTCGACCACACCGAGGCGCTCCGCGCCATCGCATCGGCGGACCTGCTGGTTCAGACATCCCGCGGGTTCGAGACGCAAGGCATGACGGTCTACGAAGCCCTCGCCCTCGGCGTCCCGGTAGTGGTGTGCGACCGCGCGATCGCCGACGAGCTGGGGGGCGACGCCGCGCCGTGGGTCTGGTGCGCCGAGGGCCCCGAGCCGGACTCGCTGGCCCAGGCCCTCGGCTCCGCCGCGCGGGCCGTCCGTTCGCAGGACGGCCCACGGGTTCCGCTCTCGTTCTCGACCGGGCTGCTCCAGTCGGCGCAGAGCGAGCGCCTGCTGGCGGTCTACGCGGAAGTCCTGGGCAAGAGGGCCCAGCTCACCGCCACCGTCTAGGTAGACCCGCGCACCGCCGTCAGAGCCGTCCCGCCGCCTTGAGCGCCAGGTACTCGTCCGCCAGGCGCGGGGCCAGGTCGTCCGGCAACGCCTCGACGACGTCGGCCCCGTAGCGGCGCAGCATCGTCGTCACCGCGGTGCGCTCCAGGTCCCCGCGCGCGGCGGCCGCGGCGTCGTACACCTCGGCGACCGTGTCGCGGCCGGCGCGCAGCCCGGCCACCTCCTCGTCGGCGACGGAAGCGACGACCACCGTGTGGTCGCGCGCGAGCTGGTCGACCACCGGCAGCAGGCCGTTCTCCACCGCCGCCGGGTCCAGGGTCGTCAGCAGCACGACCAGCGCGCGCTGCGTCATGCGCGTGCGCACCTGCGTCACCACGCCCGGCCAGTCGGTCTCCAGGAGCACCGGTTCGACGGTGGCCAGCGACTCCGCCATCGCGGGCATGAGCCGGGGACCGGCAGCGCCCACCACGCGGGAGCGCACCGTGCGGTCGAACGCCACGAGCTCCACGCGGTCGCCCGCATGGCCGGCCAGCGCCGCGAGCAGCAGCGCCGCCTCGATGCTGGCGTCCAGCCGGGGTGCGCCGGTGGAGTCGGCAGCACCCACCCGGGCGGCGGACGTGCGGCCCGTGTCCAGCACGATCAGCACGCGCCGGTCCCGCTCGGGACGCCACGTGCGCACCACCACCTCGCGGCGCCGGGCGGTGGCGCGCCAGTCGATCGAGCGGACGTCGTCACCCACCACGTACTCCCGCAGCGAGTCGAACTCGGTGCCCTCGCCGCGGATCTGCACCGCCGCGCGACCGTCCATCTCCCGCAGCCGCGCCAGGCGGGACGGCAGGTGCTTGCGGCTCGCGAACTCCGGCAGCACCCGCAGGCGGCCCGGTACGGGCAGGGTCACCTGGCGGCCGGCCAGACCGAGCGGGCCGAGGCTGCGGATCGTCACGCCGCCGGCCGTGCGATCACCGCGGCGGGTCGGCACGAGAGTCGTGGGCAGGCGGGCGGCCTCGCCGTCCGGCAGGTCCACGTGGTGGCGACCCGATCCGCCCGACGCCGGACGTACCCGCTCGGTGTTCCCCCTACCCTCGCCCGCGCCGGCCGACGGCCCCCACGCATCCCGGACCACCGCGCGCAGCCGCCGTCCGGAGGCGTTGCGGACCACCAGCTCGCTGGTGGCCTCGGAGCGCAGCCGGACCGAACCCGGCACCCGCCGCTGCACCGCCACCCGTCGCGGCGAGGCGGCCAGCACTGCGTCGACGACGCAGGCCAGGACCACCACCGTCGCCCATACGAGCACCGTCCCGTTCGCCGGGAGGAGCAGCACCGGAATCATGCCGAGCCCCATCAGGGCGGCGGCCCGCCACGTCACGACCATGCGCGCGGCCTCAGCGCGGCACGGGCACGGAGGCCAGCACCGTGTCCAGCACGCCCTCGGCGGTGACACCCTCGAGCTCGGCCTCCGCGCGCAGCTGCACACGGTGCCGCAGCGTCGGGTGGGCGAGCGCCTTGATGTCGTCGGGGGTCACGAAGGAGCGGCCCGACAGCCAGGCCCACGCCCGCGCCGTGCGCAGCAGCGCCGTGGCGCCACGCGGCGAGACGCCGAGCGAGAGCGAGGGCGAGAAGCGGGTGGCACGGCAGACGTCCACCGCGTAGCCGAGCACCTCACGCGACACCTGGACGCCGGCCACCTCGGCACGCGCTCGCTCCAAGACGGCGGCGTCGGCGACCGGGGTGACGCCGGCCGCTGCGAGGTTGCGCGGGTCGAAGCCGGCCGCGTGCCGGGCGAGGACCTCCACCTCCTGCTCACGTTCGGGCAGGGGCAGCACGAGCTTGAGCAGGAACCGGTCGAGCTGGGCCTCGGGCAGCGAGTAGGTGCCCTCGTACTCGACGGGGTTCTGGGTGGCGATCACCATGAACGGGTCGGGCAGCGGACGCGCCGTGCCGTCCACCGACACCTGCCGCTCCTCCATCGCCTCCAGCAGAGACGCCTGGGTCTTGGGGGGCGTGCGGTTGATCTCGTCCGCCAGCACCAGGTTGGTGAACACCGGGCCCTCGCGGAACGAGAACTCGGCCGTGCGCGCGTCGTACACGAGCGAGCCCGTCACGTCGCCAGGCATCAGGTCCGGGGTGAACTGGATGCGCTTGGTGTTCAGCTTCAGGGACGCAGCCAGGGTGCGGACCAGGAGCGTCTTGGCGACACCCGGCACGCCCTCCAGGAGCACGTGCCCCTGGCACAGGAGAGCGATGAGCAGGCTCGTCACCGCCGCGTCCTGCCCGACGACCGCCTTGCCCACCTCCGTACGGACCGCCGCCAGGGCGGAGCGCAGCTCCTGGGACGGAGCGGTGGGCGGGGTAGCGGTCTGGGGGGCAGCGGGCGCGGCGGGTGCTGCCGGGGCCTGCTGGGCACTCGGCTGCGGAGCCTGCTCAGCGGTCTGATGCGTGGGCTGAGTTGCGCTCTGGTGGGGGAAGGCTGGTTCGGTCACGGTCGGTGGACCTCGCTCTCCAGGATGTCGAGTCGGCGCGCGAGCTCGGCGAGCGCGGCGTCGTCAGCGGGGGGTGGGCCGTAGAGCAGGTCTGCTACCTGCTGCGACGGGCGGTTGGTCGCGGCCACTACGGCGTCGACCACGGTATTGGCATCGGACGATCGGGCGAGGCCGAGGCGTGTGGCGACCCGGTCGGCGGCCGAAGCGCGCAGGCCCGCTGCGGCGTGCCCGCGGGCACGGGCCGCCCGGTACAGCCGGGCGCGGCCACGGGTGGCCTCGGCCGACCGCACGAGCACGGGCAGGTCCTCGACGACCAGCGGCCCCATGCGTCGCACGCGCCACAGCGCGAGCAGCACGGCCGCGAGCACGGCGACCAGGGCGACGGGCGCGGAGCCCGGGGGCATCAGCGCGTTGACCTGGCCGAGCTCGGCGGGCGTTGGCTCGTCGTCACCGGTGCTCATGTCTCTCGGGTTCGGCACCAGCCACACCAGGTCCTCGTGCTCGCCGAGCATCCGCAGGGCGAGCGCCGCGTTGCCCTCGTCCAGGACCGCGCCGTTGCGGAGCACCGCGGGATCAGAGACCACTGTCACCGACCGGTCCGGGAACTCCAGACGCGCGTAGACATAGGCGCCCAGGCCGTCGGGCCAGCACAGGGTGGGGCGCAGACCGTCGGCACCGGTGGACGTCTCGGTCAGGCCGGGCCGCAGCGCGAGCTCGCCCGCCGCCCGCGCGGTCGGGTCGTCGCACTGGGGGGCAACCGGATCGCCCACCTCGCCGTACGTGGACTCGAGCTTGTTCCGGCTGATCGCCCCGACCATGGAGAAGTCCGGATCGAGCACCACGAGGTCGGCGCCCGTGCGGTTCAGCGCGGAGATCTGGTCGTCGGCGAAGAACGAGGGGTTCGGCGCGATCAGGAGGGTGCTGTCCGGGCCTGCGGCCGCGACGGCGTCCGCCACCGTGGTCACGTGGGTGACCCGCACGCCCTGGTCCTTCAGCACCTCGGCCACTGCCATGCCGCCGTCGTCCTCCGGGTTGTCCGGGGCGTACGGGGCGGCCGACGTCGCCGGGCGTACCACCGCGAGGAACGCGACGAGCAGGGCGACCACGAAGAGGACCGTCAGCGGCCAGCGCATCCGGCGCCACCTGCTCGCGGCGCGGGACCGTCCGGTCGTGTCGTCGCCGATGATCACCGGGGCATCGTTCGTCGGGCCTGCCTGCGCGCCGGACACCGCCGCTGGCGGGGTGGGCGGTGCGGGCGCGAGGTCGGGCGGCAGCGACGTCATGCGGCGACCTCTGGGCGAGCGGCGGTGACCGCGGCGTCGAGCGCACGCAGGTCGGCGTCGTCCGCCGCCGTGGCGACCCGGTCGCCGTACTCGACGCCGTCGAACAGGTCGGCGCCCGCGTGCAGGCCGGCGGCCTTGGCCGGCAGGCGCAGGCCTGCGTCGGCCGCGGCCTCCTGGGCCGTGCGGCCGGGTCGCGGCTCGATGATCACTCGTTCCTCCATGGAGCGGACGACTGCACGGAAGCGCTCGACGGACGCCGTCCGCCAGTCGCCCGACGACGCCGCCGCGTCGGCCGCCGCACGCATCTGCGCGGCCGTGCGCGCGTCGTCGGTGTCGAGCACCTCGGCCGAACGCGCGCGGTTGCGCCCGAGCTGCACCGGACCGGCGACGAGCCAGGCGATCAGGAGCACCACCGCCGCGACCACCGCGACGACGATGCCCAGCGCTGGGCCGGCCAGCGCCGCGGCCGGCCACTCGATGCTCTGGAACCACTCCAGCACCCAGTTGATCAGCCGCTGCAACAGCGACTCACGCTCGGCGTACTCGGGCCGCTGCAGCTCGCTGCTGAGCCACTCACGTGCGGTGTCCCGGTCCGGGACGACGGGCAGATCGGCCCTCATGTCACTTGTCCGCCGCGGCTGCGGCCGCGGCCTGCAGCTGCACGTCCAGTCCTTCGCGTCGCATCCGGGTGTCGATGTAGAGCAGGGCGATGACACCGCCGAGGAACAGCACGCTCATCCCGCCGGTGATGACGTAGGTGACGCCGTAGCTGATCGCCAGGCCTGCGCCGCTCTGCATCACCATGGACAGGCTCAGGAGGAGGCTGACCGGCACCGCGACCACCTGGCCGATGATGCCGAGGATGAGCGAGGTCAGCAGGTAGATGCCGAGCACCCGCCAGAACGTGCCCCGGGTCAGCTTCCACGCGCGCCGGCACGTCTCCCAGAATCCGCCGCCCTCCACCGCGAGCGCCGGCGGGATCAGGATGACGCGGGTGAACACCCACACGGCACCCACGAGGAGCGCCGCGAGCACGAGGAAGATGCCGATCACGCCGACCGTCGGGTCGATGAGAAAGAGGCCGACGACGATGCCTGCGGCCAGGGCATAGGCGACGAGCACCACGAGCATGCTCAGGAGGGAGAACCCGATCAGGAACCACGCGCGCTTGACGGTACGGGCCCACGCGTCGGACACGGAGATCTTGCGTCCGATGACGGAGTCGCTGACCGAGATGGCCATGACGCCCATGGCGAGCGGGGTGGCGAGCCCGAGCAGCAGGCCCGTCCCGATCGCAGAACCGTAGGTCACGCCGAGGATCTCCTGCGTGAAGCCGAGGTCCTCGAACGCGGGGTCGCTCCCGACCTCGGCGAACACGCTGCCGAACAGATCGGTGAAGAGCGTGGTGAGCGGGATGCTGATCAGCGTACCGACCGCGACGGCCGCGACGACGATGACCGCCGTCAGGCCCAGCGTCACGCCCGGGTTGTGCCGGACGGCGCCGAACGCGCCGTCGTACAGCTCGCCGAGGCTGAGCGGGCGCAGGGGCACGATGCCGGGCTTTTCCGCCGGCGGGTGGTAGCCGGGGATCTGCGCGGAGTACGGGGAGTGCTGCCCGTACTGGCTCTGGCCGTACTGCGCCGCCTGCCCGCCCTGGGACGTCCCATCCTGTGGTGTGCCGTACTGCGGTGTCCCGTACTGCGGCTGGGCAGGTGCAGGGGGCGCGGCCGGGTCGTACCCGGGCGCGTACTGCCCGTACCGCGGCGGCTCGCCCCAGCCGGCGGGCTGGGAAGCGCCGGGCTGCGGGGGCGTCGGCTGCGCCGGCTGGTCGGGTGCGCTCTCGGGCGTCGTCATGGGGGCGTGCTCCCGGGTGTCGTCTCAAGTCGTGCCTGCGCGGCAACCCTAGTACGCGTCCCTGACAACGGGTCCCGAATTCGGTCGGTACGGCCAGGCGTCGCGCAACTGTCACCCAGCCGTGACCACCGTCAGCCGGCGGTGACGACGGTGGCGCCCGCCTCGTGCTCGGCGAGGTCGCCGGTGGCCCCGGCGCGGACGGCGCGGCGGCCCAGGACGTACACGTAGGTCCAGAACCCCGCGAGCACTATCGCGCCGATCACTATCTTGAGCCACCAGTACATCGCCGATCCGGTGACGAAACCCTCCACGAGTGCGGAGACGCCGAGCGCCGCCGCGAGCCCGATGACCATGGTGATCAGGGCACGCCCCTCGGCGGCCATGGCGACGGACCGCCTGCGGTGGCCGGGGTCCACCAGGGTCCAGAACAGCCGCAGACCTGCGGCTCCCGCGACGAATATGCAGGTCAGCTCCAGCAGGCCGTGCGGAGCGATGAGCGTGAGGAACAGGTCGAGCTCGCCGTGGGCGGCCATCATGCCGCCGGTGGCGCCGATCTGGACCGCGTTCTGCCAGAGCACCATCAGGGGGAAGAACCCGGTGATCCCGCCGCCGATGGCCTGCGCGGCGATCCACGCGTTGTTGGTCCCCACCACGGCGGCGAACCCGATGCCCGGCTCGTAGTAGGAAGCGAACGCGTTGTTCACGTAGTCGTCCTGCTGGGCCGGCGTCATCATCGTGTTCATCGCGTCGGCGTCCGAGGCGATGTAGACGCCTGCGACTATCGCGACGAGCAGGCACGCCGCCGTCACGGTGTGCGACCACCAGCGGATCCGGTAGAACGCGGCGGGTAGCGACACCATCGCGAAGTGCACGACCTCGCGCCAGGCCGGCTCGTGGGTCCCGGCGATGCGGGTCCTTGCCCGGTTCAGCACGTCAGACAGCCGCGTGACCAGCGCCGGGTCGGGCGCCGCCGACCGGACCGTCGAGAGATGCGTGGCCACCGACTGGTACAGGCGCACCAGCTCGTCGGACTCGGCGCCGTCCAGACGACGACGGGACGAGAGCTCCTTGAGGCGGTCCCACTGAGCGGCGTGCACGGCGGTGAAGGCGTCGATGTCCACGACGGTAGTCTGCCGCACAGGAAGAAGAGTGACGGCGTGACCGCTGCCAGGACCCACACCCAGGCCCTGCGACCCGACCGGAGGAACCGTGCAGGACGGCATAGTCATCGGCGAGGGCGTGGTGCTGGACGCGCGCCCCGCGTCGTTCATCACGCGTGCGATGGGCGGCATGCTCGACTTCCTGGTGATCGTCGCGGTCCTCGTGATCGCGCTGGTCGTCGGCGGCATGTGGTTCTTCCAGAACGCCGTGCTGAACGAGGACATCGCGATGGTGGTCTACATCCTCGCGAACGTCGCGATCATGGTGGCCATACCCGTCACCGTCGAGACGCTGTCGCGCGGCCGGTCGCTCGGCAAGCTCGCGTGCGGCATCCGCGTGGTGCGCGACGACGGCGGTCCGGTCCGGTTCCGGCACGCGCTGGTGCGCGCCCTGGTCGGGGTGATCGAGCTGTGGCTCACGTTCGGCGGTATTGCCGCCATCGCCTCGCTGGCCAACGCGAAGGGCAAGCGCCTCGGCGACATCGCCGCCGGCACGTACGCGGTGCGGGTGCGGGGCGGCAAGCAGCCGTCGGCCCCGATAGTGATGCCCCAGTCCCTGGCCGCGTGGGCGAGCACGGCAGACATGCGCCGGCTGCCCGACGGGCTCGCCCTGGCCGCCCGTCAGCTCCTGGGCCGTGCCTCCCGCCTCGCACCCGAGTCGCGGGCCCGGCTCGGCGACGACCTCGCCGGGCAGATCGAGCGCTACGTGGCGCCCGGGCCGCCGCCCGGCACCCACCCGGAGGCGTTCCTGCACGCGGTCCTCGCCGAACGCCGTGAGCGCGAGCTCGTCGCCGGGCAGCGGGAGCGCAAGCGGGCAGAGGAGCAGTCGGAGCTGCTGCACCGCCTGCCGTTCGCCGTGCCGGACCCGCCGCGCTGAACCGCTGTTCCCTCGTCGGACTCCGCAGCCGGACGAGCGGGATCAGGTGAGGCGGCCGGCCTAAGCGTCCGACAGCATCGAGAACCGCGAGCGCACCGCGTCTCCGGCGCGGAGCAGCCCGGTCTGCACCGCCCGGCGCAGCCGGGCCGACGTCGGCCGCTCGACGCCGTAGTGGATAGCGACCGCCAGGCCGAGGCTCAGCGCACCCGCGGCGAGGAGCGCGACGGTGCGGGTGGTCTCGTGGGCCAGCGCGTCGATCACCGCGTACCCGAACTGCGTGTGCACCAGGTAGACGGGGTAGGTCAGGCCGCCGACGGTTCCGAGCACCGCCGCCAGCCGCGGGGGCGGGACCGTCCTGCCCGGGAGCGTCGTCGCCCAGACGGCCGCGACGCTCGCCAGCATGAGCAGCACGCTGATCACGGGGTTCACCGGCACCCCCTGCAGGTCGGACGCCCGGCCGGCGGCCTCGAGGACGCGCAGCACGGACAGGGCGACTCCTCCGGCGAGCAGCACGGTGGTGACCGGGTCGAAGCCGTCGCGGTACACGAGGAACAGCAGCATGCCTACGGCGAAGTACGGGGCGTAGTTCGACACCAGCAGGTCGGCGAGCCAGTGGATGCCGAGATCCTGCGCGGCCCAGCCCACCAGCGGCCAGAGCGTGGCGAGCGCGAGCACCCGGTTACGGGTGAGCGGACCGAACGCCAGCAGCACGAACACGAGCAGGTAGAACTTGAGCTCCACCAGCAGGGTCCAGAACACGACCTGGACGCCCGGTACCGCGAACAGGTCCTGCACCATCGTGAGGTTGACCAACGTCTCGGTCAGCGAGGTCTGGCGTCCGCCTGACCACACCTGCTGCAGGCACACCGTCAGCACTATGCAGGCCCAGTAGGCCGGGAAGAGCCTGCCCACGCGAGAGGCGACGAAGCCGGCGATGCCGCGGCCGTCGGCGCTGAGCAGGATCACGAACCCGGAGATCATGAAGAACAGCTCGACCGCGAGCCAGCCGTACCGCGTGACCTCGTTGAGCAACGGGAACGCGTCAGCCGGGTCGACGCCCCAGTACCCGGTCACGGTCGACGTCGCCGTGAAGTGGTAGAGCAGCACCGCTGCCGCCGCCCCGAAGCGCAGGCCGTCCATCCCCACGAGCCGGCCGGAAGATCTCCGGCGCTCGTCGCTCGGGGTTACGGGGGTTGCTTCTGACACGGTGGCTGGCTGGCTGCTCGTCGTCATCGCCGCAGACCTTAGGTCACAGAAAGATAACGGTCAATTTCACCTTATCAAACTGTCGCTCAGCTCTCATCCCTACCCCGAGCGCGGTCAGCGCGGCGCGGCCTCCAGCGTGGCGAGGAACTCGGCGGTCCGGTCCGCGACGACGTCGGGCGCCTCGTAGTGGGCCAGGTGCCCCACCCGCGGGACGACGGCGAGCCGGGCGCGCGGGAACGTCAGCTCCAGCACGCGCTGCGAGGGCAGCGGGGCGACGTCGTCGTTCTCGGACGCGATCAGGAGCGTCGGCACACCGATGGCAGGGGCATAGCCGGCGACGTCGGTCCCCACCGAGGCGTGGAAGGCCTCGAGCAGCGTGCGCCGGTCGGCGAACCCGGAGAAGTACCTGTCGTGCTCGGCGTGGATCCAGCGCCGCAGCACCCGGTCGTCGGTAGTGACCATCGCCACACTGGCTACGCGGGTGAACATCGGGTGACGGAGCAGCCCGGTTCCGACGGCCTCCGGCAGCGCGGCGGCCAGCCGGTGCACACCGACCGTCACGGCGCTCAGCGCGCGTCGCGGTCCATCGAGCGCCGCCGTGGCGATCGGGTTGACCAGCACGAGCCCGCGCACGCGGGGCGCGTCGTCGCCGGCCAGCGTGGCGGCCGCGACGATCGACCCGAAGGAGTGCCCGGCGAGCACCGCATCACCTTCCGGCGCGACGGCGGCGAGCAGCTCGGCGGTCCAGGCCGCATAGCCCGCTACGTCGTGCCGCCCCTCCCCCAGCGGTGCCGAAGCACCGAATCCGGGCAGGTCAGGCACTACAACCTGCAGGTCAGGGCGCTGCCGCAGGAGGTGCGCCACTATCAGTTCCAGGCCGTGGTGATCGCCCCGGAACCCGTGCAGGAAGACCAGCCGCTGGGGTGCCGCAGGGTCGCCGTACACCCTGACGTGGGCCCGGACGCCGCCGACCTCACGGTCCTCGTCGCGCACGGGCGTACCTGCGACGAGGGCCGCGTAGGGCACCTCGTCCGCCGGCCTCCGCTGGTTCGTGTGCGGCAGCGGCGCCGGGTGCTGAGAAGGCGTGTAGTTGCTCATCGCGCTGACCTTAAGCATGGCGACGACATCCGGGGTACACGTTCACGAAAGATGGGGGTAAACCCCCATCTTGTTTCCGGGGGGAAACCCGGTGGCGGTGAATACCCTTCTTGCGCCACGGTTGAGCCATGCAAGCCACAGCGGTCGCCCTCGACGGGTCCGGCACCGTACCGCTCGCCGGTACCGCCGTCCTGAGGGAGCGTGTGGGCACGGACGTCCACCGCCCGTCGCCCCCCCGGCGACCGCGTCCTGTTCCTGCGTCACCGAGCTCGGCGGACCCCCAGTTCCGACACGGGCCACGCGGCGCGCACGACCACTTCGAGACTTACCGGACCATCGAGAGGTACAGCTCAGTGAACCTGCCCGACACCCGCCGCACGATCCTGATCGGCGCGGAGACCTACCCACCGGACATCAACGGCGCGGCGCGGTTCGCCCACCGGCTCGCGCACGGCCTGAGCGGTCGCGGGCACGAGGTGCACGTGGTCGCACCGTCGCCCGTAGGCCGCCCCGTGGTCGAGACGTTCGACGGCGTCACCGTCCACGGCCTGCGCTCTTTCCGGTACCCGGCGCACGAGTCGCTCCGCCTGGTGACCCCGTGGCACGCGGCTGCGGCGGTCGGCAGGCTGCTGGACGAGATCCAGCCCGACGTCGTGCACACCCAGGGGCACTTCCTCGTGGGTCGCGGCATGGTCTCCGCCACCACCCGGCGCGGCTACCCGCTGGTGGCTACCAACCACCTCATGCCGGAGAACGTCCTCGCCTACCTGCCGATCCCCGGGTCGCTCACCGAGACGTTCGCCGCTTGGGCCGGGCGCGACGCCGGCCGCGTGTACCGCAAGGCGCAGATCGTGACCGCGCCCACCCCCCGCGCGGTCGACCTGCTGGTCGCGCGCGCCGGCCTGACCGAAGCGATCTCCGTGTCCAACGGCATCGACTCCGCGCACTTCGCCGCACCTCCGCGGGCCGCGACGGCGGAGCCCAAGATCCTCTTCGTCGGGCGGCTCGACGCCGAGAAGCGGGTCGACGAGCTGATCCGCGCCGTCGCGATGCTGCCCGAAGGCACCCCCGGCCGGGTGGAGATCGTCGGCAAGGGAGGGCAGGCGGCCGCGCTGGCGGCGCTCGCCAACGACCTCGGGGTCTCGCACCGGGTCACCTTCCGCGGCTTCGTGCCCGACGACGAGCTGGTGGCCACGTACGCAGGGGCCGACATCTTCTGCATACCGAGCATCGCCGAGCTGCAGAGCCTGGTCACGCTGGAGGCGATGTCGTCGGGGCTGCCCGTGGTGGCCGCCGACGCGATGGCGCTGCCGCACCTGGTGCGCCCGGGGGTCAACGGCTGGCTCTACACGCCGGGCGACGTGCGCGAGCTGGCGAACCGGCTGGGCGACCTGCTGACCGACGCCGACCTGCGGCACCGCATGGGCGCGGCCAGCCGGGAGCTGGTCGTGGCGCACGCCGAGGACGGGACCCTCGACGCGTTCGAGATGATCTACGAGAAGGTCCAGAGCATGCGGACGGTGGCGGCCTGAGGCCATCGCCGCCCCGACGTGTCGGACCCTCAGGTCACCGGAGCGACCTGAGGGTCTGACACGTCTCGCGAGATCCCGCCACGCTCGGTCCCGGCGCGGCGTCAGCCGCCGAAGACCGGCGCGATCACCTTGATGAGCTCGTTGCCGCCGAGGACCAGGAACATCACGGCCACCAGGGCGAGGATCACGTTGACCCACCAGCGGTTGCGCCACTGGAGCGGCACCGCCTTCGAGTTCATCAGGATCAGCAGCGTCAGCGCCAGGAACGGCATGAACAGCGAGCCCAGCGCGCCGTAGAGCACGACGAGCAGGATCGGCTTGTCGAGGAACAGCAGCGCCATCGGCGGGAACGTCAGCCACAGGATGTAGATCCGGTAGTACGTGCCGCCGGCGCCGCGACGGGGGTCGTCGCTGGGCAGGTTGCGCATGGTGGCGACGAAGTCCGCGAACATCAGCGACACCCCGTGCCAGACGCCGAGCACCGACGAGAACGTGGCGGCGAAGAACCCGACGAGGAACAGCGGTGCCATGAACGACCCGTACCGCTGCGAGAGCACGTCGGCGAGGTCGATGAGCCCCTCCTCGCCGTCGGCCACGGCCATGCCGGCGGAGTACAGCAGCTCCGAGCCCACGATGAGCATGGACACCACGAAGATGCCCGACATGACGTAGGCCCACGCGTTGTCGAGCCGCATCACGCGCATCCAGCGGGGTGTGCTCCAGCCCTTCTCGGTGAGCCAGTAGCCGTAGGCGGCCAGGGTGATGGTGCCGCCGACGCCGCCCGCGAGGCCCAGCGTGTTCAGGACCGCGCCCTCGGGGATGATCGGCACGAGGCCTGCCGCGATCTCGCCGAGGTTGGGCGTCGTCATCGCCGCCGAGCCCACGACGGTCACGAACATGACACCGATGAGGACCGCCATCACGTTCTCGAACGGCTTGTACTTGCCGAACCAGACGAGCAGCAGGCCTGCGACGCCGGAGAGCATCGCCCAGTAGCGCACGTCGACAGCCGGGAACAGTCCGTTCAGCGCGAGGCCGACGCCGGACATCGCGGCGGCACCGTAGCTGAAGCCCCAGATCACCACGTAGATGCCGAAGTAGACGACGGCCCACAGGCCGAGCCCCTTCCAGCCGTCGAAGATGGTGCGGCCGGTCGCGAGCGTCCAGCGCCCGGCGCCCTCGACCAGGGCGATCTTCACGACGACGCCGAGGATGACCGCCCACAGCAGCGCATAGCCGTAGTTGCTGCCCGCGACCATCGTGGCGACGAGGTCGCCGGCGCCGATGCCGGTGGCCGCGACGACGAGGCCCGGCCCGATGATCTTCCAGCGCGGCTTTTCGAGGGATCCGTCGTACCCGCCCCCGGCCTGCTCGCCCGACGACGGCGGGTCCTCGAGCATCCCCTGTGAAGCGACCTCATTGTCCTTTTCCATGGCGAGACTGTACCCAGGGTTTCACCCGCCGGACAGAGGTGCCCCGCCCAGTGGCGGACGTTTCGGAGGGACCGCCGGGCCTCGCAGGCACGCGCGTTGTCCGGGCGGCGATCGTATGCAATCGTCCCTGCCATGACCTCCGCGCCGTCCGTCCCGCTGCCGTCCGACCCGGCTCGCTTCTCGCCGCCCGCCGCCCAGGCAACCCGGCCCGACCTCCAGGGCACGTTCGGGATGGTCGGCTCGACCCACTGGATCGCCACCGCGAGCGCCCAGGCGGTGCTCGAACGGGGCGGCAACGCGTTCGACGCGGCGGTCGCCGGTGCGTTCGTGCTGCACGTCGTGGAGCCGCACCTCAACGGGCCGGGTGGCGACATGACGGGTGTCTTCGTCACCGCCGACGCGCCGTCGGCCCCGCGCGTGCTGATGGGCCAGGGCCCTGCCCCGGCGGGCGCCACCATCGAGCACTACCGGGCCGAGGGGCTCGACCTCGTGCCGGGTTCGGGGGCCCTGGCGGCGGCGGTGCCGGGCGCCGTCGACGCGTGGCTGCTGCTCCTGCGCGACCACGGCACCTGGGACCTCGGCGACGTCCTCGCCCACGCCATCGGGTACGCCCGCGACGGCCACCCAGTGCTCGGCCGGGTCAGCTCCACCATCTCCATGGTCAGCGACCTGTTCCGGGACCACTGGCCCACCTCGGCCGCCCGCTGGCTGCCCGACGGCGCGGCCCCCGTCCCCGGCGCGCTCGTGACCAACCCGGAGTACGCCGACCTGCTGGAAGCGGTAGTCGCGGCGGGCTCCGGCGCGGCGAGCCGCGCGGAGGCCATCGACCTCGCCCGGGTGGCCTGGCGCGAGCACGTGGGCGCGGCCGTCGAGGCATTCGTCGGCACCCCGCACCGGCACGCCGACGGCGGCGACCACGCGGGTGTCATCACCGCCGCCGACATCTCCGGCTTCGAGGCCTCCTACGAGGATGCGTGCACCGCGACGTTCCGCGGGTACACGGTCGCCAAGACCGGTGCCTGGGGACAGGGCCCGGCCATGCTGGCGGCGCTCAAGATCCTCGAGGGGTTCGACGACGCCGCGCTCGACCCGTCCACGGAGCTCGGCGCCCACACGATCCTCGAGGCCCAGAAGCTCGCGATGGCGGACCGCGACGTCTGGTACGGCGACCCCGCCGCGGACGACGTGCCGTTGGCGTACCTGCTCAGCGAGAAGTACGCGGCCCGACGCCGGGCGCTCGTGAGCGACGTCGCGAGCCACGAGGTGCGGCCCGGCGACGTGCCGGGCCGCCCGACGCCGCCGATGCCTGTCCTGCGTACCGAGTACGCGGCCACCGCCCCGGCCGGCTCGCTGCCGGGCGCGCCGACGGGCGGTGCGGCGGCGGGTGTCGGCGAGCCCACTGTCCCGGTCGCGGCGCCGGCGGTCGCGCCTGTCGATTCACCGGACTCCCCCGAGCACACCGGCGCCACCCGCGGCGACACCTGCCACATCGACGTCGTGGACCGCTGGGGCAACATGGTCTCCGCGACGCCGTCGGGCGGCTGGCTGCAGTCCTCCCCCACGGTGCCCGGTCTCGGCTTCTGCCTGGGCACCCGGCTGCAGATGACCTGGCTGGACGAGGCGTCGCCGTCAGCCCTGGTGCCCGGACGACGGCCGCGCACCACGCTGACCCCCACGCTCGTGCTGCGCGACGGCGAGCCGCTGATCGCGCTCGGCTCCCCGGGCGGCGACCAGCAGGACCAGTGGCAGCTGCTGTTCCTCCTGCGGGTGCTCGTCGGCGGGTACACGCCGCAGCAGGCGATCGACGCACCGGCCCTGCACACGACGTCGTTCCCCGGCTCGTTCTGGCCCCGTACCTGGACGCCGGGCGGCGCGGTGGTGGAGGACCGGCTCGGCGACGACGTCATCGCGGGGCTGGAGCGCCGCGGGCACGTGGTGACCCGGGCCGGCGACTGGGCGCTCGGCAGGTTGTCCGCCGTGACCCGCGACCCGGCCACCGGGCTGCTGGGGGCCGCCGCCAACCCGCGAGGGGCGCAGGGATACGCCGCGGGCCGCTGAGCGACGTAGGCGCCGTTACCGTGGGCAGGTGCCGACCAAGAGGTTTCCCCAGCGCGTCTACCGGGACGGCGACGAGCCCGACCCCCGGTTCAGCCTCGCCAACGAGCGGACGTTCCTGGCCTGGCTGCGCACGGCGCTCGGGTTGTACGCGGGCGCGTTCGCGCTCGAAGCGCTCTCCCTGCCCGCCGCGACCGGCTGGCGCGTGGCCGCTGCCGGTGTCTTCCTCGTGCTGGGCACGGTCGCCGCGGTGCAGGCCTGGCTCGGCTGGGCCGCCACCGAGTCGGCGCTGCGCCTGGGCCGGCCGCTCCCGGGCCTCGCGGTCGGCGGGCTGCTCGTCGTGGGCATCGTCGTCGCGGTAGCGCTGGTGACCATCGGGCTCTTCGTATGAGCCGGGCGGCCGATGAGGACGGCGTCTACGACTCCGGCCTGCAGACCGAGCGCACCTTGCTCGCCTGGCGCCGTACGTGCCTGGCGTTCGGGGTGGCCAGCCTCGTCGCCATGCGCTTCACGGTGGAGGCCGCCGGCGTCCTGGCGGTCTTCGCGGGCGTGATCGGCGCGGGCCTGGCGGTCGCCGCCTACGTCGCCGCCGCGATCGGCTACCGCCGGGCCAACGCCGCACTGCACACCACCGGTTCCCTCGACCACGGCGCCGCCCCCATCGCCCTCGCCACGGCCGCCGCGCTGGTCCTCGGTGCCGCCTGTGCGGGATACCTGGTCCGGGGCGCGCTGTCCGGCTGACCCCCGACGCCGGTCAGCAGCGACCCCTACACACTGCCCGCCACCGTCGGCGTGTCGCGTGCGGTGTGTAGGGGTGGACGGTCCGGGCTAGAACGTTCGGTGGGTCCAGCGGCCCGCCAGCAGCGTGCCCGCTACCGGCATCTTCCGCAGGGCGTCCGCCCCGGCCCCCGCCCCGCCGTCGTCGGCCTCGACCGCCAGCGGATCCAGGTCCAGGACCACCAGGTCCGCCGGGCCGCCCGGCGCCGGGTACAGCCCGCGCCCGTCCGTCGAGGCCTCCAGCGCCGCCCGCAGCCCGATCCGCTGCTCGGGGTGCCACGGGTCCCGCCCGTCCCGGGCGCGGCTGACAGCCGCCGCGACCGCGACCCAGGGGTCGAGGGCGGCGACCGGCGCGTCCGAGCCCAGCACGAGCACCACCCCGGCGTCGGCCAGGGAGCCGTACGGGAAGGCCCGCCCCGTGCGGCCGGCCCAGTGCCGGTCCGCGACGTCGCGGTCGTCCATGGCGTGCTCGGGCTGGACGGATGCGATCACGCCGAGCTCGGCGAACCGGGCCAGATCGGTGTCGTCGAGGAGCTGGGCGTGCTCGACCGAGCCGCGAGCGCCGGTTGCCGCGAACGCGTCCAGCGCGAGGGCGTTGGCGTGGTCGCCGATCGCGTGGATCGCGCACCGCAGCCCGCCGTAGTGGGCGCGCTTCATGAGCGGGACCAGCTCCTCGGGCGGCACGGACAGGATCCCGCGCGCCTCGGGCCCCGTCATGCCGGGGTAGGCGTCGTGGCAGTAGGCGGTGCGGGTGTTGAGCGAGCCGTCCATGACCACCTTGTACGGCCCCTGCTCCAGCAGGCCGCCCGTGCCGGGCAGCACGTCGCCGGTGCGCAGGCCCGCGGCGAGGACGTCGTCCAGCCAGGGTGTCCAGACGCCCGCCCGGACGCGCAGCGCGTCGAAGCCGCCCGCGAACCGGCGGTGCCAGGCAGCGCGGTTGTCGGTGATCTCCAGGTCGACGACGCCGACCACACCCCGGGCTGCGGCAGCAGCGGCGGCGTCGGCCACCCAGGTGTCGGCGAGCTCGTCCGCCACCCGGTCGACGGCGGAGGCCAGCGGCAGCCACTCGCTCTCCCGCAGCACGCCGGTGGGATGCGTGTCGACGCCGACGTACCGCAGGCCGGCGGTGCTGAGCCACGCGCAGTGCAGGTCGCCGGACACGAGGACGACCGGTACGTCGCCCGCCACCGCGTCGAGCAGCGCGGCGGTCGGGACGTCCGGCCACAGGCCGTCCCGGAACCCGTAGCCGACCAGCGCGGCGCCGGGCTCGAGCGCCCCCTCCCCGAGGCGGGCGCGCACGAGCGCCGCCGCCTCGGCCGCGGAGCCGACGCCCGACAGGTCGAGCCGTCGCCGCACCAGCGCCCACTGCGTGAGGTGGACGTGCTTGTCCCAGAGACCGGGCAGGACCGTGCGCCCGGCCAGCTCGATCCGCTCCGCCGGCCCGGCATCGAGCGTGCCCGCCGGGGCGACGTCGGCCACGCGCCCGTCGCGCAGCAGCAGGTCGACGCCGTCGGTGCGGCCGACCAGGCGGGCGTCGGCCAGCAGCAGCGCGTCCGTGCCGCTCATGACTGGTCCCGCCTGCGGTCGAGCTCGGCGCGCATCTCCGCCGCGAGCGCGGGCTGCGCGTAGTGGGGGTCCGACTCCAGCGCCGCCACCACGCGTTCAGCGACGGCGCGCGGCTTGTCCTGGCTCAGCTTGGCCTTGCCCTGCCATCCGGTGACCCGCAGGCGGAACCCCGCGGCTCCCTTGGCGATGCGCCGCGCGTACTCCTCGACGCGGGGCAGCCGGACCGGGTCGGGCAGCACCGACTCGTACCTGTCGACGGTGTCGGAGAGGATCGCGTACGACTCGTCGGGCCCGAGCAGCTCGACGGCGCACCGCAGGTGGACCGTCACGTAGTTCCACGTCGGCACGGCCGGGGTCAGGTCATACCAGCCGGGAGACACATAGCCGTGCGGTCCCTGGACGATGAGCAGCGACTCGCGGCCGCTGTCGAGCCCGTGCAGCACCTCGTCGGGTCGGCCGACGTGGCTGAGCAGGCTCATCGGCTCCCCCTGCGGCGTGTCCTCCAGCAGGACCGGCACGTGGGAGGCGACGGGCGCGCCGTCGTCGGCCACCGAGACGAGCGTGGCCCAGCCGTGGTCACGGACCAGGTCGCGCACGCGGGCCTCGTCCTCGATCTCGTAGTCGCTCGTGTGGATCACAGTCTCATCGAACCACTGTGTACGACCTTCGCCGCGCGCTCGAGACCTGGCCAGCAGAGGGCCAGTAGGAGGTCAGTAGAGGGTCAGTAGAGCCAGGGTGCCTTCGTCCGCAGCTGTTCGTCCAGGTAGGGCGTGACCGTCCGGACGTAGGTCGCGGAGATGTGGTCGTCGTCCCGGTAGACCAGCACGTTGCCCACCACCTCCTCGCAGCGGTCGGCGGTGCAGAGGGCGTCGTTCAGGTCGATCACCGAGGTGGAGGCCGGGACACCCGGATAGGTCTCCAGCGGGTTGGCGCCGAGGATCTCGGCACGGTCCCGGCCGCAGCGCGGGTCAGCCCCGTGCTCCGCGGCGCAGCCGACGGGCGAGGTCTCGAACCGCATGTTGTCGCGCAGCGCGATGACGCGGATCCCCTGGGCGTCGAGCTTCCGCCAGGCGGAGACCTGGGGCTCCGCCACGTTCTCGCGCTCGCCCGCATGGGTCCCGGTGTAGGTGCCGACCGTGACCACGGCGTCCGGCCGGAGCTCGGCCAGCTCACCCGCGAGACCTTCGTTCCAGGGACGGCACGACGGGAAGCCGCTGACCTCCAGGTCCGGGTCCTGCATGCGGCAGCCCTGCTTCGCGTAGAGCATCAGCCGCCAGCCCTCGCGCTCGGCGACCACCTCGAACGCCGTCGTCCACTGCAGGGTGTGCGAGTCGCCGACCAGGGCCACCGTGCGCGTCGGCGCCTCCGGCTCGTGCAGCGCGCAGGCGATCACCTCCGTCCCGGAGGGCAGCACCCGGCCGTGCCCCTGGACGCAGCCCGGAGTGAGCTCCGCCTCGGACCGGTCGTCCGCTGCGACGAGCGGGTCGGGCCGGAGCCCGGCCGGGCCGACGTCGACACCGTGGGTCAGCACGGCGGCGCCCGGGCTGAGGGCCGAGGGCTGCGCCAGCTCGGCAAGAGCCTGCGCGCGGTCGTGCTCGACGTCGCGCACCCACAGACCGACCGGGACCGCGACGAGCGAGATGGCCACCCCCGCCGCCACGAGCGCCCACACGTCCCCCACTCGAGCACTGAATGCCTGCGCGCCGCGGACGACGGTCCGGTCGGTGAGCCAGGCCAGGGCCACGGCCGCGGTGAGCACCACCGCTCCCCCGGCCGGCCCGACGGCGTCCCGGTCCCGCAGGAGCAGGTAGGAGATGAGCAGCGGCCAGTGCCACAGGTACAGGGCATAGGAGCGGTCGGCGATCCAGCGCAGGGCCCTGGTCTCGAGCAGACGGCGCGGCCCGCGCCCGGCCGACGCCGTGACCCCGGCGCCCGGCGCCGCCCCGGCGTCCGGCGCCGCCCCGGAGGACCCGAACACGACCAGCAGCGTCGCGCCGACGGGCCACAGGGCCCAGGGACCCGGGAACTCGGATCCGCCGTCGATCAGGAACCCGCAGGCGACGACCATCGCGAGGCCTAGCCACGCGAGAGCCGGGCGGACGCGCGCGGGCACGCGCACCCACGGCAGCACGAGGGCGGCCAACGCGCCGAGGCCCAGCTCCCAGAACCGCGCTCCCGAGTGGAAGTAGGCGGTGGCCTGGTCCTGCGCGGCAAGACTCGCCGCGAACCAGAACGACGCGACGGTCGCGACGGCGGTCACGACGGCGAGCACCGCACGCGGGCTACGCCACGGGCGTCGGGCGCGGCTACCTACCGCTGCCGTGACAGCGAGGACCACCAGCGGCCAGAGAAGGAAGAACTGCCCCTGCACGGACAGCGACCAGAAGTGCTGCACCGGGCTGGTCTGCGGGCCGGCGGCCCCGTAGGCGAGCTGGCCGGCGATCATCTCCCAGTTCACCCAGTACGTCGCCGAGGCGAAGATCTCCCGGCCGGTCTGCTCCCACGCCGGGCGCGGCATGAGCCAGACCATGAGTGCGGCCGTCGCGGCGAGGGTCAGCAGCGCGGGCACGGCCAGCCGCCAGAACGTCCGGCCCCAGTAGGCGAACGGGTTCAGGGCGCCGCGCTCGGCGCGCCGGAGCAGCGCTCCGGTCGCGAGAAATCCTGACACCACCAGGAAGACGTCGACGCCGCCCGAGACCCGCCCGTTGCCGAACAGGTGGAACAGCACGACGAGTGCGAGCGCGAGGCCCCGCAGCCCGTGCAGCTCGGGCACCCAGCCGGCGGGTGTGCTGGTCCGACGCGGTCGCGGTGGAGTTGTGCGCTCAGCGCGCCGCTCGCCGTCCGGCAGGCCGGGTCGCTGCGAAACGGCGACAGACATCACAATTCCTACTTACTCGATGGATATAGTGCGATTGATAGTACAAGCCGACCCGGAACGAATGGGGTCAACTGTCCGGGTTGTCCGGGTCTCGAAACCGCAGAGATTTTGCGCCCACCCAAGGTCGCACACGAACCCAGATCGGGCAGCCGCAGGCATCGATGCCGGGTGGGATTCCAGGTGGGATTCCAGGTGGGATTCCAGGTGGAATTCCGGGTGGAATCCCGGTGGGTACGAGTCATCGGTAGAGCCACGGTGCCTCCGCCCGCAGGCGCTCGTCGAGGTAGGGGGCGACCGTCCGGAGGTAGGTCGCCGAGACGTGGTCGTCGTCGCGGTAGACCAGCACGTTGCCCACCACCGCCTCGCAGCGGACGGGGGTGCACAGGGCGTCGTTCAGGTCGATCACCGTCGTCGAGGCCGGAACGCCCGGATAGGTGTCCAGCGGGTTCGCGCCGAGAATCTCGGCACGGTCCCGGCCGCAGCGCGGGTCGGCAGCACCGTGCTGCGCCACACAGCCGACCGGTGAGGTCCCGAACCGCATGTTGTCGCGCAGCGCGATCACCGGGATCCCGTGCGCGTCGAGCTTCCGCCATGCGGAGACCTCCGGCTCGGCCACCTTCTCCGGCTCGCCCGCTCGGGTCGCGGTGTAGGTGCCCACCGTGACCACGACGTCCGGCCGGAGCTCGGCCAGCTCGCCGCCGAGGCCCTCGTTCCACACCCGGCACGACCGGGCGCCACTGACCTCCAGCCCGGGATCCTGCATCCGGCAGCCCTGCTTCGCGAACAGGACCAGGCGCCAGCCCTCCTGATCGGCGAGCATCCGGAACGCCGTGGACCACTGCAGGGTGTGCGAGTCGCCCACCAGGGCCACCGTGCGAACGCGCCCGCCCGGCGAGCCCGACGCCCCGGGCAGACGCCGCACGTCCGGCGGGTCCGGCGCACCCAGCAGGTCGGGCAGCGCGGGCGAGTCCGGCTCGTGGAGCGAGCAGGCGATCACCTCCGTCCCGTCCGGCAGCACCCTGCCGTGCACCTGCACGCAGCCCGGCGTGCGCTGCGCCTCGGACCAGTCCTGCCTGGCGACGATGACGTCGGGACGCGGCACTGCCGGATCCACCTCGACGCCCTCGGTCAGCACGGCGGCCCCCGGGTACCGGATGGAGGGCTGGGCGGGCACCACCAGCACCTGCTCGGTCAGCACCTGTGCGCGGTAGTGCTCGGCGTCCCGCACCCACAGGCCGACCGGGACCGCGACGAGCGAGATCACCAGCACAGTCGCCAGGAGCGACCACACGTCGCCCACCCGGCCGCGGAACGCCTGCGCACCACGGGCCACGGTCCGGTCGGTGAGCCAGGCCGCCGCCACGGAAGCGGCGAGCACCACCGCTCCCCCGGCAGGTCCGACGGTGTCCCGGTCCCGCAGGAGCAGGTAGGAGATGAGCAGCGGCCAGTGCCACAGGTACAGGGCGTACGAACGGTCGGCGACCCAGCGCAAGAACCTCGTCTCGAGCAGACGGCGCGGGCCCCGATCGCGCGCCACCGCGGCTCCGGGCGGGCTGCCCGACGCGGCGCCGGAGGACCCGAACACGACCAGCAGCGTCGCGCCGACGGGCCACAGCGCCCACGGCCCCGGGAACTCGGAACCGCCGTCGATCAGGAACCCGCACGCGACCACCATCGCGAGACCGAGCCAGGCCAGCACCGGACGCAGCCACCCGGGCACGCGCACCCACGGCAGGACGAGGGCGGCCAGCGCGCCGAGGCCCAGCTCCCAGAACCGCGCCCCGGAGTGGAAGTACGCGGTCACCTGGTCCTGCGCGGCCAGCCCTACCGCGAACCAGAACGACGCCGCCGTCGCCAGCGCGGTCACGACGGTCAGCGCCCGGCGCGGGCTGAACCAGCGACGGCGTCCACCACCTCCGACCAGGGCGGTCACCGCGAGCACCACGAGCGGCCAGACGAGGAAGAACTGCCCCTGCACCGACAAGGACCAGAAGTGCTGCACGGGGCTGGTCTGCGGGCCCGCCGCACCGTAGGCGAGCTGGCCGGCGATCATCTCCCAGTTCACCCAGTACGTCGCCGCCGCGAAGATCTCCCGGCCCGTCTGCTCCCACGCCGGACGGGGCATCAGCCAGAACATCAGCGCGGCCGTCGCGGCGAGCGTCAGCAGCGCGGGCACGGCCAGCCGCCAGAACGTCCGGCCCCAGTACGCGAACGGGTTCAGGGCGCCGCGCTCGGCGCGCCGCAGCAGCGCACCCGTCGCCAGGAACCCCGACACCACCAGGAACACGTCGACGCCGCCCGACACCCGCCCCTGCCCGAACAGGTGGAACAGCACCACGAGCGCGAGCGCGAGGCCTCGCAGCCCGTGCAGCTCGGGCACCCAGCCGGGCGGGTTGCTCCCGGAGGGGCGAGGGGCAGCCTTGCCCGGCGAACGCCGCTCACTGTCCGGAAGTCCGGCCCGCGATGAAACCGCGGCAGACATCGTTTCCTGCTTACTCGAGGGGGTTCTGGTGCGTCGAAGCCACAGCTCACGCGGAGCGCGGCACACCGCCCGTCCAAGCCTTCATGCCCGAACGAGCCAGTGACTTTGCCCCATCAACATTGCACGTCCGGCCACCCCCTCTCACCGAAAGTCGGCAAACATCACCCGCTCCCAAAAGAGGGCCGGCAGGGTGGCGCGCGCCACAGAGGGGCGTATCTTGCCCGTGGGCCCTGACCGGGGCCTTGGATCTCTGACCCATCTCAGACCCAATGGAGTGACATGCGCACATCCCGCCCATACAGGGCAACGGCTCTCGTTGCCGTCGCAACGCTCGCCTTCTCCGCACTCGGCAGCGCCGCCGGGTTCGCGGCCGACGAGCCGGAGTCCACGCCCGTCCCGATCGTGACTCCCGACGGCGCCCTGTTCTCCTACGTCGTCAACACGGAGCACACCAACGCCCGTGCAGCAGTCCTCGCCACCAAGGCCATCCAGCGGGCCGACGGCGTGGTCGTCCAGGCCTGGCCGCAGATCGGCGTGCTCGTCGCGCACTCGGCGAACGGCTCGTTCCGCGAGGACGTCGTCACTGCCGACCGGTTCGGCGTCGTCGAGTCCGTCGGTGCCACGCGCACCGTCTCCCCCACCGAGGGCACCCCCGGCACCGAGTCCGCCGCGGGCACGCAGAAGAGCAAGACCGTGGTCGGCAAGGCCAAGAAGGACACCACCGGCTGGACCGTCGACGAGCCGGCCGGCACCACCGCCGTCCCCGACCCGGGCGAGGCGACCCAGTGGGACATGGAGATGATCAAGGCCGACCAGGCCCTCGAGATCAACCCCGGCTCGTCCGACGTCGTCGTCGGTGTGCTGGACTCCGGGATCGACGCGTCGCACCCGGACCTGGCCAGCCAGGTCGACACGGGCCGGTCCGTGAACTGCACGGACGGCGGTAGGCCGGACATGTCGGCCACGGGCTGGCTGCCGACCACCTCGGACCACGGCACGCACGTCGCCGGCACCATCGCCGCGGCACAGAACGGCGTCGGCATCGTCGGCGTCGCGCCGGGCGTCAAGATGGCCTCGGTCAAGGTCGTCAACGACGACGGGTACATCTACCCCGAGTACGCGATCTGCGGCTTCGTCTGGGCGGGCATGACGCGCATGGACGTCACGAACAACTCGTACTACGTCGACCCGTTCATGTACTGGTGCGAGGACCAGCCCGACCAGGCTGCCGCGAAGGAGGCCGTGCGCCGCGCGGTGGACTTCTCGACGAAGCGTGGCGTGGTGCATGCCGCCGCGGCGGGCAACGCGACCACGGACCTGGCCACCAACACCACCGACGCGTCGAGCCCCAACGACTCGGCTGCCGTGAACCGGGTGATCAACTCCGGCTGCGAGGACATCCCGGCGGAGCTGGACGGCGTCGTGACGGTCTCGTCCCTGACCCAGACCACGGCCCTGAGCTCGTTCTCGAACCGCGGCCTCGGCAAGATCGACGTCTCCGCCCCCGGCAGCGCGATCCTGTCCACGGAGCTCGACGGCACCTGGGACCTGAAGAGCGGCACGTCGATGGCGGCGCCGCACGTCGCGGGCGTGCTCGCGCTCATGAAGTCGGCGCACCCGCGCTGGAGCCCGGCGAAGCTGGAGGCGGCCGTCCGCACCCAGGCCGACGATCACGAGTGCACCACCACGACGGCCGGGCCCGCCTGCGTGGGGACCCTGGACGAGAACAGCTTCTACGGTGACGGCATCACCGACGCCCTGGACGCCGTGACCCGCAAGAAGTAGCCGGTGCGGTGACCGCCGCCCCCGCTGATCGAGCGGGGGCGGCGGCTCACGGGTTGGCGGGCAGCGCCTGCCGGAGCCGGTCGGTCACCACGTGCATGTAGGTACGGCTGACGTGGTTCTGATCCATGTAGACCATGACGTTGCCGATCACCGCGGGGCACCTGGACTCGGTGCAGAACAGGTCGTAGAAGTCGACGACCTCGGTCCCCGGCGCCAGCGCGGTCGCCGCCGGCACCTTCTGCCGGCCGCCGATCGCCTCCTCGCGGGTCTGGTCGCACACCCGCGGGTCGGAGTAGTTCTCCGTCACGCACCGCACCGCGTCGGCCTTCGGCAGCGGCGTGTCGCGCAGCACCACGACCTGGGCCCCGTCGTCGGACAGCTCGCGCCACGTCTCGGCGAGGCCCGTCGCTCCGGGGACCTTCTCGTCGCCCCGTGGCTCCATGGCGGTCCGCTCCAGGAACGACGTCAGGACCAGGTCGGGCTGGAGCTCGCGCAGCGCCTGCCTGGTCTGCGCGTTGCCCGCTGCGCAGCCCTCGACCAGTGCGGGATCGTCCGACGTCCTGCGGTCGATGCTGTACGGGCAGGAACCGTGCAGATAGGTGACCACCCGCCAGTCGCGCTCCGCGGCGATCTCCAGCAGCGGCTCCGTGAACTGCGCGGCGTGCGAGTCCCCGACCAGGGCGACCGTGGCGGCCGGGTCCTGCGTCTCGCCGTACTCGCACGCCGGCGTCTCGCGCTCGAGCCCGTTGACCAGGCACTCCTCGGTACCGGGGAACTTGTCGTCGGCGATGCGCTGCGGGTTCGGATGGATGGCCACCCGCCCGTCGACGAACGGGGAAAGGTCACCCGGCTGACCCGCCGCGAGCCGCGCGTCCGCCTCCGCGGCCACCGTGGCGGCGAGGTCGTCCCACGGCCGCATGATGGCGTTCGCGCGGGCGGGGAGCAGGAGGGCCGTCCCGGCGACGAGCGCCATGGCCAGCAGCGCGGCGATCAGCATGCGCCCGTCGTGCCGGAAGTACCGCGCCCTCCGCACCGGCTGCTCGACCAGCACGTAGCTCGCGATCGCCAGCGCGAACGAGAGGGCGACCATGGCCAGCACCTCCGGCGTCCGAGGGCTCCGGCCGGTGTGCACGGCGAAGA
Source organism: Promicromonospora sp. NPDC023805 (assembly GCF_040639635.1). NCBI lineage: Bacteria > Bacillati > Actinomycetota > Actinomycetes > Micrococcales > Promicromonosporaceae > Promicromonospora > Promicromonospora sp. NPDC023805. The sequence goes on along the minus strand of NZ_JBFAAH010000013.1, from coordinate 74,001 downwards.
ACACCACCACGGGGAAGTGCCAGAGGTACAGCGAGTAGGACACGTCGCCGATCCGCTGCACGGCCCACGACTCGGTGATGGTGCGCAGCGACCCCGGCCCGGACGTACGGCCCGCCACGATGACGGCGAGCGTCGCCAGCACCGGCACCACCGCGTACAACCCGGGGAACGGCGTGGCGTCGTCGTACAGGCAGGCCACCACGACGATCCCGGCCAGGCCGGCTACCGCCAGCGCGTTGCGCACCGGGCCGGGCCGGGCGCCGTCGCGCACGAGCAGGGCCGCGATGCCGCCGGCGCCCAGCTCCCACACGCGGGTCAGGGTCGAGTAGTAGGCGGTCGGGTTCCCCGCGCGCACCTCCAGCACGCCCCACACGAGCGAGGCGACCGTGACGCTGCCGAACAGGACCAGCAGTGCGACGCGGAGCCCCGCGGGGCCGGCCGGCTCGCCTGCGGCACCTCGCCGTGCGCCCGTCCGCCGCCACAGCACGACGGCGAGCACGACCAGCAGCGGCCAGAACAGGTAGAACTGCTCCTCGACGCCGAGTGACCAGAAGTGCTGGAACGCCGTCGGCTGGTTGTTCGCCGCCTGGTAGTCGACGGCGTCGACGGCCAGCGCCCAGTTCTCCACGTACAGCACGGACGCCAGCGCCTGGCGCCACCAGCTGTCGATCAGCTCGAGGGGCAGCAGGACCAGCGCCAGGAGGATGGTGGTCACCGTCGCCACCAGCGAGGCGGGCAGGATGCGCCGGGCCCGGGCCGCCCAGAACTTGCGCAGGCTCACCCGCCCGGTGGTCGTCGCCTCGCGCCACAGGTGCCCGGTGATCAGGAAGCCGGAGATCACGAAGAAGACGTCCACGCCGACGTACCCGCCGGGCAGGACCGACGGGTCGATGTGGTAGACGAGGACGAGCAGCACCGCCAGGGCGCGCAGCGCCTGCACCTCCGGGCGGAAGACGCGTCCGGCGTCCGGGCGTGCGGAGTTACGCGCCGCAGCGTCGGAAGGTGCGGTCCCCGGCTGGGCGTTCGTCGAGATCATGGCCGTCATCAAGGCGCCTACGTTCGTCCAGTGGTTGAAAAACGCGCCCCACAATGCCATATCGTCGAGGGCGGTCTCTACTCGACATCGTCCCGGCGCGGCTGGTCCGGGCGGGTGCGAATGTGTCTGTCGCCCCTCGCCCGCGACGGTAGCATCAGGGTTGCCTCAGTCCTGCCACCTCGCCCCGGCGAGCGTGCGTCCACTGCACACGCTGCAGTTCCGACATCACAAGGAAACCCTGACCCGATGAGCACCTACCTCCTGAATCTCAGGAACCGCGCCCTGAAGAAGAGTGCGCGCGTCGCGCTTCGGCTTGCCGGTGCGACCCCGCCGCCGGCCGCCCGCGCGGCGAAGGCCGCGAGCACGCCCGCCGCCAAGAGCCCTGGTCCGGACCTGGATCCGCTGCGGGCCGACGCAGAGCTCATGCGCCGGATCCAGCGCGGTGAGGACTTCCCCCGCGCCGTGGTCGGTATGGTGCGCGCCGAGCTCAGCAAGAAGCGCGACCTTCCCGCCCGGTCGGTCTGCCAGGCTCTCTACGACAACCCCGAGACGCGTGCCGTGGGCGCCCTGGGCGCCGGCATCGTCGCCATGAGCAACACGCAGCCGGGCTTCGCCCGCGACCTCTTCCGTGAGGCCCCCCTGGAGTGGGTGGCCCGGCTGGCGCCCGCGGAGTACCTCCGCGCGCACCTGATCGCCAAGGACACCCGTGGCCGCGACGAGGCGGCCTCCTGGATCGATGACGGCGTAGTCACCGAGCCCGGTCACCTCGTGTCCATGGCCGAGTCCTTCTTCGCCTTCGGCGACTACGAGAGGTCGCGCAAGGCGCTCGACACCCTCGGCGCCCTGCCCACCCTCAGCGACCACTTCCGGCGCCGCGCGGACCACCTGTCCACGTTCGTCGAGCGCGCGTCCCACCCGCGGACGCCGGAGCAGGTCCCGGCCGGGCGGGTCTCGTTCGCCGTCATCGACTACAAGCAGCCGGACTGGCCGGGCACCTCGTCGAACGTCGGCGACTACGTCCAGACGATCGCCAGCCTCGCCAACGTGGTCCGCCACGACGGCCTGCGGTTCCACGGCGACCCCGAGCTGGTGTCGTTCGTCGACGAGCTCAAGGAGCGCGTGCGGCCCGAGCTGAAGCTCGACGGCCCCGCCGCCGACGTCCACCTCACGCTCGTCAACCGCGACGCATCGGCCTACGACGCCGTCCCCGAGAACACGTGGGGCCTCACCTTCGGCTGGTACGCCCACCCGACGTTCGGGCTCACCTACGGCCTGCCGTTCAACTCGAACATCAACCCGCTGTTCATCTCGTTCCACGTGAACCGCGCGGACATGCTGACGCCGGAGACCATCGAGCACCTCAAGGCCAACGGCCCCGTGGGCTGTCGCGACTGGTACACCACGCACCTCCTGCTCAGCCGCGGCATCCCCGCCTTCTTCTCCGGCTGCATCACCACCACCGTCAACGCGGTGTTCCCCGACGCCCCGAAGGCCGGGCCGAACGCTCCGGCCCTGTACGTCGACACCACGGCTCCCGAGGGCGCGAAGACGTACAAGCAGGAGCGCGACGAGGTCAAGTGGACCCCGGCGCCCCAGGCGCTGCGCGAGGCGCTCGATCTTCTCGACAGCTACCGCCGGGACTACTCCGAGGTGCACACCTCGCGCCTGCACTGCTACCTCCCGGCCTGGTCCATCGGGGCGAACGTGACGGTCCACCCCAAGGTGAAGGCCGACGTGCGCTTCAAGGGCCTGCTCGACGTCGACGACGACGGCCGGAACGCGATCCGGGAGAAGGTCCGGGAGATCCTGCCCCCGGTGCTGTCCCTGATGTTCTCGGGCGCGCCGACGGAAGAGGTCTACGCCGAGTGGGCCCGCGTGACTGCCCCGCTCGTCGCCGAGGCCCGCGCCGAGTTCGCGAAGCCCCAGGAGCGCCTGCCGCTCTCGTTCGACATCGACGAGGTCTGCTCGGCCGCTCGCGAGACGCGGGTGCTCCGCGAGGCCACGCAGCCACGCCAGGGCGAGCCGGTCAACATCGCGGTGGCGCTCGACGGCAACCTCAAGAAGGAGATGGAGGTCGTCGTCGGTGCCATGGTCCAGCACTCGACCCGTCCGCTCCACGTCGTCGCGATGACCCGCGACCACTCGAGCGAGGACCACGACCGCCTCTCCGCGCTGTTCCCCGAGGTTACCTTCGAGTGGATCGCGCTGGACGACGTCGACTACGGCCCCATCGCCGGCCTCAAGGGCCACATCACGGTGTCCACCATGGACCGCCTGCTGCTGCCCGAGCTGCTGCCGGACATGGACCGCATCCTGTACCACGACCTGGACGCCATCCCGGTGGTCGACATCGCAGAGCTGTTCGACACCGACCTGCAGGACGCGCCGCTCGCGGCCCGCACCTACAGCACCGGTGACGAGCGCCGGGGCGTCGGCAACCTGAACCTCGGTGTGCGCCTCCGGAACGAGCCCGAGCTCGCCCACCTGTTCTACCGGGCGATGCACCGCAGGCACCCCGAGGGCTTCCGCAGCTTCAACGCGGGCATCCTCGTGCTGAACCTCGCGGCGATGCGCAAGGACAGCTTCTCGCAGGAGTTCGTCCCGTTCGTCGAGCACTTCGGGCTCGACGACCAGGAGGTCCTGTGGTGCTACGCGGGTTCCACCTACCACCACCTCGACGCCGGGTGGAACACCCAGCCCGGGCAGGAGTTCGTGGACCCGAAGATCATCCACTGGGCGGGCAAGGTGAAGCCCTGGAAGCGGGACCACTACATCCGGCACCGCGACCGGTGGGACGACGGCGTCGCCTACGTGGCGGAGCGGCGCGGCTGATCCCTTCGGGGACCTGACGCCGGACGGCTGAAGGGCGGGTGCGCACTGCGCACCCGCCCTTCAGTCGTTCCCGCACGGTCGTTCCCGCAGCCGTCAGCGCTTGCCGTTCAGCAGGGGCTGGATGTCCTTCATGACGAACGGGGCGAGCGTCGAGGCGAACGTGTTGGTGATGTGGTTCGAGTCGCGGTAGACGGTGGCGCCGCCGATCACCGGCAGGCACTCCTGGTCGCCGCAGTAGAAGTCCGTGAGGTCGACGTAGGCGAAGTCCTTGTCGTCCGCGAACTTCTTGGCCGCCTCGGCCTGCGGGTCGAAGTAGCCGGTGGCCTCGGAGCGGGGCGTGGCGCAGTCCGCCGCGCCCTCGGCCCCCGCCTCGGTCAGGCACTCGATGACCGTCTCCATGGGCTTCGGGTTGTCGGCCAGGACGACGAGGGGCGTACCGGACGCGGTGATCCGCTGCCAGAGGCTCACGAGCCCGTCCACCGCGTACTGCTCGGGGTCGACGCCGTCCTTCGCGGGCCAGTCCACGCCGTTCATCTGCGACGTGGCCACCAGGTCGTAGTCCTGCTCGGCGAGGTGCTTCTCCACGTTGTCCTGCCACGTGACGCAGCCCTGCGTGAGGTTCTCGTCCTGCACGCGCATGGCGTCGGAGAACGGGCAGCCCGGCTTGAAGATGATGTCCAGGGCCCAGCCGTTCGCCTCCGCCATGCGCGTGAAGGTGGACGCGTACTGGACCGCGTGCGAGTCACCCACCAGCGCGACACGCATCGAGCCGTCCCGGTCTCCGACCAGGCAGGGCTGGGGCGTCCCGCTGCCGCGGATGGTGATGGGGCACTTGTCCGGCCCGGTGTACGGCCCTGGGGTGTCCTGGGCGGCCGCTGCCGGCTCCGGCACCGCGGTCCCCTCCAGCTCGGAGTCCTCGCAGGAGGCGCCCGGTGCCTGTGCCGCCGCGCCGAAGCACTCGGCGTCGGTGCTCAGCGCGTCCACCGCCGCGGACAGCTGGGCCTCGATCCGCCGCTCCGCCGTCGTACCGCCGGACATCGCGAGCACCACGATGAGCACGCTCGCGGCCGCCGCGGTCACGAACGACACGCGCGGCCGGAACAGGCGGCCGCGCTCGATCATCGGCCGCTCGACCCAGACACGCGTGCCCCAGGCGAGCAGCACCGACACGGCGAGGATCGCGATCTTGTCCAGCGTCCGCAGGTCCGCGCCCGTCACGAACGGCAGGAGCACGATGAGCGGCCAGTGCCATAGGTAGATCGCGTACGAGACGTCGCCGACGAACTGGACGGGCCGCAGCTTGGCGATGCCCACGGTGAAGCGGTCCTGCGCCTGCGCCCAGATGACCAGCGCCGTACCGACCACCGGGATGGCCGCCCAGTAGCCGGGGAACGGGGTCGCTGCCTCGAAGGTCAGGACCGCCACGAGGATCAGGCCGAGGCCGACCCAGGTCAGAGCCGTCCGGAAGCGGGTAAGTGCCGGGGCGAAGACGAGCAGCGCTCCCGCGCCGAACTCCCATGCCCGCGTCGGCGTGATGAAGTACGCGTAGGCCTGGTCGCCGGCGGTCCACACGACGCTGGCGACGAACGACGCGACGACGACGAGGCCGAGGGTGATACCCGCCAGGCGCTGCCACGAGGTCCGCACTGCCTTGCCGAGCAGGATCGCGCCAGCGATCAGCAGCGGCCAGACGATGTAGAACTGCTCCTCGGTGGACAGCGACCAGTAGTGCTGCACGGGGGACGCGACGTTCTCGGCGGCCATGTAGTCGACGGCGTCCGACGCGAGCACCCAGTTCTGCACGTACACGGTAGAGGCCGCGATCTCCCGGAACCACTGGTCCCAGTACTGCAGGGGCGCGAGGAACCAGACGGCGACCCCGGTCAGGGCGAGCACCAGCAGCGAGGCCGGGAGCAGCCGCACTATCCGCTTCGCCCAGAACCTCGTGACGCTGAACCGCCCGAGCTCCGCGTCACGGAGCATGTGCGCGGTGATGAGGAAGCCGGAGATCACGAAGAAGACGTCGACTCCCACATAACCGCCGCTGAGCCGGGTCGGCCAGAGGTGGAAGAGGACGACCGAGAGCACGGCCACGGTCCTCAGGGCCTGGATATCGGCGCGCATGTATCCCCGGCGTTCGTCGGTCCGAGCCACTCTGAGGGTCCTCCCCTGTCGATCGCGAGACGGCGTCGATCCTACCCGTCCGGTCTGGTAGGCCGTGTCCTCATCCTCGGAAGAGCCAGGCGGCCTGCGCACGCAGCATCTTCTCGATCACGGGGACCATCGTCCTGACATAGCTGGCATTCACGTGGTCGTCGTCCATGTACACCAGGACGTTGCCGACCACCGGTTCGCACACCACCGGGCCGCAGATCGCGTCGGTCAGGTCGAGCTGGACCATCGACGACGGGATACCGGGGTAGCCCTGCACGGGCGAGGCGGGGTTGTACATCTCGGCCCGAGGCGCCGGGCACGACGCACTGTCGGGCCCTTCCTCCTCGACGCACGTGACCGGGTCGTGGGGGAACCGCGGGTTGTCGCGGACACCGACCACCGTCGTACCGGCGTCCGACAGACGCTGCCACATGTCGACCTGTCCCGGCAACACACGCTCCGGCTTGCCGAACCGGACGTCCGTCGTCACGACCAGCGCCATGTCCGCCTGCACCGCGAGCGCCGCGTCGAGCGCGTCGCGGCTCCAGGCCTGGCACTCGGCGCTGCCGTCCTCCAGGGTGAGCCGGCACGCGGCCTTGCCGATCTGCACGAGCTTCCAGTCGTAGACCTCGGCCATGACCTTGAGCGCCGGCTCCCACTGCACCTCGTGCGAGCCGCCGACGATCAGGACGGTCTGGGTCGGGTCGGCCGGCTCGTGGATGGTGCAGGTGATCGCATCGAGGTCCAGCGGCCCGATCTCCTGGAAGCAGCCGTCGTCGAACCCCTTGCCGCGGTCCAGCGCCGCGACGTCGGTGGTCGGGCGGAACGGCACGTCGGGGACGGCGTCGCCCGCCCGCGAACCACCGGTCAGGACGGCGGCCCCCGGGTGCTCGGGGGACAGCTCGGACGAGGCGCGCAGCTGCTCCGCCTGCTCGCGCTCCATGGAGTCGATGGCCCTCGACGTCGGGACCAGCACGGCCGCCGTCACCGCGACGGCCGTCACGATGGCCCCGAACGCCCGCCAGCGCGACAGGCCCGACGGGACGAGGCGCGCGGTGGGCCGGGCGACGATCATGCGTGTGACCCAGGCGAGGAGGAGCGAGGCGGCGAGGACCATCGCTGCTTCGCGGACGCCGAACGCCACCGGCTCCCAGACCGCCAGGAAGAAGATGAGGATCGGCCAGTGCCAGAGGTACAGCTCGTAGGAGATGTCCGCGAGGAAGCGCAGCGGACCCCACTCGAGCGTGCGGCGCGGGCCGAGGGCCGACGTCGTCCCGGCGCCGAGGATCACCAGTGCCGCACCGGCGACGGGCCACCAGGTCCACACGCCCGGGTACAGGGTGGCGCCGTCGAACAGGAACCCCGAGGAGACGACGAGCGCGAGGCCGCCCCATCCCGCGAGGGCCTGCACGACTCGCGGCAGGCGCAGCACCGGCGCGACCAGGGCGAGCACGGCACCGACGCCGAGCTCCCAGACACGGGAGAGCGAGTGGAAGTAGGCGACCTGCTGGTCGATCGCGACCAGGTGGACGGCGTAGGCGAACGACGCCCCGGTCATCGCGAGGGCCACCACGAGGATCGTGATCCGGACCAGCGACGGGGTCCGCGTCGCGCGGCCCACGAGGTAGGCGAGGCCGCCGAGCAGCAGCACGACGATCGGCCAGGCGAGAAGGAACTGGCCCTGTACCGAGAGCGACCAGAAGTGCTGCAGCGGGCTCGCCGCCGGGCCTGCCGCTCCGTACGCGAGCTGGTTGGTGATCAGGTTCCAGTTCTCGACGTACAGCCCGGAGGCCAGCACCTGCTCCCAGATGTCGAGCCAGCGGGACTTCGGCAGCAGGTACCAGGTGGCGACGGCGACCGTCGCGAGCACCACGAGCGCCGACGGCATGATCCGCCAGGCGCTCCGTGCGTACTGCGCGCCCAGCCGCAGCTTGCCGCGTTCGGCACGGCGTACGAGCGAACCCGTCACGAGGAAGCCCGAGACCACGAGGAACACGTCCACGCCGCCCGACACCCTGCCGTTGCCGAACAGGTGGAACAGGACCACGAGCACGAGGGCCATACCGCGCAGGCCGTGGATCTCCGAGAGATGAACCGGACCGGCCGGAGCGGCCGCCTTGACCTGCTCGGGAGGAGGCAGAGTACGGGTGTCGATCATCGTTCCTCGGGAAGAGTCAGCAAGGGGAAGGACGGGACAGGGCGCGATGTCGGATCAGCGGCCTTCTGGTTCCGCGCGCTGATCGTACCGGCATCGCGCCTGTCCGAAATCCCCCGTACTGCCGCTCGTCAGTACGAGCGCGTCGGCCCGCCGATCATGCCCGCGGCGACCGTCTTGTTGGTGGCTTCGTCCACCAGGATGAAGGCACCGGTCTGCCGGTTCTGCTGGTACGGGTCGACGAAGAGCGGCTTGGTCACGCGCAGCGTGATCCGCGCCATCTCGTTCAGCTTGATCTCCGTCGCTTCCTCGTCGCGGTGCAGCGTGTTCACGTCGACGCGGTAGTTGATCTTCTTGACCATCGCCCGCGCCCACCGCGTCGTGTGCTTGATCGCGTACTTCTTGCCCTGCACCAGCGACGCGGCCTCGTCCATCCAGCAGATCTGGGCGTCGATGTCCTGCGAGACCGTCGGGACGTTGTTCGGGCGGCAGATCATGTCGCCGCGCGAGATGTCGATCTCGTCCGTCAGGCGCACGGTCACCGACATCGGCGGGTACGCCTCGGCGACCGGGCCGTCGGCCGTGTCGATGGACTCGATCGTCGTCTCCAGGCCGGCCGGCAGCGCCAGCACCCGGTCGCCGGGCTTCATGACGCCGGACGCGACGGTGCCCGCGTAGCCGCGGTAGTCGCGCGCGTCGTTCTGCTGCGGCCGGATGACGTACTGGACCGGGAACCGCACGTCGACCAGGTTGCGGTCGGACGCGACGTGGAGCCGCTCGAGGTGGCTGAGCAGGGGCGAGCCGTCGAACCACTGCATGTTCTCGGACCGCGTCACCACGTTGTCGCCCGCGAGGGCGGACACCGGGATGAAGGTCAGGTCGGGCACACGCAGCCGCGAGGCGAACTCGGTGAACTCCGCACGGATCCGCTCGAAGACCTGCTCGTCGTAGTCGACGAGGTCCATCTTGTTCACGCAGACGACCACGTGCGGCACGCCAAGCAGCGTGGCGAGGAACGTGTGCCTGCGCGACTGCTCGACGACGCCCTTGCGCGCGTCGATCAGGATGAGCGCCACGTCCGCCGTGGAGGCGCCGGTGACCATGTTCCGCGTGTACTGGGTGTGGCCAGGCGTGTCCGCGATGATGAACTTGCGCTTGGGCGTCGCGAAGTAGCGGTACGCGACGTCGATGGTGATGCCCTGCTCACGCTCGGCACGCAGGCCGTCCGTCAGGAGAGACAGGTCCGCGTAGTCGTTGCCGCGGTCCTTGCTGACCTGCTCCACCGACTCGAGCTGGTCGGCGAAGATCGACTTGCTGTCGAACAGCAGCCGGCCGATCAGCGTGGACTTGCCGTCGTCCACCGAGCCGGCCGTCGCGAACCGCAGGAGGTCGCCGCTGACGACCTCGTGCGCCTCGGGAGCCGAACCGGCCTCAGGGAGAGTCGTCGTCATCAGAAGTAGCCTTCCTTCTTGCGGTCTTCCATCGCGGCTTCGCTGACCTTGTCGTCGCCGCGCGTGGCGCCGCGCTCGGTGAGACGCACCGCCGCGACCTCCTCGACGACGTCGCGCAGCGTGGTCGCGGTGGACTCGACGCACGCCGTGAGGTTCGCGTCACCGACGGTGCGGTAGCGCGTGGACAGGACCCGAGGGGTCTCGCCGTCCTTGAGCGGGGTGAAGTCGTTGACCTCGTAGAGCATGCCGCTCCGCTCGACGACCTCGCGCTCCTTGGCGAGGTAGAGGTCGGGCAGGTCCATGTTCTCGGCCTCGATGTACGCCCAGATGTCCAGCTCGGTCCAGTTGGACAGCGGGAACACCCGGATCGACTCGCCCTGGTGGACGCGGCCGTTGTACAGGTTCCAGATCTCGGGGCGCTGGTTCTTCGGGTCCCACTGGCCGAAGTCGTCGCGGAAGGAGAAGACGCGCTCCTTGGCGCGAGCCTTCTCCTCGTCACGCCGGCCGCCGCCGAACAGGGCGTCGAAACCGTGCTTCTCCGCGGCCTCCAGCAGTACCGGCGTCTGGATCCGGTTGCGGGAGCCGTTGGGCTCCTCCTGCACGAGCCCGCGGTCGATCCCCTCCTGGACGGAGGCGATGACGAGCTGCACACCGGTACGGTCCACCCACCGGTCGCGGCAGTCGAGCACGGTCTGGAAGTTCAGCCCGGTGTCGACGTGCATGATCGGGAACGGGACGCGCGCCGGCGCGAATGCCTTGACGGCCAGGTGCAGCATGACGATGGAGTCCTTGCCGCCGGAGAACAGCAGACACGGCCGTTCCATCTCGGCTACCACCTCGCGCATGATGTGGATGCTCTCGGCTTCCAGGCTGCGCAGCTGGCTCAGGACGTGACTCTTCACTCCTCAAGCACCTTCCTTGCTATCTGCCCCGACCACGGACGCGACACCGACGGTGTCGAGCAGCTCACGCAGGTGCTGAGCCAGGGCCGGGGGGCATACGAACAGGTCAGGGAGCCACGGGCTCTCCCGGTTGTACTCGAGCTCGGATCCGTCGAGACGGGTGCAGACGAGCCCTCGCGACCGTGCCACGGCCACGGGCGCCGCGGAGTCCCACTCGTACTGCCCGCCCCCGTGGACATAAGCGTCAACTGTACCGTCGGCGACGGCCATCATCTTGACGCCCGCCGAGCCCATCGGTACGAGCTCGACGTCGTCGCGCTCGGCCAGGGCGGCCACAAAAGCGGGCGGGCGACTGCGGCTCGCGGCGATCCGCAAGGGGCGGCCGCCGGTCAGGACAACCCTGCCGTCGTCCTCCGGCCCGACGGCGTCCGCGGTGGCCAGGACCTGCTCGCGCGCGGGCAGGGCCACCGCTCCGACGGTCAGGCCCGCCCCGCGCTCCCAGAGCGCGATGTGGACGGCGAAGTCGTCGCGCCACTGCCCGGCTCGGGGCCCGTCGGCGTGCCGTTCGGCGAACTCCCTGGTGCCGTCGAGCGGGTCGATGATCCACACACGATCTGCACGGGTGCGAGACGCATCGTCCTTGGCCTCCTCCGAGAGGACTGCGTCGGCGGGGCGGGCGGCGGTCAGCGCGGCCGCGAGCCATGCCTGGGCCGCGGCGTCACCCGCATCCTTGAACTCCTTGGCCACGAAGGAGCCACCGGCGGCGTCGACCTCGGCGCGGAGCGCGAGGAGCACCTCCGCCGCTCCCGAGGCGAGTGCGTTGGCAAGGGCGTCGTCATCGAGCGACGCCTGAGGGAGCGTTGGGAACGGGGCGTTCATCGGTCTCCAGGGTGGACGTCTTCTCCGGGATCCGGCCGTCCTGCGCGGCCCTCGACAAGGGCCAAGGTGCCGTGGGTGAAGGTCCGGCGGACGCGCCGAGGCTACCATTCCGGCATGCGATCCAGTGCCAGCGCACCCTGTCCCACCTCTAACCACCTCAGGGAGCGTTAATGCCTACCATCCCGATGGTTCTGGTCGGAATAAGAGGACTCCTGGCATGGCCTGCGGACCGGCCAGCGGAGCAGCCTCGATGACCATCGACATCCCCCTGATCCTGGGCGGCCTCGCGGTCGGTTTTGTCGTGGGCCTGACCGGGATGGGCGGCGGCGCGCTCATGACGCCGATGCTCATCTTCGTGTTCCGCGTCGACCCCCTGGTTGCGGTGTCGAGCGACGTGGTCGCCAGCCTCTTCATGAAGCCGGCGGGCGCGATAGTGCACATGCGCCGCGGGACGGTGAACCTCAAGCTCGTCCTGTGGCTGTGCGTGGGCTCGGTGCCTGCGGCGTTCTCGGGCGCCCTCCTGATCCAGTCGCTGCCGTTCGGCGACTCCCTGGACACCGCGCTCAAGATGGTGCTCGGGATAGCCCTGCTCATCGCGTCCTGCGGCCTCGTGGTCCGTGCGGTGCTGCAGATGGTCCGGACCAGGTCGGCGCTCGGCGAGGGTCCCACCCGGCCGTCCGCGCCGCGCGAGCTCGTGGTGCGGCCCGTCCCGACAGCGATCCTCGGCGCCGTGGCCGGGCTCCTGGTCGGCATGACGTCGGTCGGCGCCGGCTCGATAGTCATCGTCGTGCTCCTGCTGCTCTACCCGGCGCTCAAGGCGTCCCAGCTGGTCGGCACCGACCTGGTCCAGGCGGTGCCGCTCGTCGCAGCGGCGTCGCTCGGCCACCTCCTCTACGGCGACTTCTCGCTCGGCCTGACGACGTCCCTGCTCATCGGCGCCATCCCCGGCGCATGGTTCGGCGCCCACGTGTCCTCGCGCGCGCCGGGCGGCATCATCCGCCGCGCGCTGGCGATCCTGCTGCTCGCGTCGGGGCTCAAGCTGCTCGGCGCCAGCCTCCCGGTGGTGCTGGGCGCAGCGGGGGCCGCGCTGGTCCTCGGCAACCTCGTGTGGTTCTGGGTCAAGCGGCGCTTCGGTGCGGTGCAGGCCGAGTCCGTAGCAGACTCGACCCCTGCCGAGGGCCCGGCGGACGATCCAGTGGACGATCCAGCAGGCAGCCCCGCAGACGACCCAGCAGAAGACTCAGCAGAGACGAGCCCCCGCAGATGACCGACCCCGCCGCCCGTGTCCTGTCCGACGACGAGCTGGACCACCTCGAGCTGGCCCTCGGAGGCGCGATCCCCGTGCCGGTACTCGCCGCCGCGCTGCCGGGCGTCCCGGCCGATGCGGTCCTGACCGACGCCGAGAACACCCCGCTGGCCCGCCTCACCACGCGACCGGGCGAGCCCGACGTGCTAGAGCCGCTCAAGCCGGTAGCCACGGCGATCGGCCCGCAGTGGGACGCGGCGGTCCGCCGTCCGGCACGCGACGTACGGGCGGCCCTCGAGGCCGGCACCGGCAGCCTCGGGCTGGTCGTCACCGAGGTGCCCACCCGCGACGAGCTCGACGCCGCCGTGGCGCTCGTGTCCGCCGGCCGGCCCCGCGCCGTGCTGGTCCTAGTACCCGTCGCCCGCCGCACGCCGGAGCCCGGCGCCGTGGGCGCGCCCGGGCTGGTGCGAGCGGCGCTCGGCCTCGCCGACCTCCTGTCCGAGCAGGTCGAGGCACAGGTCACCACCGTCGTCGTGCCGTGGTCCGGGCCCGCCGGGACGACCCTCGAAGAGGTGGCCACCGCCTATGGCGCCGCACGCGCCGAGACGCTCGCCGCCCACCGTTCGGTGGCCACGGCGGAGCGTGTCGCCGCGCTGCCCCGGGTGCGGGAGGAAGCGGTCCGGGCCCTGTACCCGCCGACGTCGGCGGTAGAGGTGGACCGGGCCGCGAGCGGTGCCAACGCCCGGGGCGCCGTCCTGTTCTTCACCGGCCTGTCCGGTTCCGGCAAGTCGACGGTGGCGCGCGCCCTGGCCGCCGAGCTGAACGACGACGGCCTGGTGACCACGCTGCTCGACGGCGACGAGGTGCGGCACCACCTGTCGAAGGGCCTCGGCTTCGACCGTGAGTCGCGCGAGACCAACGTCGAACGCATCGGCTACGTGGCGGCCCTCGTGGCCAAGCACGGCGGCATCGCCGTCGCCGCGCCCATCGCACCGTTCGCCGCCGGCCGGGCAAGGGTGCGGGCACTGGCCGAGGAGGCGGGCGCGCAGTTCGTGCTCGTGCATATCAGCACGCCGCTCGAGGTGTGCGAGGCACGCGACCGCAAGGGCCTGTACGCCAAGGCCCGCGCGGGCGAGATCCCCGAGTTCACGGGCATCTCGTCACCCTACGAGGAGCCCGTCGACGCCGACCTCGTCATCGACGCCTCGGTGGTCTCCGTGGCCGACGCCGTCGCCACGCTCCGTGCCGCGATGGCCGCGCTGCCGCACCGCTGACGGGCCGCACGACCGGGCCCACGACCGGGCCGGTCAGCGGCCGGAGCAGGGTGAATTCCCGCCCGATCCGGCCGGGAATGGCGAAAACCGACCGGCTACAGTGCAGTGCGTGGAATGGAAGATCACAGTCTGGGACGACGCCCGGATCGCCTATGTCGCAACGGCCAAGGTCGCGAACACCGCGGTCAAGGCCGCCCTGCTCACCTCGTATGTCGGGGACCGGGGCTGGCACAACCCACACAGTGAGGCTGTGCCCTATGTCGAGGCCGGCCCGGAGGACCTGCGCGGCAAGTACGCCGACTACCTCACCTTTGCTCTGGCTCGGAACCCGTACGACCGGTTCGTGTCCTTCTACGCGGACAAGATCGTGGGCAAGGGCTGGTACGGCAGCCTCGGCCGGCTCGGCTTCAAGAAGGGCCAGGACTTCGAGTCGTGCGCGCTCGTCGCCGCGAAGCTCGGCGACGAGCGGACGGACCCGCACGTCGCCACGCAGGTCGACCGGCTCATCGACGCCGACGGCACGTTCCTGCCGGACCTGATCCTCCGGTTCGAGAGCATCGTCCACGACTGGAAGGCGCTGCGCGCGATCGCCGAGGCTCGTGCCCCGCAGCTCGCGCTCGCGCCCCTGGCCGCGCGGCGCGCCAGCGAGCGCGACAAGTCGTGGCAGTCGTACTACACCCCCAAGGCCCAGGAGGCGGTGGCCGCGAAGTACGCCCAGGACTTCGGGGTCCTCGGGTACTCGACGGAGATCGAGCCCAAGCCGCTGCCGATGTCCGACGCCTCGAGCGACTCGCTGGACGTCACCGCCGTGCCCGAGGGCGCCGTCGTGCTCGACACCACCGGCCACAACAGCCACCGCGCCGCCGCCGTCAACGAGGCGGGTGCCTGGTACCTGCCGTTCGGCCCTGCCGCCGGGTTCGTGTCCCGCGGGCCGTCGGCGTCCACGCTGCTGCCCAAGCTGGCCGGCGGCCCGCCCACCGTGGTCCTGGTCGCGCCGAACACCAACCCCGGTCCCGTGGGCGACAACGTCCAGGTCATCGAGGTCGCGATGCCCAAGGTCAGCCTGCTGAGCAAGCTGCTCCGACGCTGACTCCCCGTCGGGCGTCCGGCCCGGGACGTCCGGACAGACGAGTGGCCTGGTCCGTCCCCCGGGGGACGGACCAGGCCACTCGTCTGTGACGCCGGACGTCAGGCGGGCTTGGCGGCCGGCCGGCGCTTGGGCGGCGGGCGCAGCGCGCGCACGAAGTCCTTGTACGCCTCGGCCACCTCGTGCGTCGGCCCGTCCATGACGAGCTGTCCCTGGTGCACCCACAGCGTGCGGGTGCACAGGGCCTCGATCGTCGAGATCGAGTGGCTCACGAGGAACACCGTGCCGGCGTTCTCGCGGACCTTCTCGATGCGGGCCTTGGACTTCGCCTTGAACGTGGCGTCACCGGTAGCCAGCGCCTCGTCGATCATGAGGATGTCGGGCGAGGCCGACGACGAGATGGCGAACCGCAGGCGCGCCCCCATGCCGGAGGAGTACGTCCGCATCGGCATGTAGACGAAGTCGCCGATGTCCGCGAACTCGACGATCTCGTCGAACCGCTCGTCGACCTGCTTGGGCGTCAGGCCGAGGGCGAGGCCACCGATCATGATGTTGCGCTCGCCGGTCAGGTCCGGCATCAGCGCCGCGTTGACGCCGAGCAGGGACGGCTCGCCCGACACGTAGACGTGGCCCGACTTGGGCGGCATCAGCCCGGCGACGGCGCGCAGCAGCGTGCTCTTGCCGGAACCGTTGATCCCCACGATGCCTATCGACTCGCCGTGGTTGACGCTGAAGGAGATGCCGCGCACCGCGTGCACCTCGCTCACCGCACCCACGTGGTTGCGGCCGGACCGGATCAGCCGGCGCAGCAGGCTCGGCTTCTTCCGCTCCACCTCCACGACCGTCCCGCCAGTGGAGGACGAGGCCACGCCGCGCCCGCCGAACACGCGGTAGGCCACGTGCAGGTCGTCGACGACCAGGCACGGGTCACCGATCTTGGTCGTGGGCGCCTCGCCGTCCAGGTCCTCCGGCTCGAGCTCCAGGTCGAAATCCAGGTGTGCGTCTGCCTCAGTCACGTCCGTACTTCTCCTCTCCGCGCCAGAAGACGATGAACCCGACCACGAAGAACAGCACTGCCCAGGCGCCGCCGACGGCCCACATGAGCCCGTTGTCGGGCGGCATCGTCGACTCGTTGGTCACCACCGAGCGCATCAGGTACAGGTATACGGCCACGGGCTGGTAGGTCAGGACGTCCCCGACGATCTCCGTGCCCACCGGGCCGAAATTCAGGTTGTCCACGTAGTGGCTCACCGGGAAGATCACGCCCGACCCGAACATCAGCAGCCGCATGACGAAGCTGACGATGTTGTCGAGGTCAGGGGTCGACGCGACGAGCCGGGCCATGATGAACGCGACGCCGGTGTTGAAAACCCACATCAACGCGAGCGCGGCCGGGATCAGGAGCCACCACCACGTGACGTGGATCGTCTCGTTGTCGGGCACGAAGCCGCTGATCAGCGCGATGCCGCACATGACGACGATCGCGGGCAGCAGGGTGGCGAGCTGCGACAGCACGGACGAGATGGGCAGCACCGCTCGCGGGAAGTGCAGCGAGCGCAGCAGCGACGTCTTGCCGCTGATGGACTTCGAGCCGCCGGTCACCGAGGCCTCGAAGAACCGGAACATGAACGTGCCGATCACGATGAACGCGATCGTGTTCTCGAGGCCACGGTTGATGCCCAGCAGGAGGCCGAAGACCAGCACGTACATGGTCGCGTTCAGGACGGGGTTCAGGATCGCCCAGAGCTGGCCCAGGTAGTTGCGCTGGTTGCGGGCGTACGCCGTAGAGGTCGCCATGACCCGGATGAACGACCTGCGTCGCGCCAGCTCGCGGATGTACTCACCGAGCGGCGGGCGGACGTTCAGGGGGCGCAGCCCGTACTTCTGGGCGAGCGCCTGCCGCTGCGCCGACGTCGTGTCCGGCACGATCGCTGGCGGCGGCTGCGGCTTCGCGCCCCTGGCCGGAGCGGCCTGGGGCTTCGCCGCATCGGTGGTAGGTGTGCTCACGATGCGAGAGATACCTGTCTGTCGGGTCACGGCCGGTGTTACACCGGCCCTGACCAAGATTCTAGTCGGATGCAGGATCGTATCGGTCCGGGCAGAAACCATATCGCACAGGTCGGGATTCCTGGCGCAGGTACGGCGCCGTCCGGCACGGGTCACATGAGACACTGCACACCGTGCGTCAGCCACGTCCCACCCCGCGAACCACCCCGCGAAACTCGGCTCAGCGTGTCGCCGGAGCCCTGGTCGAGTCGCCCCTGCAGCTGCTCTGCACGCTGGAGGCGCACGCCGCCGGGCTCGGTGGCGGACAGCTGCACGTCCACGTCCGCGACGACGTCCCCGCGCTCGGCGACGCGCTCGCCGCCGTGCGGACGTTCGACCTCCCGTCCGGCGTCACCTTCGACCTCGCCGGGCGGCGGACCGCCCTCACGGCCCGTGAGCCGATCTGGCTGGTCGGTGACGCCTTCTCCGGCCTCTTCCAGGTCACCGCCACGCTGCGCCGCCCCGAGCAGGTGGTCCTGGTCGACGACGGCCTGGCGACCCTCGAGCTGGCCCGCCTGCTCGCCCGCTCGGCACCGCTGGTCCGCCTCAACGGCCGCGCGCTCGGCGCGCGCCGGCGGCTGGGCGCCGTGGCCGCCGGCCGCCTGCGCTCGCTGGCCGCCGACGGCCGGGTGGTGATCTTCACCGCGCTGCCGATCGAGGCGGAGCTGTCCGACGCCCTGCGGTCGCAGGGCTTCGACGTGCGGCACAACGGCTTCACCTGGCTGTCCCGGCAGGTGGTGTCGGACGCACCTACGGAACCCACCGTCGTCGTCGGCTCCGCGATGCCGGCGGACGGGCTCGTCGCCACCGACGCCTACCTCGACTGGATCCGCGGCCTGGCCGCGGACGGGCCGCTGCGCTACTACCCGCACCGCCGGCAGACCGAGCCGGTGCTCGCGCGGCTGCGGCAGCTCCCCGGTGTGGTCGTCGACGCGCCGGGCGCCCCCGTGGAGCTGCGCCTGCGCGGGCTGTCCGCCGGCCAGCGCGTCGTGAGCCTGCCATCCACCTCCGCGGTGCTGCTCACCACCGTCCTCGGCCCGCGCGGTGTGGACGTGACGCCGCACGACGTGCCCGACTCGTGGTGGTCGCCGAACGCCTCGGCCGAGCTGCGGGCCCACCTGCGCAGCGTGCTCGAGCTCGCCCGCGCCGCACGGGAGACGACATGACGGGGCCCGGGTTCCTGGGCGCTCCAGACATGAGAGACTTCGCGGCGTGGTTCTCCTGAACAGCGACGAGCACGCCGTCCCCGCGTCCATCCGTGTGCTCGCGGTCGCGGACAGCGACTCCTATCTCAAATGGGCCTGCGCGACGCTCGACCGCCTCGGCCCCGCGGACGACGCCGGCCTGAGCCGCTCGGCGATGATCGTCAAGACTCCGATCGCGCCCACCACCGGACAGATCGCGGCGGCGGTCGCGGGCTCGTCGGTGGTGCGTCCCTCCGTGCTCTCCCTCCGTGAGCTGGGCAGACGCATCCGCGAGGACGTGCCCGACGTCGTGCTGATCGCCGCTACCGGGCCGGTCGCGGAAGTCCTGGCGCGCGTCATCGTGCGGGCGACGGGTGACCGGCGCCCCGCGCTCGTCACCGGGCTGCCCGGCATGGCGCTCCCGGCGACGCGTGAGGGCACCGCCAGGCGCCGCTGGTGCGACGCGTTCGTGGTGCACAGCCGCCGCGAGATCGAGGCGTACCGCGAGGCCTTCGCCGTGCAGGGCGTCACGCCGGACGTCCCGCTGGCGCAGCTGCCGTTCCTCGAGCACACGTCGCAGAACCTCGGCACCGAGGCCGTCAAGCGTGTCGCGTTCGCGGCGCAGGCCAAGGTGCCCGACAACCAGCCCGACCGGGTCACCCTCCTGGACCGCCTCGCCCGGCTCTCGGAGGACGGCTTCGAGGTGATCGTCAAGCTGCGTGCGCGCAAGGGCGAGCGGCAGACGCACAACGAGGCGTTCCCGTACGACGACCTCTGGGAGGCGGAGCACGCACGGCTCGGTCACGACCGTGCCGCGCTGCACTTCGTGGACGGCCCCATGGCCGAGTGGCTGCAGCCGGGCACCGCGCTCATGACCGTCAGCTCGACGGCGGCCATGGAGTCGCTGGCCCTCGGCCTGTCCACCGCGATCATCGACGACTTCGGGGTGACCCCGGAGCTCCTGAACGAGCCGTTCGCAGGCAGCGGGTGCGTCATGTCCGTGGCCGACGCCGCCGAGGCGTTCCGCGCGGGTGGTCCAGACCCCGACCCGACGTGGCTCGACGAGAACTACCTGCACGGTGGTGAGTCGGAGCTGCCGGCGAGCGTCCGCCGGCTGGCCGGACGGCGCGCCGCCGGCAACCTGACGGAGCTGCGGGACGTCAAGCCGTGGCAGCGGTCGCGGTACATCCGGATGGCGCTGCAGATGTACCTGCCGAAGTTCCTCTACGACGTGGTCCGGCTGTCGACCCGGCCCGTCCGGCTGCTCTTCCTCGACAAGAAGGCCTGACCGGCGAGCCGGGTCGGTGAGGGTCCGGGTCAGACGCCGTCGTCGACCCGGACCCGCTCCGTCAGGCCGCGCAGGAAGCCCGCACCCCACGCCATGTGCATGATGACCATCGTGGCGGGCAGCCGCAGCGCGGAGCTCAGGTCGAGCCGCGGGCGCCGGGTCGCCGCGTGCACGGAGGCCCCGACCACCCCTGCGAGGTAGGTCACCGGCGGCACCAGTCCCGCGACGAGCAGCGGGACCAGACCCGTGACCGCGCCGGCCACCGCGGCCAGCACCGAGACGCCGAGCACCAGCACCGCGGTGGGCGGCGCGAGATAGCGCAGGCTGGCCGTGCCCGGGTTCCGCCGGACGACCTCGCGGCGCCACATGCCGGTGCGCCAGAACTGGGTGGCGACGGCGCCGAAGGTCCGGCGCGGCTTGTACTCGACGACGAGCGACGGGTCGAACCAGAGCAGGCTGCCGCTGTTCCGGAGCCGCAGGCACAGCTCCCAGTCCTGCGCGCGCACGTACAGCGGCGAGTACCCGCCCACGCGTTCGAGCGCCGCACGGCGGAACGTGCCCAGGTAGACGGTCTCGGCCGGACCCGCGCTGCCGCCCGTGTGGAAGGAGGCGGCGCCGAGGCCTGCGGGGTGGCTCATCGCGCGCGCCACGGCCTTCTGCACCGGGGTGTCGCCGACGGGCAGCATGCGCCCGCCCACGCCGTCGGCCCCCGCGGCCTGGAGGGCCTCCACCGCGCGCCGCACGTACGTGGGTTCCGCGACCGTGTGGCCGTCCACCCGCACGAAGATCGAGTGGCCCTCGGGCATTCGTGCCAGGCCCGCGTTGAGGCCGAGCGGCTTGGAACCCGTCGGGTTGTCCACGACGGTGACACGGCCGGTCTCGGCGCTAAGCTTCTCGGCGATCTCGTGCGTGCGGTCCTTCGAGGGACCCACCGCGAGCACCATGTGCAG
Source organism: Promicromonospora sp. NPDC023805 (assembly GCF_040639635.1). Taxonomy (NCBI): domain Bacteria; kingdom Bacillati; phylum Actinomycetota; class Actinomycetes; order Micrococcales; family Promicromonosporaceae; genus Promicromonospora; species Promicromonospora sp. NPDC023805. The sequence goes on along the minus strand of NZ_JBFAAH010000013.1, from coordinate 53,517 downwards.
CGGGTGCGGGTAGTCCTGTTCCAGGATCGACCGCACCATCGCCTCGAGGTACGGCTCCTCGTCACGTACGACGGCGACCACCGTCACCAACGGCATGCTGGCCGCCTCTACCCGCTCGGGCACGAGGCCCCCTCTCGTGGACACGATGCCGGACCGCGCCGGCCCGGGAGTTTCCCGGTCCTGGGTACATCAGAGGCGGGCACCGCGCGTGCGGCGCCCGCCTCCGACGAATGAACAGTTCGCGGGCTCGGATCCTGCTGAGGATGTCCGAGCCCACGTCGTGCGCTCGGCTCAGGCGCGTCTGACGCGCCTGAGCCTACTGGCTTCGCGTCAGGCTGTGCCTGACCGCCAGAGCCTTCAGTTCAGCTTCGGCTCAGGCGTCGACGCGACGGAGCCGCGACATCGGCGAGAACTCGCCGGGCATGACGCGCTTCTGGCCGTCGCCGAGCGCCTTCTCGAGGATGCGGATGTCGCGCACCAGGTTCTCGAGGCCCTTGGGCTCGAGCGAGGAGGCGTGGTCCGAACCCCACATGGAACGGTCGAGCGTGATGTGCCGCTCGACGGCGACGGCGCCGAGCGCCACTGCCGCGATCGAGATCTGCAGACCGGTCTCGTGGCCCGAGTAGCCGACGGGCACGCCGTAGCGCTCCTGCAGCGTCGTGATGGTGCGCAGGTTCGCCTCCTCGGGGGGAAGCGGGTAGGTCGAGGTGGAGTGCAGGATCACGAGCTTGCTCGTGTCGAGGATCTCCACGGCGGCGTCGATCTGCTCCAGCGTCGACATTCCGGTCGACAGGATGATCGGCTTGCCGGTCGCGGCCAGGGCACGAAGCATCTCGTGGTCCGTGACCGAGGCGGAGGCGACCTTGTGGGTCGGCACGTTCATCTTCTCGAGGAAGTCCACCGACGGCGCGTCCCACGGGGAGGCGAACCACTGCACGCCCTTGTCCTTGGCGTACGCGTCGATCTCCGTGTACTCGGGCTCCTCGAACTCAACCTTGTACTTGTACTCGAGGTACGTCATCTCGCCCCAGGGCGTCTGACGGATCTTGTCGCGCTGGTCCTTCGGAGTACTGATCTCCGGAGTGCGCTTCTGGAACTTCACGGCCTGGCATCCGGCCTCGACCGCGACGTCGATCAGCTTCTTGGCGATCTCGACGTCACCGTTGTGGTTGATGCCGATCTCACCGATCACGTACACGGGCTGGTCGGCGCCCACCTGCAGGTCGCCGATGGTGACCGGCGCGGGCTGCGCGTTCGTCGCGCTCATAAGAAGGTCCTTCCGAAAGGGTCGAGCACAGGGTAGTGCTGTTGCATGTCGTCGGGACTAACCGGTGACGACGGGGGTCTGGACGGCTGCCGAACTAGGGGCAGCTTCACCCTGACGCCCAGCGAGTATACGGTCACAGATCTCGCGAACCGCACCGTTCCCGCCCTCCCGGGAGAGCACGAGCCTGGCTTGCGCCTTCACCTCAGGGCGTGCGTCGGCGACGGCGACGGGCCAGCCGACGACGGCCATGGCACCCAGGTCGTTCACATCGTTCCCGACATAGGCGACGCGTGCCGGGTCGAGGTCGTGCTCGGTGATCCAGGCCCGCAGGGCCGACGCCTTGTCGTCGACACCGTGCATGACCTGCACCTTCAGCTTGTCGGCACGGGACGCGACCACCTTGTTGGTCTCCGTCGACAGGATGAGGATCGGCAGGCCGGTCCGGCGCAGGCGGGACACGCCCATGCCGTCACCACGGCTCACGCGCACCTGCTCGGTGCCGTCCTGGTCGACGAAGGCGTGGTCGTCGGTGTGCACACCGTCGAAGTCCGTGACCAGCGCGTCGACGTCGAGCGGGACGGGGACGGCGTCGTCCACCTGGTCCACGAGCTGACGGGCGAGCCAGAGGTCGCGCGGCTCGTCGATCTCGATGGCCCACTCGGAGGCGACCGGCTGGATGCCGACGTCACCGAAGAACCGCGTGCTGCCTCCACGGAACCCGGCGGTCCTCATCACATAGAAGGCTCCGGTCTCCCGGTAGTGCGGCGCCCGCTCCTGGCGGCGCGGCCGGTATTCAGTGGTGTGTCCCACAGGACTCGCCACACCGTCGTCGAGCCGCCACTGGAAGTCGTGCGTCTCGGAGACGGCCACCACCACGTCCTTCTCACCGGTGGCCACACGGCGGATGGCGGTGTCGAGGTCCTCCGGGTCGATGAACGGCGAGGTGCACTGCACCAGGACGGTCACCGGCGGGATCTCCTGGGGCGGCAGGCCGCCGTCGCCCGCCTCGACCCGGTCGAGCACGTGCAGCAGCGCGGACTCGGACGACGCGGTGCCGCCGGCGATCTCGGCGGGGCGCGCGACGACGCGCGCACCGTGCAGCCGCGCCTCCGCGGCGATCTCGTCGTGGTCCGTCGAGACGATGACCTGGGCCACCGACGGCGCGGCGAGCGCCGCCTGGACCGCTCGGCCGACGAGGGTGATCCCGTCGACGCGGGCCAGGTTCTTGAGCGGGACGCCCTGTGAGCCCCCGCGCGCGGGGATGATGACGATTCCCGGTCGCCCGCTGGGCGTCTCCGGACCGTTGTCGATCGGTAAGGACATCGTGTTGGGTACCTCGTTCGCCGCGACCTCGCTGGCCCCGCGCGGGTCGTGATCGTAGAGAGGATGGGCTCACGGGACCGGCGCCAAGACTAGTGCACACAGGGGCCACAGCCTCGACAGCACCCGAGCCGTTTCAAGGCCCTATGGTTGAATACCGACGTGACCGGCCCGGTCTGCGGCCTCTCGACCGGGCGACGCGACAACAGCCGCCGAAGCCACTGACAGGACTGCACACCACATGAGTTCACCCGCGCGTCCCCGCGTATCGGTGATCGTTCCCGGAAAAGACGCCGAGAACTACATCGCCGACACGCTGACGAGTCTCACCCGGCAGATGCCCGACCCGCACGACCTCGAGGTCATCGTCGTCAACGACGGGTCCAAGGACTCGACCGGCGACATCGCCGAGAGCTACTCGTCCCGGCTGCCGAACCTGAAGGTCCTGACCAACGCCAAACCCTCCGGCCTGGCGAACGCCCGGAACCAGGGTCTGGCGGAGAGCACCGGACGGTACGTCGTCTACCTCGACTCGGACGACTGGCTCGCGCCCCGCAGGCTCGAGGTCCTCGCCGATGCCATGGAGGCCTTCCGTGTCGACTTCGTGCGCTCGGACCACACGACCGTCGACGGCCGCAAGCGCAACATCGCGCGCGCCCCGCAGGCCCGTCGTGGCGTCGTCCTGAACCCGCGTGACTCGATCCTCCCGGCCACGGACTCCACGATGGTGGACTACCCCTACGCGTGGGCCGGCATGTTCGACCGCACGATCGAGCAGGACGGGCTGCTGACCTTCCCCAAGGGCCTGCACACCGCGGAGGACCGGCCCTGGATCTGGCAGCTGTTCCTGAAGTCGCGTTCCTATGCGGTGGTCGACGCACCGACGCTCTGCTACCGGCGCTCCGTGTCGGGTTCGCTCACCTCGACGTACGACCGCCGCCAGCTCGACATCATCCCGGCGCTGCGCACCACGCTCGACCTGATCCTTGCCGACAAGGAGGCCGAGCGGTTCCTGCCCAAGCTGACGCGGACCACGTTCGCCCTGGTGGCGCACCACATGTCCCGCAGCCGGAAGATGACGCCGGACGTCCGGCGCGACCTGAAGGCCGGCGCCAGGGACCTGTTCGCGGCGATCCCCGCCAACGTCCTCGCCCACGAGGTCCGGTACCTGAAGCGCGAGCGCGAGCGGCTGCTGCACGGCCTGCTCCCCCACCTGTCCAAGGACGTCTCGTTCGAGCCTGCCGAGGAGGCAACACGATGACCCAGCTTGTCGTCGCATCCACCCTCTTCGGCGCCGCGACCGCCGCCGCTGCCGTCGACGCCGGCCTGCTCGGCACGCCGGACGGCGAGCGCGTGCTGCTGATCGTGAACAACGCCCCGGCACCGGAGCTCACCCCGGCCCTCGACGAGATCGAGGGCGCGGACCCGGTGCTGCGCAGGTTCGACCGGACGGTCCACCTGACCGACCTCATCGCACCCACCCACCCCTCCGGCTGGAGCCCTGGTCAGCGGGAGCGTCCGGCGATGGAGCGGCTGCTCCGCAAGTACTGGGGTCTCGGCGACGGGCCCGTCGACATCGTGGCGGAGTCGGTCTGGGTCAACCCGGCGCAGGCTCTGGCCCGCATCTTCCACTCGAGCCCCGTCACCGTGTACGCCGACGGCCTGATGAGCTACGGCCCGACGCGCAGCGCTCTGCCGCTCGAGATCCGGCAGCGGCTCGAGGGCCTCCTGCACCTGGACCTCGTGCCGGGCCTGCGGCCGGTGCTGCTCTCCGAGTACGGCATCGACCCGACGATCATCCCCAACGAGTCCTTCCGCGGGATCATCGAGGAGATCGCCGCCAAGTCGCACCCCGCGCCCGAGGAGGAGCAGCCGCCGACGGCGCTGGTCGTCGGCCAGTACCTCGCCGCGCTCGGCCTGATGACCCGGGCCGACGAGACGCGCCTGCACGAGCGCATGATCAGTGCGGCCGCCAAGTCCGGCGCCAAGCACGTCAGGTTCAAGCCGCACCCGTCGGCGCCGCCGTCGCTCGCGACCCCGCTCGCCGACGCCGCCACGGCGGCCGGCGTCACGTTCGAGATCATCGACGACCCGCTGCCGGCGGAGGTGCTCCTCGCCGGTCGTCCCTACGTCGCCATGGTGGGCTGCTTCTCCACCGCGCTCGTGACGGCGCGCACCGTGTTCGGTGTGCCGTCCGTGGCGGTCGACACGGGCAGGATCCTGAAGCTGCTCACGCCGTACGAGAACAGCAACCGCATGCCGGTGACGATCATCGACGCCCTGCACCGCAAGGACACCCCGTACACGGATCCGGCGCGGCTGCAGGAGCTGGTCGGTGCCGTCGCGTACTGCATGCAGCCGAGGGCGCACGAGGCGCACCGCGACAGCACCATCGAGTTCCTTGCCGGGCTCCCCGAGGGCGAACGCCGTCGCTACATCAGCGACTCCCGGGCCGGCGCCCTGCGCCTGCCGGGCGCGCCGCGCAAGAGCGCGGTGGTCGAGGCGGCCACCGACGCCGCACGGGCGGTCCTCCGGCACCCGGCGCTCGGCTGGGTGGACCAGCAGACGCAGGGCTCCCCGCTGCGCAAGAAGCTCGCGCGCAAGGTCCGGGGCTGACGCCGTCCGCGGGCCGGGCCGGGAGACCGGCTCGGCCCGCGGGGCTCAGCCGCCGATCCCGATGGCCTCGGCGAGGTACGGCTGCATGGAGCGGGCGTACGTGTCCGTGACGTGGTTGCTGTCGCGGTAGATCAGCACGTTCCCGACCACCGCCGGGCAGCGCTCGCTGTCGCAGTAGTAGTCGGTGAGGTCCACGAGCTCGACCCTGCCGGACGCCTCGACCGCTTGCCGGAGCGTGTACGCGCCCGGCCGGTCGAGCGCCTCGGTCCGGGAGATGTCGCATCGCCCCGGATCCGCCTGGTGGTCCGCCACGCACTCGGTCACGTCACCCTGTGGCCGGGGTGCGTCCGCGATGACTATGACGCGCGAGCCGGCGTCCTCCAGCTCGTCCCAGACCTGCCGCAGGCCTTCGACGCCCGGCGGGCGTCCCGAACCGGACGGGCGGAACTCCGAGCCCGAGTAGAAGGTGGTCACGACGACGTCCGGCGGGTCCGCCAGCAGGGCATCGAGCGTCCCCCGGTTGGCCTCGACGCAGGCCGGGCCACCTGGCAGGGTGCGCGGCTCGAGCGCGAACGGGCAGGAGTTGTGCAGATAGGTCCGCACCCGCCACCCGTTCTCCTCGGCGATCTTGACGAGCGGGGTACCGAGCATCCGCATGTGCGAGTCGCCGACCAGCGCGATCGTGTGCTCGCCCGTCTTGTTGCCGAACGTGCAGCCCTTGGTGACGCCGTCCGCCTCGCCCGACGTGCAGCCGTTGCCGAACATGGGCGCGAGCTCCTTGCCCAGGTCGGCGACGTTCGGCACGAGCACCCGCTCGTCCGTGACGTACGCGGGGAAGATGCCGTCGTGCACCGCCTCCGCGCCGAAGCCGGAGCCGGGGGCGATCGCGACGACGTCCGCTCGTTCCACCCACTCCTGCTCCTGCTCCGCCGCGCGATAGCCGGGGACGAGTGCCACCACGCTGGTGACCGCCATCGCCGCCGCGGCGGCGACCAGGACCCTGGTGTTGCCGCGCCGCACCCAGCGGGCGGTGCGGAGCGGCTGCTCCACCAGGGTGTAGCTGGCCTGTGCCGCCACGAGCGACAGCGCGAGCAGTCCCACCGACTCGAAGGGCCGGGGGTCGCGGTCCGCCCACGCGACGAAGAACACGATCACCGGGAAGTGCCAGAGGTAGGCCGAGTAGGAGACGTTGCCCAGCCACTGCACCCAGCTCCGGTCCACGAGCCACGTGAGCGAGCCGACGCCGTACGTCCGGCCCGCGGCAATCACCGCGACCGTGCCGAGGACGGGTACGAGGGCCGCGACACCGGGGAACGGCGTCTCCGAGGACATCAGGAACGCGCCCGCCGCGATGGTCCCGAGGCCCGCGAGCGCCAGGAACGCCCTGGCGAGGGCGAACCGCTCGGTGTGCCGGAGCACGACGGCGAGCATGCCGCCCGCGCCCAGCTCCCACAGGCGGGTGGTGGTGACGAAGTAGGCCGACGGGTCCTGCGCCTGTACCTCGAGCACGCTCCAGACGAACGAGGCGGCGACGAGGACGCCGAATCCCGCGAAGACCCAGCGGCCCACGCGGGGCCGCCGGCCGGCACGGGCGGTCCGCACTGCCAGTGCGGCCATCACGACGACCACGAGCGGCCACAGCAGGTAGAACTGCTCCTCGACCGCGAGCGACCAGAAGTGCTGGAACGGCGTGGGTGCGTTGTCCGCGGCGAGGTAGTCGACGGAGTCCCTGGCGAGCAGCCAGTTCTGCACGTAGAAGATGCTGGCGAGGGCCTGGCGCTGGAGGTTCAGCCACTCGGACGACGCGATCACCCAGGTGGAGACGGCGGAGGTGAGGCCGATGACCAGCAGGCCCGCCGGCAGGATGCGGCGGGCACGGTTCGCCCAGAACCGCGCGAGGGACAGCCGGCCCGTCTCCCGGACCTCGCGCAGCATGTGCCCGGAGATCAGGAAGCCGGAGATCACGAAGAACACGTCGACGCCGATGAAGCCACCAGGCACCAGCCGGGGCTCGAGGTGGTACACGATCACCAGCGCTACGGCGAGCGCCCGCAGGGCCTGGACCTCGGGAAGGAACTTCCGCTGGGTGCTCGCACGGCGGGTCCGACGGTCGTCAACGGTCGGTCCCTGAGGAACATCGAGCAAGATACTGGACAAAGAACGGCTACCCCTCGAATCGCGGGAGCGCTTCAGCAGCTCCCTCCGTGAGGGTAGGTCGCCGGAACTGGACTCGCCCGCAAAGTTGATCCGGCAGACAGATAAATCACCCGCCAAGTTGGTCACACGCCCCGGGTGCCGACACCGCACCGGTGATGCATGGTGGCACCGGGGGTGTTCGACATGACGGCTCGATCTGCAGGCCTGCGGGCTCGTCTCGCCGCCGCGGCGGTGACCCTGGCGCTGCTGTGCACGGCTCCCGGGATCACGGCTGCCGCCGCCCTCCCGGACGAGTTCCTGCTCCATGGTTCCGGGTACGGCCACGGCGTGGGGATGCCCCAGTACGGGGCCTACGAGATGGCGCGCCGGGGGCACGGCGCGAGCCGGATCCTGCGGCACTTCTACAGCGGCACGGCGGTGGAGGCACGGGCCACCCCCACTCTCATCAACGTCCAGGTCTTCGGCCCCGACCCCTACGGGTACTCGGGTCACGACGACCCGGCGAAGACCGACATCACGGTCCGCAAGGGGCAGTGGCTGCTGCTCGCGGGCAGCAGGCTCCTGGCGTCCGGGTGGGGCGGGACGATGCACGTCTCCGCGCAGGACGGCGACGCAGTCGTCTGGGCGGAGGGCAAGCGGTACCAGCGCGAGAACCTGATCCTGCGCTGGTCCGGCACCCGCTACCACCGGCCGTACGTCGCGCCGGCTGTCGTCGACGTCGTCGGCGCCCAGGGGATCTACCGGCACGGCCAGATGGTGCTGTCGGAGTCGCAGGGGGGCGTGAACGTCGTCAACCAGCTGCGGCTGAACTCCGAGTACCTGTGGGGGCTGGCGGAGATGCCGAGCTCCTGGGGCACCAGTGGCGGCAAGGAGGCCCTGCGCGCGCAGGCAGTCGTGGCGCGGTCGTACGCGCTGCTCAAGAGGGACAGGTGGAAGTCGGCGTGCGGCTGCCACGTCGTCGACGACGTGCGGGACCAGAACTTCGTGGGCTGGCAGGACGCCGCCGCCGCCTACCGCAGCGCCTGGATCGGCGCCGTCAGCTCGACGCAGCTCTCCCCCACCCGGGCGGTGGTGCTGACGTCCAGCGGCCGACCGGTCCAGGCGCACTACTACTCGTCCAGCGGCGGCCGCACCGCCAACTCCGAGGACGTGTGGTCTTCGGCGCTGTCCCACGAACGGTCGGTGGCCGATCCGTACTCCGCGGCGGCTCCGGGCAACCGGTACGCGAGCTGGGTACGGGTCCTGACGCAGGCCCATGCGCGCGCCCTGTTCGACCTGCCGGACGTCACGGCGGTGTGGGTGGTCTCGCGGTACGAGAGCGGCCAGGTACGGACGCTGCGGGCGCGGTCGTCGAACGGGCAGACCGGCACGCTCACGAAGTCGGCCGACCAGCTCCGCGCCGCGGTGAGCCCGCACTCCGAGGGTGGCTTGCCGTCGTCGTGGATCAAGCGCGTCAGCACGCGCTGACACCTCGTCGCGGGACCCGCACGGCCTGAGCCGTCCCGGCCGACGGCGGCGACGCCGTCGGCCTGCGGCGCGACGCCGTCGTCGGCCTCAGAGCGGGCGGGCGTCCGACTCCAGCAGCACCGGGACACCGTTGCGCACGGGGTAGGCGAGCGGCCGCTCGGGGTCGGTCGAGTGCAGTTCCGGCTCGCCGTCGGGCCCGACGGCGTCGACCAGCGTCGCGCCGGTCACGGGGCAGCGCAGGATCTCGCGTACCCAGGGCTCCAGCCCGTCGATCTTGTTCGTGCTCACAGTGCCTCTTCTCCCTCGGCCGAGCCGGCGGTCTCACGCACGAGCGACAGGACGTCGTCGCGCACCTTCTCCATGATGTCCTCGTCGGCGGCCTCGACGTTGAGCCGCAGCAGCGGCTCGGTGTTGGAGGCGCGCAGGTTGAACCACCACTGCGGGTGGGCCTCCCAGTGGGAGACGGTGACGCCGTCGAGCGTGTCGACGACGACCCCCGGGTAGGCGGCCCGGTAGGCGTCGAGCACCCGGTCGGTCGCGGCGGCGGCGTCGGACACCGTCGAGTTGATCTCCCCCGAGCCGTAGTACGGCTCGAACATCTCGGCGAGCTCGGACATCGTGTGGTCCTGGGTGCTCAGCGCGGCCAGGACGTGCAGGGCCGCCAGCATGCCGGTGTCCGCGAACCAGAAGTCCCGGAAGTAGTAGTGCGCGCTGTGCTCCCCACCGAACACCGCGCCGTGCTCGGCCATCTGCGCCTTGATGAACGAGTGGCCCACCCGGGTGCGCACCGTCGTCGCGCCGGCCGCCGACAGCAGGTCCGGGACCGCGCGGGAGGTGATGAGGTTGTGGATCACCGTGGGCGTGCGGCCCTCGGCCAGCTCCTTGGTGACCTCGGCCAGCCCCACCAGGGCGGTGATCGCCGACGGCGAGACGGCGCCGCCGCGTTCGTCGACCACGAAGCACCGGTCGGCGTCGCCGTCGAACGCGAGGCCCAGGTCCGCCTCGTTCGCCACGACCGCCGCCTGCAGGTCGATCAGGTTGGCCGGATCCAGCGGGTTGGCCTCGTGGTTCGGGAACGAGCCGTCGAGCTCGAAGTAGAGCGGCACCAGGTCCAGCGGCAACCCGGCGAGACCCGCGGCGTCACCGAGGACCGCGGGCACCGTGAGGCCCGCCATGCCGTTGCCCGCGTCGACGACCACCTTGAGCGGCCGGGCGTCTGCCAGGTCCACGAGCGACCGCAGGAACCCGGCGTAGTCCGCGAGCAGGTCCCGCTGGGTCACCGAGCCCGCGCCGCTGGTCGAACCCGCGCTGGTCGAGCCTGTAGTGACCCCGTCGAGGATCCCCTGCGCCAGCTCCCGGATCTCCGCCAGTCCCGTCTCCTGCCCCACGGGCCGGGCGCCGGACCGGCACAGCTTGATCCCGTTGTACCGCGCCGGGTTGTGGCTGGCGGTGAACATCGCGCCCGGAAGGGACAGCTGCCCCGACGCGTAGTAGAGGCCGTCGGTCGAGCACAGGCCGATCAGTGTCACGTCCACCCCCTCCGACGTCAGGCCCCGCGCGAACGCGTCGACGAGCTCGGGACCCGAGTCCCGCATGTCCCGGCCGATCACGACGCCGGGACGCGCGGAGCCCGTGGCGTCGGGGATCACCACGACCCGCGCGAACGCGACCCCCAGGGCCTCCGCCACCTGCGGCGAGAACTGGTCGGGAACAACACCGCGTACGTCGTACGCCTTGACGATGGAACTCAGGTCGATGGCCACGCCGACAGCCTACGGAGCCGAGCGGCCAGATGCGATCAAGCACACCCCTGGTCGCACCCTGAGAAAACCCCGGACCTACCGGTGCCCACCCGTACATCCCGCTCCCGGCACACAACCTCCAGAAACGGGCCGTTTCGTAGGGCTATCCTTGCGCGGTGCTCGCAGTCGCCCAATTTCACGCCCCGCTTCCGCTGACCAACACGATCCAGCGGTACGACTGGGGGTCCGTCGAAGCGATCCCGACCCTGCTCGGCGCCCAGCCCGACGGCGGTCCACAGGCCGAGCTGTGGCTCGGCGCACACCCCAGCGCGCCGTCCGTCAGCGTGATCGAGGACGAGGACGTCGCGCTCGACCGCCTGGTCCGCGAGGCGCCGGTGCAGACGCTCGGCCACCGCGTGGCGGAGCAGTTCGGCCCCCGCCTCCCCTATCTGCTGAAGATCCTGGCCGCGGGCAAGGCGCTCTCGCTGCAGGTGCACCCCTCGCCGCGGCAGGCCCGGGAGGGCTTCGCGCGCGAGAACAAGGCGGGTCTGCCGCTGTCGTCGTCGAAGCGGTCCTTCAAGGACGACCAGCACAAGCCCGAGATGATCGTCGCGCTGTCGCAGTTCGAGGGGCTCGCGGGTTTCCGCACGCCCCGCATCATCCTGGACGTGCTGGACGGTCTGGCGGGCAGCCTGGTCGACGGCGTCCGCACCGCGCTCCTGCGCGACCGCAGCCACGACGGCATGCGCGAGGCGTTCAACCACCTCCTGTCCGCGCGTGCGGACGAAGCCTGCACCGCCGACATCCAGGTCACGCTCGACTCCGTCCGGGCCCGGCTCGCGGCCGGCTCCCCGTTCGAGCGCGCCGACCGCACGGTCGTCGACCTCGCCGAGCAGCACCCGGGCGACCCTGGTGCGATCGCGTCCCTCATGCTCAACCGGTTCTCGCTCGAGCCGGGTGAGGCGGCGTTCACGCCCGCCGGCGTCGTGCACGCCTACCTGTCGGGGCTCGGCATCGAGATCATGGCCAGCTCGGACAACGTGCTGCGCGCCGGGCTCACCACGAAGCTCGTCGACGAGGAGAACCTCGTTGCCTGCACCGTGTTCTCCCCGCAGCAGCCGTCCATCCCTGAGATGACGACGTCCGGCAGCCGCGGACAGGTGCACACCTACCGGGTGCCGGTCACGGAGTTCGCGCTCACGACCGCCGACGTCGACCCCGCCGAGCCGGTCACGCTGCCCGGCACCGGCCCGCGGATCCTGCTGTGCCTGGCCGGCGAGCTGAAGCTCGACGCCGACCGCTCGGAGGACGGGCCGCAGCGCCTGGCGCAGGGCGAGTCGGTCTTCGTGCCGCACGACGCGGGGAACCTGACGCTCTCGGGCGCGGGCCACGCGGTCTGCGCCTGGGTCCCGTAGCTTCCCCAGTTCGTTGAGTGCTGGGTATTTGCCCATTCGAACCGTTTCGAGGGGACAAATACCCAGCACTCAGCGGGCGTCAGGGCGTCAGGCTGAGTTGTCGTCATCCGCGCGCAGGACTCGGAGGTGGCCGCGGCGGGCCGTCTCCGTGACCGTCGGCGGCTCCGCCGGGCGGCGCACCTTGCCGGCCTCACGCACGGCGTCGGCGAGGGCGGACAGGTCGTCCGGACTGGGCCCGGCGTCCTCGAACTCCGGCATCAGGCGGAGCACCTCCCACCCGCGCGGTGCCGTCAGCCGCTCGGCGTGCTCAGCACACAGGTCGTAGCTGTGGGGCTCGGCCAGGTGCGCAAGCGGACCAAGTACCGCCGTCGAGTCCGCATACACGTATGTGAGCGTCGCTACGGCCGCGTTTGTACAGGCCGAGCGCGAACACTGTCTCACCGATCTCACGCGCCGAGACTACGCCCTGACCGGGCACAACGTGCCGAACACGCCGGACGATCACGGGCGTAACGCCCGAGCTCGAGTTGGGGTGGGCGGCCACCGGCGGAATGACAATGCAGTTGCTGCCAGGATCACGCCCGGCGTGGCAGCAGGTGCATGGTCATTCTCGCTGTCTGCTTCCGCGGCGGGCCAGCAGGAGCCCCACGCCCGCGAAGGCTAGGTCGACAAGAGTCAGGACCACCCTGCTGACGAGCACCGCGAGGGCCGCGGCAGGGGCGGGCAGCGCCCCCGCGAGGACCGCGGCCAGCACCAGCTCGCGCACGCCCGCGCCGGCCGGCGCGACCACGAACAGGAATCCGGCGGTCCATGCGAGCGCCCAGCCACCGGCCGCCAGGGCGAAGGTCCGGACGGTGAGGGGCAGGCCGAGCCCCGCGCAGAGCACCCAGAGCTGCAGTCCCGCGACGAGCCACCCGGCCACCGACCAGGCCGTGGCGCGTGCCAGACCGCCCCACGTCATCGGGTGCTCCAGCGCGGCGCGCCCCGTGAGACGGACGGCCGACCCGATCAGGCGGTTGAGCACCGGCGGCGCGAGCACCAGCACGACGACGGGCGCCGCCCACACCACCCAGGACCACGCGCCCAGCGCTCCGGCGGACACGAACGGCAGCGCCACCGCGCCCACGGCGGCGCCCGATGCCACCGACACGGCGACGGCGACCAGCATCGACGCGGCTGACCTGCTGCGGGGCACGCCGTGGCCCGCCCCGACCTCTGCGGCGGCCACGACGTTCCACACGCCGCCGGGCACGTACTTGCCGAGCTGGCTGACGCCGAACACGGCGACGGCGCTCCGCAACGACAGGGGCGAGCCGAGGTCCGCCAGGACCGCGCGCCAGGCGAGCAGCGTGCACCACACGTACAGGGCGCCGAGGACGACGACCAGGACCACCTCGGCCCCGGACAGGTCCGTCGCGGCGCGAGCCAGGGCCTCCCGGTTGCCCAGCACGTACCAGATGGCCAGCCCGATCGCGGCGGCCAGGAAACCCCATCGCACCCACCGCGACCGCAGGGCGGCCAGCGCGCCACGGACGAGCGTCACAGCACCCCCCTGCGCCGCAGCTCGGCGACCAGCGGTTCGGTGACGACCTGCGGGCGGATCAGGTCCCGGCCGCGCGCAGCACGTTCCCGGGCAGCGGCCAGCGCCGCGGGGTCGCAGAGGTCGACGAGCGCGGCCGCGAGCGCCCGGGGGTCGGCCGCCGGGACCAGCTCGACGTTCTCCCCCACTGCCCTGCGCTGGGGCGGGGTGTCCGAGGTGACCACCACGCAGCCTGCCGCGAGGCCCTGGTACACCTTGTTCGGCACTACTCGCACGCCCTTCGGGGTGTCGCTGAAGATGCCCAGGCAGACCTGGTGCCGGGCGACGAGGCCGGGCAGCTCGTCGGCCTCCACCCAGTCGTGCCAGGTCACGCCCGGCGTGCCCGCGAGGATCTGGCACGCCAGGGGCAGGTCCTGGCCCGCGCCGACCATCGTCACGCGCAGCGCGGCACCCGCTGCGACGGCGTCGCGCACCGCCTCGGCGATGACTGGTGCGCCCTGCAGCGGCGTGTACAGCCCGAAGAACACGACGGACAGCTCTTCGTCGGCCGGGGCGGCCGGCGGGGAGGCCGCCGTCCGCCAGGCGTCCGGCGCGCCGACCAGCACGACGACGCCCTTGTCCGGGTCCGGGAGCATCTGCCGGTGCTCCTCGGTGTCCGTGACGACGACGTCGGCGCACGCGACGGCCAGCCGGTCCAGCCCGGTCAGCAGCCGCACCCGCAGGCCCGCGGCGCCGCGGTCGGTGGCGGTATCCCCGGCGAAGACCAGGTGGTCGAGCACTATCACCGAGCGCGGGTGGAGCAGCCGTGCGAGGACGACGTCGAAGTGCCCGAGGTAGCCGACGAGCACGGCACCGGGCAGGCCCTCCGCCCGCCGCTGCCGTACGGTGTCGCGCACCAGGCCCGCCCAGCACAGCAGCAGCCGGATCGCGAGGGCGGGCAGCCGCCACGGCTGCTGGAGCATGCGCACCCGCTCGGCGGTGGAGAACCCGAGCGGCCGGTTGAGCTCGGTGACCTTGCTGCCGTGGGCGCGCAGCCCTGCGATCAGGACGGCGATGCGGGGGTGGCGCGCGGCGTCGTACGTGCCGAAAGCGATCACTGGACGGCTGCCGAGAGGTCGGCGGGCCCCGTCGGCTGGGCGCGGTCCAGCGGTCCGGTCCGGTCGACCGGGCCCGGCTCGTTGCCGCCGGACGGCCTCCGGCTCTCCGCGGCCGCCGATCCGACCGGAGCCGCCGTCGTGCCGTACTGCACGTCCTTGAGGCGTTCCAGCGTCTCCTCGAGCAGTACGCGGTTGGTGCGCTGGAGGTCCGCCAGCACGAGCAGGGCGAAGCTGAGCAGCACCCCCACCATCGAGGTCGCCCCGAGCACTATCGACTGGAGGTGCTGCCCGGGGGTGCCGGTCGCGAGGAGCACCGCGTAGCGGCCGAACGGCACCGCCGCACCGACCGCGAAGACGAGCCCGAGCGTGAGGAACACCGCGTGCGGCTTGTACATCACGTAGGACCGACTGATCGCCTGCCCCGACTTGACGATGTGCTGCCACATGCTCGTGAAGAGCCGCGACTCGCGGGTCTTCGCATTGGTGGTGATCGGCAGGCTCTGGATCCGGAGGCGCTTGTTCCCGGCCTGGATGATCGTCTCCATGCAGTAGCTGAACTGCGTGACGACGTTGAGCCGCATCAGCGCCCCGCGTGAATACGCGCGAAAGCCGCTGGCGGCGTCGGGCAGATCCGTTCCGGCGGCGAAGTTGACGACATTGCTGCCTATCTTCTGCAGCGCCTTCTTCAGCGGCGAAAAGTGCTCTATCGTCCCGGTCTGCCGGTCTGCGATCACGATGTCGGCATCGCCGAGCACCACGGGCATCACCAGGTCGCCTATCCGCTCCTGCGGGTACTGGTTGTCGCCGTCGGTGTTCACCACGATGTCCGCGCCGTGCCGGAGCGCGTAGTCGACGCCGTCTCGGAACGACCTGGCCAGCCCCATGTTGCGGGTGTGGTGGACGAAGTGCCGCACACCGAGGCGGCGGGCCACCTCGACGGTGCCGTCCGTCGACCCGTCGTCGACGACCAGGATCTCGATCTCGTCGATCCCGGGAATGCTGCGGGGAATCGTGGCAAGCACCTGAGGAAGGGTTTCTTCCTCGTTCAAGCAGGGAATCTGCACGAACAGCTTCATGGCCCTGTGCTTTCGGTAGCGGGCTTTCGGTAAGCAGTAGCGTTAAGCAGTTGCGGCAAGGAGCGAGGTCGTCACCGTAAGCACGAGACATGGCCACCACATGAACATTGAGTGCCATGTAATTACTGTTATCGGGCCGTGACCGAAGTGCCCGGACCGGCGCGGTTACCCTGCTCGCGTGACCCGACCTCGCGCGGTTCCGGTCGTCGTGTGGCTGGTCGTGCTCCTGCACCTGGCGGTGATGCTCGGCCAGACCGCCGTCTTCCCCAATGTCCGTTCGCCCGACGAGCGCCAGCACGTGGACCTGATCCTCCAGGTGCGGCAGGGCGACGCCTGGCCATGGCCCGGCCCAGGCACCGCCTACGTCACGCAGGGCGTGACGGCGGGCGGCTTCGTCGATGCCGACAGCCTCGACGGGCCGCTGCACCTGGCAGACCGCCAGGACGTGCCGCCACGCGGCGAACGGCCCTCGTACGTGGACGCCGGCGGCACGGCCCCGCTGACCGCCGAGGCACCCGACGGCGTCGTCGCACCGGTGTTCAACCAGCTCGTCCAGCACCCGCCGCTGTACTACCTGCTCGGGGCGGGCGTCGTAGGCCTGGTACCCGGCTGGCAGGACCTGCCGCTGGACCAGGTGTGGCTGCTCCTGCGCTGGTGGAACGCGCTGCTCGCGCTGCCGCTGCCGCTGCTGCTGTTCGCCGCCGCGCGGCGCCTGCGGCTGCCCGAACCGCTACCGGTGGCCGCCGCCCTGGTCCCGCTCGCGGTACCCGAGCTGACGCACCTGGAGTCGGCGGTCAACAACGACAACCTCCTGATGATCCTCGGGGCGTGCGCCACGCTGCTGGTGATCCGGGTCCTCACCGGTGACCTGAGCCGCCGCACCGCCGTCCTGCTCGGGCTCGTCACGATGCTCGCCCTGCTGACCAAGGGCTTCGCGCTGATGCTCCCCCTGTGGATCCTGCTCGCCTACCTTGTCGCCGGGTACCGGTACCGCGCACGCCTCCGGACCGCCGCGACGTCACTGCTGGTAGTCGCCGTCACGACCCTTCCGGGCGTCGCCTGGTGGGTGCGCAACGTACTGGTGCACGGCATGCTCCAGCCGCACGGCACGCACGTCACCCCGCCCGACCTCACCCCGGTCTACGGCTGGGCCGACGGCGGCCTCACGTGGCTCGGGCGGTTCACCGAACGCATGATCACGCTGTTCTTCGTGCAGGACCACGCGGCCACCCGCGACCAGGACGCCTCGTGGTGGATGGCACGCGTCGCGCTGGTGGTGATCCTCGCCGGTCTCGTCACGGCCCTGGTGCGCAGGCCGGTACCCCGGCTCGACACGCTGGTGCTGCTGTTCCCGATACCCGCCCTCGCGGGGATCGTCGCCCGCGGCTCGTGGGAACAGTTCGCGGCGTTCCACGAGCTCGGCGCCGCCCAGCAGGGGCGGTACCTGTACACCGGCCTCGTGGGGCTGATGGTCGTCGCGCTCGCCGGGGCGGCGGTGCTGCGTCCCGCGTGGCGCCGGACGGTGCCGGCGGCGCTGCTGGTGCTCGCCGGCGGCATGCACCTGGCGTACCAGTACGACGTCTGGCACCTGTACTGGATGCCGCACGACGCCGGGCCGGGCGCGTTCGCCGCTGCCCTCGCGGCCGTCGGCCACTGGTACGCGTTCCCGAGCGCCGTGCTGGTCGTCGTGCTCGTCGCGGGCGTCGCGCTCGGCGTCGCCGTCGCGGTCTCGCTCACCCGGACCGCCGTCGGCGAGCCGCGCCCCGAGCGCGCCGCGGGTGCCGCCCCCGAACCCCTGCAGGCCGCATGATCCGCACACTCAGCCGGGCCGCGGGCCGGGTCGCCGACCAGGTCCGGCCGCCGGTCCGGCCGCCGGCCGAGGGCCGCGCCGAACGCCTGGCGCTCGGCTGCGCGGTGCTCACCGGGATGCTCCTCGCCCTGATGGTGGCGCTCGCCGACCCGCCCTACGCGACCGGCGACGAGGCCCCGCATGTCGACTATGCCTACCAGGTCTGGCACGGCGAGCTGCCCGTCTTCGAGGAGGGCCTGGAGCTGCCGCCCGAGGCCCCGGTGCTCGCCTGGAGCGCCCCCGTGCAGTGGACCGCCCAGCACCCGCCGCTGTACTACCTGCTGGTCGCCCCGCTGGCAGGCCCCCTGGCTGACGCCGGGCACACGGTCGCCGCCGTCTATGCCGCGCGCGGCGTGAACGTGCTGCTCAGCGGGGTCTTTGTGCTCACGGCCTGGTGGAGCGCCCGGCGTGTGACCCGGCCGGGCAGCGTGCTGCCCCCGCTCGTCGCCTTCCTCGCGGGCGCCATGCCCGCCGCCGCGCACGTTGGCGGCAACGCGTACAACGACCTGCTGGCCGCCGTCCTGGTCACCGTCCTGTTCGGGCTGGCAGGCACCGCGGTCCGGCGCGGGCTCGACGCGCGGCTGGTCGCCCTGATCTCTCTGGTCGCCGCCGCGTGCGCGCTCACCCGGCTGTCCGCCGCCCTGATCGCCGCAGTGGTGGCGGGCGTCGCCCTGGCCGCGGCGGCGAGCCGGGCCGCGCAGGGCCGGGGCGGGTGGGGGCACGTGGTCGCCCTCGCGCTGGCTGCTCCGGGGGCCGTGCTGGCCACCAGCGGCTGGTTCTACCTGCGCAACCTCGCGCTGACCGGCAACATCACCGGTTCGCACTTCGACTGGGCACTGGCGAACCAGAACCGGACAGAACGCCCGGTGTGGGCGGTGCTGGCCGACCCGGTGACCTGGGCCCGCCTGCCCGACCTGTTCTGGTGGGCCGGGCGCCTGCCGCCGAGCACGCCGCTCACGGTCACCACGCTCGTGGTCACCGCGGCGCTGCTCGTCTGGACGCCCCTGGTGATCGCGCTGGTCACGGCGGTCCGACGCCGCACGCCGCTGGTCGAGGCGTCGCTGGCCGGCGCCCTGCCGGTCGTCGCGGTGGTCGTCGCGGTGTCCGTGCAGGTCGGGTACGCCTCCAGCAGCGGCGGCGTCTACCCGCGCTACCTGCTGGTGGTCGCGCTGCCCCTGTGCCTCGCGATCGCGGCGGGCCTGGCGGTACGTCCCCGGCTGCTCCTTCCCGCCTGGACCGCGCTGACCGTGCTCGACCTGGCGGTCTGGCTGACGGTCGAGCTGGTCACACCCCCGGGACTGGGCTACTACCCCGAGCTGCCACTGCCCGCGGCAGTGGTCGGCGTGGTGGCCGCGGTGGCCGTCGTGGGTTCGGCGGTGCTCGCGCTGCGCGCGGTCCGGGAGATCGACGCGACCCGCGAGAACCTGACGGCGGCCACCACCGCGGCGACCCCCACGACCAGCGCCATGGATCCGACCAGCACGAGCTGAAGGCCGGTCAGCGGGCTCCACCCGGCCCAGCGGGCGGCGGCGTCGGCCACCGACTGGCCGGGCCCCTGGTAGAAGCCCCAGAACCCGTAGGCCAGGCCGCTCGCCGCGACTGCGCCCGCCAGGCCGGTCACCCAGGGCACCGCGCCGCGCAGGCGCGGACCCAGCAGGGCGAGCAGGCCCAGTGCCGTCCCGCAGCCGAGTGCCAGGAGCCCGGCGAACAGGTACCGGCCCTGCACGGCGGAGATCCAGCCGTGGGCCGCGTAGTCGGGCCAGGCATTGACCAGGACCCCGCACCAGAGCGCCACCGGCTGCAGCAGGAGCACCGCGATGGCCCGCCGCGCGGGACCGCGCACCACTGCGCACGCGCACAGGGTCGCGACCACGATCGCCGCGGTCCAGAAGACGGCGTCGGGCACCCGGATCTCCAGCCAGCCGAAGTTGCCGAAGAACGACCGGGTAAGGCTCGTCACGACCACCCGCAGGAAGTACCAGAGGCCCTGCGGCTCGTCCTCGGGGACGAACCGGTCCGGGATGCCGACCGGCTGCACCGTTCCCAGCACCAGCAGGTTGCGCAGCCACCACCAGCCGCCGACGACGTAGGCAGCACCGCCCGCGATGAGCGTGCCGACCACGCGCCGGCCACGCGGGCCGGAGGTCAGCAGGTAGGCCGCCATGACCACGGGCAGCGCGAACACCGCCATGACCTTGGTGAGCAGCCCGACGCCGACCACCCCGCCGAGCCCGACCGCCGTGCGTCGGCGCAGGTCGCCGGTCAGCACCCGAGCGCACAGGTAGGCGGTGCCCGCGCCGCAGAGCGTGACGAGCGCGTCATTGGTGACGCTGCCAAGGATGTGCCCGGCCTGCGGCACGAACAGCGTGAACGACGCCGCCACCAGGGCCGCCGGGCGGGAACGCGAGAGCCGCCGCACGGTCGCGGCGGTCAGCAGCGGCAGGGGGAGCAGCAGCGCGACGTCGAACAGCCGCAGCACCAGCAGCTGCACGTCCCACCGGGCCTCGGCCGTGCCCGTCGCGTGCAGCACGCCGGCCGCCAGCGCGTAGTACAGGGGCGGGTGCTGCGTCATCTGGTCCACGGCCTCGGGGTCCAGGCCCCGGGTGTCGGTGCCTGCGGGCACCGGGTCGGCCAGAGCGTTCGCGCCGGTGACCGTGCTGCGCTCGGCGTCCCGGATCGGCGGCACGGTGACGTACGGGTGCAGGTCGAGCCGGTCGAGGTGCCGGCCGGGCACGTCCGTCGCCAGGGCGGCCTGGTCGCGCGCCTCGTCGACCGCCGGCCCGACGAGCGCCTCACCGGCGGCCGGCCAGCCGCCTCCGTACGCGAGGCGCAGCACGCTGTTGACGTGCTGTGGTTCGTCGGGAGCACGGAACGCCGGGGTGAGCACCGCCCAGAGGACACCCGTCAACGCGACGAGAGCAGTGATCAGGGCCAGCGCCCGGCGGTACGCCGCCTCGGCGGGATCGTCGCGCACGGAAACAGGATAGGGGTGCTCAGCCGTTGTCTCCCGTGCTGGTGAGCACCGTGCTGGTGAACACTTGAAGCCGGTGGCTTCGCACCAGGTCGGCAGTCCGCATCGAGATCGGTCCAGCACTGGACCGATCTCGATGCCAGGTGCCGACCGCGTGCAGGCGTCACAGCAACGTGCCGGCCTCACGCGCCTCGTCACCGGGGAATGACGGACCGTGGCGGTGGCGAACCGGGACCCCGATCGGACGTATCGTCGGTAGGTGCCTCCGTTCTCTCCACGCGGCCGGAACCGGCGGTCGGACCGCGGTCCCGGCCCGGCCGGCAGCTCGTCCGGCAGCTCCAGCAGCGCCGCCGGCTCGACCGGCAGCCAGGCCGGCAGCCAGGCCGGTATCCCCAAGGCCTCCCAGGCGGACCTGCTCCGGCTCGCGGCGATCCGCTCCGGCGCCGTGGGGCAGCCGGGCGACACCTCCGGCGAGGCGGTACGTCCCCGGCGCCGGGACCGACGCGGCCGCGGTCTGCGGGGCCCGATGTTCCCGCCCGGGACTCCCGCGCACCGCACGCGGGCGCAGCGGTTCGACGACTTCGTGCTCGACGTCGTCGAGGACCTCGACCGGACCTGGGCCGCACAGCTGCGCGGCACGGAGTTCGCCGTCGAGGACGTACCGCCGTCGGACCCCGCGCCGTGGGAGGACGGCGGTGTGCTGCTCGGCCGGTTCTTCCCGGCGGAGGCCGGCCAGCCCGGGCGCGTGGTGGTCTACCGCCGGCCCGTCGAGGTGCGCGCCCTCGACCGGGAGGACCTCGCCGACCTGGTGCGCGACGTCGTGGTGGAGCAGGTGGCGCACATGCTGGCCCGCACCCCGGAGGAGATCGACCCGAACTTCGGCGACCGGTCCTGACGCTCGCCGCCTGATCGGCGGCCGCCTGATCGGCGGCCGGCTGGCTGGCCGGCCGCTCAGCCGGCCGCGTCGACCCGGCGCACGTGCACGTCCCCGCCCGCGGCGAGCGGCGCCGTCGGCGAGAGCACCGAGAACAGGGTCGTGTCGCCGGCCTCGGCGATGCCCACCGACCAGACGACGCCCGGCTGCCCCGAGGGCTGCTCCGCGACCACCGCGACGGTGGGGCCGAGCTCCTTCAGCTCCGCCCACTCCAGCTCGACGGTCTCGCCGGTCGGCACCTCCACCGTGCGGGTCCAGGCCTCCTCGCCGTCCGGCCCGACGCCGCGCAGCGCCACCGCTGTGCTGTCGTCCACGTCGTCTATCCGGTCCGGGTCGCGCTCGTCAGGCACGCCGCTCAGCGTCACCCCGTAGGCGGCGTCGACCGGGACGGCGACGGCCCCGTCGGCCACGGCCCCCGCCGATGGCACCGCCTGCCCGGCCAGCCAGGCCCGGTCGTACGGGTCGCCGTCGACCACCGCTTCCTCGGCGACGGAGCCCTTCCTGTCCAGGGCGGCGCCCGCGACGACCGGCACGTCGGCGTCCACGACCACCGTGTAGGAGCCGGCGGGCAGCCCGCCCAAAGGCAGGGTGGTGACCCTGCCCGGTTCGAGAGGCAGCTCCTCGCCGCCACGCAGCCGGACCGGACCGTCGGGCCCGAGCACCGCGAGGTTCGCCGTGCCGGCCGCGGTCCCGGGAGTCAGCAGGTCGAGACGTGGCGCGTGCGGGTCGTCCACCGGCTCGCCGGTGCTGACCACGCCCGACACCGCGGTCGTGCGGGACGGCGCGGCGCCTCCCACGACGAGGTCGGCGCCCGCGGGCACCAGGCCCTCGATGCGGTGGTGCTGCACGTAGGCGCCCACGCGACCGCCCTCGGCGGTGACGTGCAGCGCGAGCCTGCTCTGGTCGGGTGCGACGGCCTCGAGCATGGTGACCACCTGCTCGCCCGGCGGCACGACGACGAGCGACCGGCTCCCCAGCACCACTGGACCGGAAGCGCCCCAGGCCTCGAGCGATACGGTGGCCGGCGTCCGGCCGGGGTTCTGCAGCACCAGGCGGCCGCTCGAACCCACCGAGGTGCTGCCACCGACCAGCCAGTGCTCGACGGACGGCACCGCGCACGGCCCCGCGACCATGCCGCGCAGGTCGCCGTCGGTGATCACCGACGCGACGGTCCCCGCCGCGTAGGTGGCGCCGCTCGGCG
This sequence comes from Promicromonospora sp. NPDC023805, assembly GCF_040639635.1. Classification (NCBI taxonomy): domain Bacteria; kingdom Bacillati; phylum Actinomycetota; class Actinomycetes; order Micrococcales; family Promicromonosporaceae; genus Promicromonospora; species Promicromonospora sp. NPDC023805. The sequence goes on along the minus strand of NZ_JBFAAH010000013.1, from coordinate 30,865 downwards.
TCACGCGCACCGCGCGCGCCCCGGTGACCGCGCCCTCGCGCACCGCGGCGACGCCGCCCGTCACGAGCGGGCCGGCGAGGTCCGGCGCAGCGGACCCGTCCAGGGCGGTGACCGAGGACTCCGTGCCCTCCGCGCCGTCCAGCACCGCGGCGGTGAGCGACGTGGTGGTCTCTCCCCGGACCGCGCTGAACTCGTCGTCGCCGACGTCCGGCTGCTGCAGCTCAGCAGGCATCGGGCAGACCAGCCCGGTCTCGGCGGCGGCCACGGGGACGGCGCGCACGGCCTCCGCCGGTGGCGCGACCCGCTCGCCGCCGCCCGTGGTGGCGAGGGCGGCGACCGCCATCGCGCAGAGCAGGCCACCCACCGCGGCGGTCGCCCGCCGAGCGACCGGCGGGACCACCAGCTTCTTGCGCTTCATCGAACCCTCCTGCGTCCCACCGGCAGCGCCAGCAGGGCGAAGACAACCAGCGTGAACGTCGTGAGCACCAGCCATGCCGTGCGGTGGGACGCCTCGTAGCGCACCACGAGGTGCCCGGCGTCGGGCCCGAGCGCGAACGCCTGCAGGCCCGCCGACTCGTCGACGGCCACCGGCTCCAGCCGGCGCCCGTCGAGGGTGGCGTGCCAGCCCGGTCCGGCCGCCTCCGCGAGCACGACGGTGCGGTCCGCGCCGCCCGCGGTCACGTCGGCGCGGACGGCGGTACCCCCGGACGCCAGCACCTGCTCCGTGGCGCCCGCCTCCTCGATACGGGCCCAGCCCGGCGCGGGTTCGCCCACCGGGGCGACCCGCCACACGGAGATCGCCTGCCCCTCGGTGACCCGGCTCATGCCCGGCACCATGTCGAGCGTCGCCACGAGCTCGCCGACGGCGCGCGCTGGATCCGTCCCGGGCGTCGCGCCCAGGCCGCCGTCCGACCGGACCTGGACCGCACCGATCCCGAGGTCGGCCAGCTGTTCCGGCACCCCTTCGGTGGCTCCGGAGACCAGGGCCGCGACCGCGGTGTCCAGCGTGCTCACCGGTTCGTCGCCCGCCCCGGCACGATCGTCCGCCGTCGCCCTGGCCGTCGCCGAGACGTCGGCGAGCTGCGAGCCGTCGGCCCGCAGGAGGGCGTACTGCACCGTGTCGTCCGTGGCACCGGTGCTACCCGTGTCGCCGGCGAAGCCCACCTCCAGCACGCGTGCCTGCCGAGGCGGTGCCTGCATCTGCTGCCCGACGGCGGGCACCACCGGGTCGGTCGTCACGTGCAGCATGCCGTTCCGCCCGGAGCCCGCGATGCTGCCCGAGCCGGTCAGCCAAGCAGCCGCCTGTGCAGCGGGAAGCAGGAGCGCGACCACCACCAGCCCGACCACCGCGACCTTGCGCGCCGAACCGAGGAAACCCTTGAGCGACGCCCCGCTGTCGGCGAGCGCACGGACACCCGCGAGGGCGGCGGCGCTCAGGCCGAGCAGGACCAGCGACAGCCCGGGGCCGGACCACCTGCCGTCGCCCTGGGCCAGGACCGCGACGGCGAGACCCGCCGCGGCGACCAGCCAGCCCACCAGCGACGTCGCGGCGACGTGCTGTACCGACTCCGCGACCCGCTTGCGGCCGATACCCACGAGTGCCGCGCCCAGACCCACAGCCGCCAGCACGAGCACCAGAGCGCCGAGCGCCCAGGGGCCCGCCGCCACCACGGCGCGGACGACTGACCGCACGAGGCCGTCGCCGGGCACGTCGAACCAGGGGGCGGGGACAGCGGGCAGGCCCAGCAGCAGCTCGAGACCCGAGGCGGTACCCGGCGCGGGGACGCCGGACCCGGCCAGCGGCTCGGCAGTCAGGAGCCTGCTGTTGCCGTGGCGCAGCGCCGTCCACCAGAGCGGAGCGCCGACCACGAACGCCGGTACGACCGCGAGCGCGAGGTAGATGCGGCGGCGCGGGGCGACGAGCAGCGCCCCGAGCAGCACCAGTACCGCCGCCGGGAGCAGCGCGGGCGCTCCGGCCACCACGCACGCGAGCAGCAGACCGCTCGCGCCCGCAGCGCCCAGCGAGCCGGAGCTCGTCCGGGACGCGCGCGCGGTGGCACCTGCCGAACCCTCGGCGGCGCCGTCGGGCGGCCCGAGCCTGTCGACCGCCTGCCCACCCACGGCACGGACCAGCGCGACGGCAGTCCAGGGCAGCAGCGCATGCGCCAGCACACCGCCGAGCAGGCCACCGTCCAGCGCTCCGAGGAATGCCGGGGCGACGGTCCAGGCGAACGCCGCGAGCGCACGCAGCAACACTGAGCGGGTCACCGTGCCGGCCGCTGCCCACGCCCCGACGGCGGCGACGGGCAGCGCGAGCAGGAGCACGGCGTCCACCGCATGCTGCAGCGATCCCCCGACCAGCGCGGAGAGGCCGGTCAGCACGAACAGCAGCGGGTCCGCCGGGGCGGCGGTGCCGAGTCCGTCACGCACCCAGCCGGACGTCGCCGCCGACCAGGCGGTCGCGGTCGTGCCGCCCGCCGGGAGCAGCGCTCCGCCGACCAGGCGTCCGCCGGCCGCGAGGGCGCCGAGGGCGGGCCCGAACAGCGCCGCCGTCAGGCCCACGGCGGAGAGCATCACGGCGCCCAGCGCGGCCCGGCGCCGGACGGCGAGCGCCTGCAGCTCCGCCTGCTCCAGCTCGGACGGGGCGGCGTCCACCCGGTGTGCCTCGCCGCGGGCGAGCCGCTTGTCGCGTCGCTCGGCGGTCACCTCGCGCCACGTGCCCAGCAGCGGCCGCAGCACGCTGCGGGGCACTGTCGAGGTGCGCGCGATCCGGCGTCGGGCGCGCAGCAGCGGCCCCAGCCGGAACACCGCCCACAGCGGTGCGAACAGCTCGTCACGTGCCTGGTCGGGCTGCTTCATCGCGAGCCGGTAGCCCGCGGCGAACGGCGCCCACAGCACCATCGCGAACATCGCGAACGGCAGGATCCACGGCGCCACCGACGTCAGCCGCAGGTAGAGCTGGCTGCGGCGCCGGGCCCCTGACGAGCCGGAAGCATGCAGCGCGACCTGCGCGTGCCGCACCACGGCGTCGGGCACGACGACCACCCGGTGGCCGGCGAGCCGCACCCGCAGGCAGAAGTCGGTCGAGTCGCCGAGCTGGCCGTAGGCCGGGTCGGTGCCGCCGACCTCGCGCCAGACCGACGCCCGCACCAGCGCCCCCGCGAGGCCGACGGCGAGCACGTCCTCGCGCGCGTCGTGCTGCCCCTGGTCGATCTCCGTGTCGTCGATGCCGGTCATGCGCCGGCCAAGCGGTGAGACGGTGTGCCCCACCTCGACGAGCACTCCCCGGTCGGACAGGTCGGGGTCGAGGGGCACGCCGTCCGGGCCCGTCTCCCAGCGCCGCTGCTTGCAGCCCGCGACGGCCACCGCGTTCGAGTGCTCCACCGACCGGGTCAGGGCCGCCAGGGCGCCCGGGGCGGGGGCGGAGTCGTCGTGCAGGAACCAGAGCCAGCCCTGCTCCGGGGTGCCGACCGCGGCGAGCGCCGCCTCCACCGCGTCGCCGAAGGTGCGGGCGCCCGCACCGGCCACGAAGCGGGCGCCGCCGAGCTGCAGGTCCTGGTGGCCGGACGTCGCGGGTGCGGTGTCGACGTCGACGACCACGACGGCGTCAGGGGTGCGGGACTGCGTCCGTAGCGCCGCGAGCGTCGCGGCGAGGTAGGGACTGCTGCCGCGCGTCACGACGACGGCCGTGACTGTGACGGCCACCGGCGCGGCGGTAGCGGTCTGGGCCGGGACCTTGGCCCAGATGGGACCGACCGTGTCCTCGTGGGGACCACGGTCCGGGCTGGGAGCCGACAGGCTGTCGGTGCGTGGAGCGCTCATCTCGCTTCACATGATGCGGCGCGTCTGCGCCGACACGCCGCAGACGCGCCGGTCGAACGGTCAGACTCTGCCGTTCGGTCTGACGGTCAATCGGACATCGAAGACAAGTCTCAGACTCTGCCGTCAGACGGCGCGGCGCTTCAGCTTGCGCCGCTCACGCTCGGAGAGACCGCCCCAGATACCGAACCGCTCGTCGTTCTCCAGCGCGTAGTCCAGGCACTCGGCCCTGACCTCGCAGCCGGAACAGACCTTCTTGGCCTCGCGGGTGGACCCGCCCTTCTCCGGGAAGAAGGCCTCCGGGTCGGTCTGCGCGCACAGGGCGCGCTCCTGCCAGCCGAGCAAGGAGTCGTCCGGTTCGGTGAGCTCGTACAGCTCACCGAAAAGCGGCAGGACCCGTGCGACCGGTGCCGCCGTGTTCTCGGCGTCAGTCGGGAACTCCACGTCCGATTCCAGAATGTTCCACATGACGTGCCCCTCCATGCCGTGTCCGTGCTCCGGGCCTTGCCGGCCGACCATGCCGATACATCTGCCGATCTCACTTGCCGATCTCACGTGCCGATCCATCGTGCCTGGCCAGACGTGCAGCTTCGAGGCCCCGTTGCATATGCGCTACGAAAACTGCATACATGGAATTACACGCGTGTCGCCTGGAGTCGTCAAGCGGAAATGTGCTAACGCCCACGGATTCCACGGGTAATTCACCAGTCCTTCCGCAGGTCGTGGCGTACGTCTCACCCACTGCCCCGTTTTTCATATGTCGGGACACCCGGCGAGTCGCCACGCCGAAGGTCCGAGTTGTACCTGCCGGAGCCCGAGGCAGCGCTGCCCGACGTCTTAGGCTGGCGGTATGCAGATCGCGCCCCGCAGCGGCGGCCCCGTGCCCGACGTCGCCACCCTCCTCGCCCGTCTCGCCGCCGACGGCGGCCAGCCCCGCCTCACCTGGTACGGGGACGACGGCGAGCGGGTAGAGCTCTCCGGAGCGGTCCTCGCCAACTGGGCGAGCAAGACCGTCAACCTGCTCGTCGAGGAGTTCGACGCCGCCCCCGGCACGCGGATCGTCGTCGACCTGCCCGTGCACTGGCGGACCGCGGTGTGGACGCTTGCGGCCTGGCGCGCGGGCGTGACGGTCGTGCTGCCCGGCACCGAGGGGGCGTACCCGGACGTGGTGGTCACCGACAGCCCGGACCGCTGGGCCGGCGACAGCGCGGACCTTGTCGTCGTCTCGCTGCCCGCGCTCGCCCGTCGGTACGACGGCGACCTGCCCTCCGGCGCGATCGACGCTGCCTCCGCTGTGATGACCTACGGCGACGCCATCGGCTGGGTGCCCGAGGTGGACCCGGACCAGGAGGCCCTGGTGACCGCTGCGGGCGCCGTCGGGCACAAGGGGCTGATACCGGAGCCCGGCGAGGGTGCACGTGTCCTGGTGGACGGGCGTGGGCCCCTGGCGGACGTGCTGCGCGGCCTGCTGGGCGTCTGGGCGGGCGGCGGCTCGGTAGTCCTCACCTCGCCGGCGACCGCCGCGGAGCTCGAGCAGGACGAGGCACGCCTGACACGGCTGCTGAGCACGGAGCAGGCGCAGCGGGCGCAGGCGTAAGCACCCCGGCGATTCGGCGCCGGAAACGGCCGACGGACGCGCGGTCCAGGCCCGTTCCGGGCGTCGAAATGCCCGGTCGCAGGCCGTTTCGGACGTTGTCGCACAACGTCTTCGGTCTTCTCCACGAACCCTCTACGGTCCGACCCCGGGGGGCGCGCCGCCGTCCAACAGGCAGCCCCTAGGATCTGAGGCCGTGACGTTCCCTGACTTCAGCGCCGCAGATGCGACGAGTCCAGCCACTGGGCCGGCGCATGCGCGCACGCTGAGCGGGATGAGCAGCGCGGCCCGGACGGTGGCGATGGTGCTCGTCGCAGCGGTATCGCTCGCGACGGTGGGCGGGGTGGCGGCAGTGACCCAGCTGACGGGGAACATCGAGACCGCCCAGATGACGGTCCTCGGACCTGACCGGCCCAAGATAGTGCTGCCGAAGGATCCGAATGCGGGTACCCCGATGAACATAGTGATCATGGGCAGCGACTCACGCGGCGGGGACAACCGCGACCTGGCAGGCGGTGAGGACGCCGGCGCCCGGTCGGACACCACTGTGGTCATGCACATCTCGGGCGACCGGTCGCGGATCGAGATGATCTCGATCCCCCGCGACTCGACAGTGGACGTCCCGAGCTGCACCACGGAGGACGGCACGACGACGCCCGAGCTCTTCGGCACCAAGTTCAACGCCGCGTTCTCCCAGGGTGTGCAGGCCGGCGGGACCGTCGCCGACGGCGCCCTGTGCACGGTCAAGACCGTCGAGAAGCTCACCGGCGTCTTCATGGACGGCTTCATCGTCGTCGACTTCGCCGGGTTCTCGTCCATGGTCGACGCCGTCGGCGGTGTCGAGGTCTGCGTCGAGGAGCCGATCTACTCCGAGGACGCGAACCACCTGTCGCTCGATGCGGGTGCGCACACCCTCAAGGGCGTCAAGGCCCTCGACTACGCCCGGGCCCGCAAGGGCGACGGGCTGGGCGACGGCACCGACCTGGGCCGTATCGGCAGGCAGCAGGAGGTCATGGCCTCGCTCTCCCGGAAGGTGCTGAGCCAGGAGGTCCTGACGAACCCCGCCAAGTCGCTCAATTTCCTCAAGGCGGTGACCCAATCGCTCACCATGAACGAGGAGCTCGCCAGCATCGACGGACTCGCCGGGTTGGCTTACTCCATGCGCAACGTACGGCCTGACACGATCACCTTCATGACTGTCCCCAACGAGTACGACCCGGTGCAGACGGCGAACGTGATCTGGACCGACGAGGCCGTACAGCTGTGGGACAACGTCAAGCACGACAGGCCTCTCGACTTCGACCCGGACGCACCGTCGGCCGACGCGTCGCCGTCCGCCTCGGGCGACGGTGAGAGCGCGGAGTCCGGGACGGGGCACGCGGGGACGAAGGCCGGGACCAAGGACGGCGCAGAAGGTACTTCCGGGCCCACTTCCGACTCGCCCTCTCCCGATTCGCCAGAGATCAAGCAGGCCGGTGAGGAAGCTTTCACCGGCGCCGACACCACCAAGGTCTGCGGCTAGCCATGTCAGATCCCAGAACGTCGAACCGATCGGCCCCGGGTGCCGACGACGACGTGACGCGCGTCCGGATACCACCCAGCTTCACGCCGCAGGGCGTGAGCGGGCGGCCGGGTGCCGACGATGCCATCCCGGTGGGTGACACCGGTGAGAGACCGCGTACTCTTCCGGGCGTGGCGTCGAGCCCTGAGCAGGGCGGGCTCGCTAATGCGGAGACGCCAGGTGTCGGGGTTCCCGGCGTCGGCGGCGCGCACCGTATCGGACGGCCGGAAGGCTCCTCCGACGGGGCCCGCAGCGAACCACGCATACGCAGACAGTCTTCTCGGGAGGTACCGGTGTCCGGCCCACGCAACAATCCCCCGCCCGTCCCACCACGGAGGTCGGGGATGCCGGCGCGCAACGAGTCGGGCGGGGCGCCACGCTCCATCCCGCCGCGTTCGGCGCCGCGCGCCGGTGGCCAGCCACCGCAGGCGATCCCGCCGGGCCGCCCGGTCCGGGCGAGCGCGGGCCCCGTGCGTCCGACGCCGGTGCGCAGCGCGCCGCGTCCCCCGGCCGGCGGCGGTCGTGGTGGTAGTGGCTACCCCGGCGGCACTCTCGCCTCCGGCGGACGTGGCGGGCGCGGTGGCAGCAACATCCGCATCCGCAAGGGCCGCGTGGCCGGCGTCATCGCGGTGGTGGTGCTGCTCGCGATCATCGCCTGGCCGGTCGGGCTCCTGATCTGGGCCAACGGCAAGATCCAGCACGTCGAGGCCCTCTCCGGGGCGTCGAACACCCCGGGGACGACGTACCTGCTCGCCGGCTCCGACGCCCGCGGCAGCGGGGGCATCAACGACTCCACCTCGGGTGCGCGCACCGACACGATCATGCTGCTGCACAAGCCCTCGTCGGGGCCGGTCGCGCTCATCTCGATCCCGCGCGACACCTACGCGGTGATGCCCGACGGCTCGGGTAGCAACAAGATCAACGCCGCGTACTCCTACGGCGGCGCGCCGATGCTGGTCAAGGCGGTCGAGACGCTCAGCGGGCTCACCGTGGACCACTATGTCGAGGTCGGCTTCGGCGGTGTCGAGGGGGTCGTGGACGCCGTCGGTGGCGTGCGGCTCTGCCTGGACTACGACGTGCACGACGTGAAGTCGAAGCTCAAGTGGAAGGCCGGCTGCCACGTCGCGGACGGGAAGACGGCACTCGCGTTCTCGCGGATGCGGTACGCCGACCCGACGGGCGATATCGGCCGTGGGCAGCGCCAGCAGCAGGTCATCGCCCAGATCGGCAAGAAGGTCGCGGACCCGGCCGTCCTGCTCAACCCGGCCACACAGGTCGGGCTCGCCGACGCCGGGCTCTCGGCCCTCGTGACCGACACCGACTCGGGCATCATCGACATCGCCATGATGGGACTCGCGTTCCGGAGCGCGAACGGCGACGACGGCGTGACCGGCACCCCGCCGATCGCGTCGATCGGCTTCCGCACCCCCTCCGGTGCCTCGGCGGTGCTGCTCGACGAGAACCAGACCCCCGAGTTCTGGGCCAAGATCCGCGACGGCGAATACGAGGCAGGCCAAGAGGTCGGCGGCATGCCGAAGTAGTCACTTGGCGAAGTAGTCATACAGCGAGGTAGTCATCCAGTTTGCGCTGGGTGACTACCTCGCTGCATGACTACCTCGGCGGATCGGGTCAGAGCTGGGCGCGGAGCTGGGCGCGGAGCTTGGCGCCCTTGGCGTGCGCGACCTCGCTCAGCTCGACCTGGAACGCCTCCATGCGCTCCCGCAGGGCCGCCGCCGCGTCGCCGGTTCCCGAGGCGAGGATGCGCGCCGCGAGCAGGCCCGCGTTGCGCGCCCCGCCGATCGACACCGTCGCGACGGGCACGCCCGCGGGCATCTGCACTATCGACAGCAGCGAGTCCATGCCGTCCAGGTACTTCAGCGGTACCGGCACCCCGATCACGGGCAGCGGCGTCACCGACGCGAGCATGCCCGGCAGGTGTGCGGCGCCGCCCGCGCCTGCGATGATCACGCGCAGCCCGCGGCCCGCGGCCTGCCGCCCGTAGTCGATCATCTCGGTGGGCATGCGGTGCGCGGAGACGACGTCGACCTCTACCGGCACGTCGAACTCGCGCAGCGCCTCGGCGGCTGCCTCCATGACCGGCCAGTCGGAGTCCGACCCCATCACTATGCCGACCTGTATGCCGATCTGCGGAGTGGTGCTCATGCGTTCGCCTCTTCCTCGGTGTTGTCGCCGCGCAGCAGTGCGGCCGCCGCGATCGCCCGACGCCGGACCTCGTCCAGGTCGTCACCGCTCACGTTCACGTGGCCGAGCTTCCGGCCCGGCCGGATGCCCTTGCCGTACAGGTTCACGCGCGCCTCCGGGAAGGCCGCGAGCAGCTCCGGCAGCGCGTCCGTGAGCTCGTCCAGCGTCGAGCCGAGCACGTTCGCCATGACCGTCCACGCCGCGACCGGCTCGGTCGCGCCCAGCGGCAGGTCCAGGACTGCGCGCAGGTGCTGCTCGAACTGGCTGGTCACGGCGCCGTCGATGGTCCAGTGGCCGCTGTTGTGCGGGCGCATGGCGAGCTCGTTGACCAGGACCGTCGGCGTTCCGTCAGGCCCACCGGTGACCTCGAACATCTCGACCGCCAGCACGCCGGTCACGTCAAGCCCCTCGGCGACCGTCGTCGCGATCTCGCGCGCACGGGCGTCGAGCTCCGCGGACAGGCCGGGCGCCGGGGCGATCACCTCGGAGCACACGCCGTCGCGCTGCACGGACTCGACGACGGGCCACGCCCGCACCTCGCCGGACGGCCGCCGGGCCACCAGCGCGGCCAGCTCGCGCACGAACGGGACCTTCTCCTCGACCAGCAGGGGCGGGCCGCCGTCGGCCACCGCGGCGAACCAGTCGGCGACGTCGTCCGGGGACGAGACCACGCGGACCCCCTTGCCGTCGTAACCGCCGCGAGAGGTCTTGACGACTGCCTGGCCGCGCACCTCCGTCAGGAAGGCGGCAAGGGCTGCCCGCCCCTCTTCGGGCGACGACGCCGGGAGCGGGGCCCACCGCGGGCACGGCACGCCGAGCTCCGTGAGCCGTTGCCGCATCACTATCTTGTCCTGCGCCTGCACCAGCGCATGCGGGCCGGGGCGCACGGGCGTCCCGTGCTCGATGAGGTCGGTGAGCAGGTCATTCGGCACGTGCTCGTGCTCGAACGTCAGCACCGACGCCGCCGCGCCGTCGGCCGGCGCGATGAGCGAACGGATCGCCGCCTCGTCCGAGGCCGCGCCCACCGGTGTGTCCGTCACGACCTGCGCCGCGGACGACCCGGGCTCCTCCACCAGGACCCGCAGGTGGATGCCCAGCTCGCCGGCGGCCGGCGCCATCATCCGGGCCAGCTGCCCGCCCCCGACCACCGCTACGACTGGTGGTCCTGCGGGGGACGGGGCGGCGCCGGACGGCTCACCAGAGGATGAGGGCCGGTCGGCAGGGAGGGAATCGAGTGTTGCGCTCACGTGAGTGAAGCCTACCGGCGGCCGCGGCCCTTCTTCTGGCCGAAGCTGGAGATCTTCGACCCCACCGGCAGCACCTGGTGCGGGTCGAGCGTCTTGGGCACCCCCGACAGGAACACCGAGAACACCGGCGGGGTGCGCTGGGTGAGCTGAAGATTTCCGCCGTCGGCGGCGACCAGGTCCTTGGCCAGCGCGAGCCCGAGGCCCGTCCCGGCGCCCAGCGTGACACCGCGCTCGAAGATCTTGCCCTGCATGTCCTCGGGCACGCCGGCGCCCTCGTCCGTGACCTCGATCGCCATGGCGCCCCGCTGACCCTCACGGATCCGCAGGGTGGTGGTGCCGTCGCCGTGCTTGAGCGAGTTCTCCAGCAGCGTGGACAGCACCTGGGCGAGCGCACCGGGGGTGGCCAGGACGCGGGCGCCGCCGGAGTCCTCGACGTTCAGGTGCCGGCCGGCCCGTTCGAACGACTCGCGCCACTCCTCCTCCTGCTGGAGGAAGACGACGCGGACGTCGACGGACTCCGTGGTGCCACCCTGGGCGCGCCGCGAGCGGGAGAGGAGATCGTCGACCACACCGACCAGCCGCTCCACCTGCTCGAGCGAGATCCGGGCTTCCTCCTGCACGTCCGGCTCGGTGGAGGTGAACGTGATCTCCTCCAGGCGCATGGTGAGCGCCGTGAGCGGCGTGCGAAGCTGGTGGGAGGCGTCCGACGTGAACTGTCTCTCCACGGCGAGCCGCGCCGCGAGGCGGTCGGAGCTTCGCGCCAGCTCGGCCGCGACCAGGTCGATCTCCTCCACGCCGGACGGGTCCAGCCGTGGCCGCACCTGTCCCGCGCCGAGCTGTTCGGCCGAGGCCGCCAGGTACACGAAGGGTTGCGCGAGCCGGTTCGCCTGCCAGGCGGCCGTGACGGCGCCCGCGGCGAACGCACCCACGCTGCCGAACACGACGAGCACCACGACGTTGATCGCCTTGATGTACGCCGGCCAGGCCGAGACGGAGACCAGCACACCCATCACCGGTTGCGCATCGGAGATGGAACCCAGCTCGATGGTGGCACCGGCGACGGGTTCGCCCGCGACCAGCTGCTTCCCGTCGGGCTGGTTCACCGTCACGTAGGCGACGATGTCCGTGTCCTGCGGCTGCACGGCCCGGTCGAGGACCGACTGGTCGACGAAGCCGGTGTCCGCGGCCGAACGGTTGCGTTCGTAGGAGTTGACAGAAGAGGACAGGAGGTCCTGCACCCGGGTCTCTACCCGCTGAACTTCCTGGCCGTAGATGTACCGGGCACCGAAGATCGCGAGCGGGATACCCAGGAGCAGGACGGCGACCGCAACCGCGGCGATCGTCGCCTGCAGCACGCGGGCGCGCATCTGGCTAGCTCGCCCCGATCTCGAAGCGGAAACCGAGACCGCGCACGGTCGAGACGTAGCGCGGTGCGTTGGCGTCGTCGCCGAGCTTGCGGCGCAGCCAGGAGACGTGCATGTCCAGTGTCTTGGTCGAGCCGACCGGGTCCGAGCCCCAGACGTCGCGCATGAGCGTGTCCCGGACGACCACGGAGCCGGCGTTCTGCACGAGGACGCGCAGCAGGTCGAACTCCTTGGTGGTCAGGTGCAGCTCGCGGTCACCCTGGAAGGCACGGTGCGCGGAGACGTCGACGCGGACGTCCTGCGCGTGCAGCTCTTCCTCCTCGCCGGTCTCGCCGTGCGAGCGGCGCAGGAGAGCCCGCACCCGCGCCAGCAGCTCGGCAAGCCGGAAGGGCTTGGTGACGTAGTCGTCGGCACCGGCGTCAAGGCCCACGACGAGGTCTACCTCGTCGGCACGGGCGGTGAGCACCAGCACGGGCACGGTGAGGCCATTGGCCCTGATCTCGCGCGCGACATCGAGCCCGTCCATGTCCGGAAGGCCCAGGTCCAGAACTACGATGTCCGCACCGGTCGAGCTCTCGATCGCACCTTTGCCGGTTCCTTGCACGACGACGTCGTATCCCTCACGGGAGAGCGCTCGTGCCAACGGCTCGGCAATGGCCGGGTCGTCCTCGGCTAGGAGTACGTGAGTCATTTCGCCATCGTAGGGCATAACCGACGCTCTGGCGCTACCCGGGCACACACGGGACGGCCGTACTACCGAATCCTTTCGGCAGAGCGCGGCATGGCGCAAGTGCTACCACGGTATGACGCGCCACCGCAACGGTTCGACCTACTCTGACCTGCATGGGTTGGTACGAGCGGTGGGCAGAGTGGGCGGAGCGTTACCGGTTCCTCGTCGACCTCTCCTGGACGCTGCTGGCTGCGCTGCTCGCACTGACGCTCGCCGCGGCGTCCCCCAGCACGTTCAGCCTCGGGGGCGGCCAGGCCGCGCTCCTCTCGGCCGCCGTGCTCGCGCCGCTCCCCTGGTGCCGTACCCGGCCCGTGGCCTCGTGCACAGCGGTGTTCGTGGTGTGCATGCTGCAGATCACGGTCCTGGGCACCCCGCTGCTGCTCCCGGCCGACCTGGCGGTGCTCGTGTCGATGTACTGCGTGACGGTGTACGGACCGCGCTGGGCGTACCGGATGGCCTGCGGGATGGCAGTGGTCGGGTCGATCACCGTCGGTGCCTCGCTGTGGCTCTACAACGGCGCCAGTTCGCCGCTGTCCGTCATACCGATGATCGTCCTGTGCCTGGCCCTGCTCGGCTGCTCGTTCGCGTTCGGCCTGGTGCGCCGTTCGCGGCGGGCGATGATCACCGCGATGCGTGACCGCGCCGAGCGCCTCGAGATCGAGCGGGACCAGCAGGCCCAGATCGCCACGGCCGCCGAGCGGTCGCGCATCGCCCGCGAGATGCACGACATCGTCGCCCACTCCCTGTCGGTGATCATCGCGCAGGCCGACGGCGGGCGGTACGCCGCGGCCGCCGACCCTGCCGCCGCCGCGCGCTCCCTCGGCACCATCGCCGAGACGGGCCGAGCCGCCCTGGCCGACATGCGGCGGCTGCTCGGGGTGCTGCGGCAGGACCAGCCCAGCGCCACCACACCGCTGGGCCTCATGGCGCCGGCCACGGACACTCCCGGGCGCGCGCCGGGCACCGGCACGCCCGCCGGCACGGCACCTCAGGGCACAGGGAGCGGCCCCGGCGGGCCGGGAGGCGCCCTGCCCGCGGCGACACCGTCGTCGGGCGGCGCTGCCCCCTTGCAGCCCCAGCCCGATACCGGTGACATCGCGGGCCTGGTCGACCAGGCTCGCGACGACGGCCTGCGGGTCTCGTTCGCCCGGGTGGGCATCGAGCGACGCCTGCCGCCCGGTGTGGGGCTCACCCTGTTCCGGGTGTGCCAGGAGTCGCTCACCAACGTGCGCAAGCACGCGGGCCCACGACCCGCCGTCACCGTCCTGGTGCGCTGGGGCGAGGACGAGGTGGAGCTGCGGGTGGACGACGACGGCCGCGGTCTGGCTGCCGACGGCTCCCCCGGCCCCGACGAGCCGCCGCCCACCGCCGGGTACGGCCTGCTCGGGATGCGCGAGCGTGCCGAGATGTTCGGCGGCACGCTCTCCGCCGGACCGCGCCGGGGCGGCGGGTTCTCGGTGCGGTTCGTCATCCCCATCCCGCGTGCCGAGCGCGCGAACCAGAACGGCACACAGGACGACACCCGAGGAGCACGATGACCTACGCCCCCGACCCACCCGCCCGGCCCGTGCGGGTCGCGCTCGTCGACGACCAGCCACTGGTCCGCGCGGGCCTGCGCATGGTCATCGACTCCCAGCCCGACCTGCAGGTGGTCGTGGAGGCCGACGACGGGCGCGACGCGCTGTACCGGCTGGCGACCACGGCGACCGACGTCGTGCTGATGGACGTGCGCATGCCCGGGATGGACGGCCTGTCCGCCACCCGCCTCCTCCTGGCCGACGGCGCCGCCGCCGCGGCGGGCGACCCCCGCGTGATCGTGCTGACCACGTTCGACCTGGACGAGTACGTGCTCGACGCCATCCGGGCCGGGGCCAGCGGCTTCCTGCTCAAGGACGCGCAGCCGGAGGAGCTGCTCACGGCGATCCGGACGGTGCACCAGGGGGACGCGGTGATCGCGCCGTCGTCCACCCGGCGGCTCATGGAGCGCCTGGTCACGGCGCTGCCGCCGGAGGAGGCGGCGGGCCCGCAGGAGGCCCTGGCCGCCCTGACGGCCCGCGAGCGCGAGGTGCTCGTGCTCATGGCCCGGGGGCGGTCCAACACGGAGATCGCGTCCGACCTGTTCGTCGCCGAGGCGACGGTCAAGACGCACGTGGGGCGCATCCTGTCGAAGCTCGACGCCCGCGACCGCGTACAGGCGGTGGTCACCGCCTACGAGACGGGCCTGGTCCGCCCCGGCTCCTGATCCGACGCGCCCCTCACACCGCCGCGAGCGCCGCCAGCGGGTGGGTGCGGACGGCCGCCCGGGCCGGCACCACCGAGGCGACCAGCCCTGCGACCAGGGCGACGCCGAGGACCACCAGGATCTCGGTCCACGGGACGACCAGCGGCACCCTGCCGAGGGCGGACAGCGCAGTAGTGGCGCCCGCCCAGCCGTACAGGAGGCCGAGCACCACCCCGAGCACCGCACCCACTGCCGCGATGACCATGCCCTCGACGGCGAGCGTGGCCCGGAGCTGTGCCTTCGAGAGCCCGATGGCCCGGAGCACGGCGTTCTCGCGGGTGCGGTCCATGACGGACAGCGACAGCGTGTTGGCGACACCGACGAGGGCGATGACCACGGCGACGGAGAGCAGCCCCACCACTATCGCGAGGATCGTGTCGATGATCTTCAGGTAGGCGGACCGCTCGACGACTATGCCGGCGACGCCGACGGTCTCCCCCGTGGTGGAGACCGCCTTCTGCACGGCGGTGACGATCCCCGCGGCGTCGCTGCCGTCGTCGACCCTTGCCCACACCTCGCCGGCGGCCTGGCCCGGGTCGAAGGCCGCGAGGTCCGCTGGCGTCAGGTAGGCCCTGTCCGCCTGGGAGTCGCTGTGCACGACGTCGAGCGTCGCCGTCCCGCCCGGTCCGGTGAGCTCGAGGGTCTCGGCGCCTTCCAGGCCGTACAGCTCGGCCGCCTTCTCCGGGACGACGACGGTGCCGGGCCGCAGCCGGTCGGCGTCCGCGGGCGTGTTCGCGACGGACCGCAGCGCCTCGGGGTCGACGGCGGCGAGCTGCACGGGCCGGCCGCCGTCCGCCCGTTCGCCGCACACGTTGGTCACCTCGGCGACGGCACGCAGCCCGGCGACGCCGTGCAGGGCGTCGAGCACCGTCGCGGGAACCGCCACCGCGGTACCGGTCCGGTCGTACGTGGTGCTGGTGATCTGGAGGTCGACGGGAAAGCGGGTGTCGAGCTCGTCGTCCATCGCGACCCTGGCGCTCGCGGCACCGGTAGTCATCATCGAGACCAGGGTGACGCCGATGAGCAGCGCGGTGGACGTCGCCGCCGTCCGGCGGGGGTTGCGCAGGGTGTTGGCCGACGCCAGCCGGGCCGCCGGTCCTCCGGCGCCCACTACCCGGCCGAACGCGGCGGCGACGCGGGGCAGCCAGAAGACGGATCCGACGATGACGCCGACCAGCGACAGGGAGCCGCCGAGGACCGTCGCGAACAG
The DNA here is from genome assembly GCF_040639635.1 of Promicromonospora sp. NPDC023805. NCBI lineage: Bacteria > Bacillati > Actinomycetota > Actinomycetes > Micrococcales > Promicromonosporaceae > Promicromonospora > Promicromonospora sp. NPDC023805. Next base: position 14,857 of record NZ_JBFAAH010000013.1, on the reverse strand, counting down.
TCCGACGTCGATGCTGCCGGACATCCCGAGGGCCACGCCCCCGGCCAGGAGCGCGAGCCCGCCGACGGTGGCGAGCACGGCGAGCACCGCCCTGCCACGAGCGGGCCCGCACGGTTCGGGTGCGGCGGCGGGGCGCATCGCGGCGAGAGGGGCGACGAGGGACGCGGCCCGGGCCGGGGCGAGCGCGGCGGCAAGGGTCACCAGCAGGCCGACCGCGACGGGTAGCAGGAGGGCGGGAGCGCTCGGGGTGATGGTCGTCGGCAGCGCGACGCCGAGGTCGAAGCCCGGCGCGACCATGAGCCCCACCTGCACGAGCAGGGACCCGACGGCGACGCCCGCGACCGAGGCGAGCGTGCCGAGGAGCGCGGCCTCGAGCAGGACGCCACGGTAGATCTGTCCGGTGCTCGCGCCCACGCAGCGCAGGAGCGCGAGGTCGCGCGACCGCCGCGCGACGAGGACCTGGAGCGTGTTCGTGATGACGAGCCCCGCGACCACGAGGGAGACGGCGGCGAGGGCGAGGGCGAACACGAGGTAGACGATGTTCTGGCCGCCGGAGATAGCCGCGACGACGTCCTCCGCGCGCTCCTGGGGCGTGGTGACCTCGGTGGCGGACGGGACGGCCGCGGCGAGGGCGTCTTCCGCCTCCTCCAGGGCTGCCGCGTCGCCGGGCCGGTCCAGCGCGACGACCAGCGTCCTCATGCCGGGCGGCCCGGCGGCGCCCGCCTCGTCGGCGATCCGCTTCTCCAGCGCCTCGGCGGTGATGACCGCCACGCCGCCGCCCGCCGCGTAGGTGCCGAGCGGATCGTCGACGAGGCCCGACACCGTCAGCTGCTCGGCGACCTCCTGGCCGCCGTAGCACTCGGCGCCGTTCTTGTCGGCGGCGGGGTCGCCGCCCCGCAGGCAGCGCGTCGACGTGATGGTGTCGCCCACGGAGACGCCGAAGAGCTTCGCGGCGTCCACGGGGAGCACTATCTGGTCGGGGCGGTCGGCCCGGACGGGGCGGTCGGCCCAGGCGCCGTCGGCCAGGACCAGGGGCGACAGCCGCGGGTCGGAAGGATTGGCGACGAGCGACTGGTGGACCGTCCGGCCGCCGTGGCTGAGCTCGGCGTACGCACCGCGGAACCCGTCGGCCGCGGCCACTCCCTCGACGTCCCGTGCCGCCTCCGTATCGGCGGAGGTCATCGTGCCGTCGCGGTCGAAGACCACGAGGTCGGCGGAGGCGTACTGCGCGGCCACCTGGTCGTACGTCGTGCGGGTGACGATGGTTCCGGCCTGCAGCGTCGCGGCCACGAACGCGGTGCTGATGACTATGGCGACGCCTGCCGCGGCGAGCCGGCGGACGCCGCGGCGCAGCTGCCCCAGGGCAAGGCGCGTGGTGGGGTCGGTGGTCAGCACGCGGAGCCCTGCCGGCTCCTCGGGACGTGCACGATGGTGTCCACGAGATCTCTCCCTCGAGTCTTCGTTCGGGCTGCCGCGTGCTGACCGATACCTCTGCTGGGACTACTCCGCCGCGAGCGCCGCCACCGGATGGGTGCGGACGGCGGCCCGCGCCGGCACGACGGAGGCGAGCAGCCCGGCCACGAGGGCCACGCCGAGCACCATCGCGACGTCGGCCCACGGGATCACGAGCGGCACGTCACCCATGGAGGAGAGCGCGGTGGTGGCGCCGGCCCAGCCGTACAGGACGCCGAGCACGACACCCAGCACTGCCCCCACACCGGCGATGAGCATCCCCTCGATGGCGAGCATGGTCCGCAGCTGTGCCTTCGAGAGCCCGATCGCCCGGAGCATTGCGTTCTCCCGGGTGCGCTCGATGACGGACAGCGACAGGGTGTTGGCGACGCCGATCAGGGCGATCACCACCGCCACTGCCAGCAGCCCCACCACGATGCCGAGGATCACGTCGATCACCTGCTGGTAGCTCTGCCGCTGGACCACCGCGCCGGTCACCTCCACCACCTCGTCGGTGGTGGCCACCGCGTCCTGCACGGCGGCGACCGTGGCGGCGGGGTCCTCTCCCTCGGCGATGCCCGCCCATACCCGGTTGGGTTCGAGGTCCGGGAGGACTGCCGCGAGGTCCTGCGGTACGAGGAACGCGTACGTGTACTGGGCGTCCACGGAGACGATGTCGAGGGTCGTCGTCCCGCCCGGGCCGGTGAGCTCGATCTCGTCCTTGCCCTCGAGCCCGTAGTTCTTGGCCACCCCGTCCGGGACGAGGAGCGTCCCGGGCTGCAGGGCGTCGAAGTCCTCCGGCGTGTTGACGACGTCGCGCAGCTCGTCCGGTGCCGCTGCGAGCGCAGGGATCCACTGCTCCTCGCCTGCGGTGGAGACCGACGCTTCGGTGACCGCCGCGGTGGACCGCAGCCCGTCGACGCCGTCGACCACGTCGACGACCGCACCGGACACGGCGGCCATCTGGTCGCCGTCGTAGATGGTGCTCGCGACGTCGACGTCGACAGGGAACTGGGCGTCGAGCTCGTTGTCCAGGGTGGTGCGTGCGCTCGCGGCACCCGTCGTCATCATGCCGACGAGGGTCACGCCGATGAGCAGCGCGGTGGCCGTCGCCGCAGTCCGGCGCGGGTTGCGGAGCGTGTTCGCCGCCGCGAGCCGGGCCGACGGTCCCGCCGCGCCCACGAGCCTGCCGATGCCCGCGGCGACCTTCGGCAGCCAGAACACCGCGCCGACGATCACGCCGATCAGGGAGACGGACCCGCCGCCGACGGCGGCGAGCAGTCCGACATCTATGCGTCCCTGCAGGCCCAGCACGACCCCGAGGGCCAGCGAGGCGAAGCCGCCGACCGTCATGATCGTCGCGAGCACCGCACGGGCCCGTCCGGTGCCCTTGCCCAGGCTCGGGGCGTCGGTGGGCCGGAGTGCGGCCAGGGGTGCCACTCGCGAGGCAGCACGCGCCGGAGCGAGGGCGGCGGCGAGCGTGACGAGGATGCCGACCGCGAGCGGGGCGATGAACACTGGTGCGCTGAGGTCGACCGTCTCGGGGAGCGGCACGCCGAGATCGAAGGCCGGAGCGACCATGAGACCGGCCTGAACCAGCGCGGTACCCACGACGATGCCCACGAGGGAGGCGAGCGTGCCGAGGATCGCAGCTTCCAGGAGGACGCTCCGGTAGAGCTGACCGGTGCCGGCGCCGACGCAGCGCAGCAGCGCCAGGGTGCGGGACCGCTGTGCGACGAGCACCTGGAAGGTGTTCGCGATGACGAGGCCGGCCACGACGAGCGCCACGGCGGCGAACGTCAGGACGAAGACGAGGAAGACCAGGTCCTGACCACCGGACATGCCGGCCACCAGCTGCTCGGCATGCTCGTCGGTGGTGGTGACGTCCGTGGCCGTGGGGACGGCGGCCGCGAGGGCGGCACGCACCGATTCGACGGCGGCAGGGTCGTCGAGCGCGACGACTATCGTGCCGATGGCCGACGCCATCCCCGTCGACTGCATGGCCGGCCCCGACTCGTCGTCGAGCCACTGCGTGAGCGTGGGTGCGCTCACGACGGCGGCGCCGCCCATGGCGCTGTAGGCGTCGTACGGGTCCTCCACGAGGCCGACCACCGTCAGCTTGTCGACGAGTTCGTGACCCTCGTAGGTCTCGGAACCGTCCTCGAGCTTCGTGGGCTCGGTGTCCGCGACCCAGCGGGAGGACGAGACGGCGTCACCGAGGCCGACGCCGAGCCGTTCGGCGACGTCCTCGGGCAGCGCGATCTCGTCGCCGGCCGTTGGCCACTCGCCCTCGGACACCTCGAGCGGCGTGAGCCGCGGGTCGGACGCCCCGCCGACCACGTTCTGGAAGATCGACTTCCCGCCGTGGTTGAGCTCCGTGTAGAACGTTTCCTGCGCGTCGGCGGCGGCGACGCCCTCGACTCCCCGGACGGCCTCGACGTCGGCCTCGGTCAGGGACCGGGCGTCGTCGAAGACCACGAGGTCGGAGTCGGCAAGGGTCGCCGAGACCTGGGCGTACGTGGCGCTGGTGATGATGTTGCCTGCCAGCAGCGTGGCGGCGACGAAGGCGGTACCGATGGCGATGGCGACACCTGCCGACGCCAGCCGGCCCGCGCTACGACGCATCTGCCCCAGGGTGAGGCGGGTTGCGGGCATGGAGCCGGCCATCAGGCACCTGCCGCGCTGGTCGTGCCGCCCGTACGGGTGGTCACGGCTGGTTCGAGGGTGCGCAGCGCGTCCAGGCCCGCCATCGCGGAATCAGGCGTGGGGTCGCTGATATCGCCCGCGATCCGGCCGTCCGCGATCAGAACCGCCCGGTCCGCATACGCGGCCGCGGACGGGTCGTGGGTGACCATGATGATCGTGCGACCCAGCTCCCGCACCGAACGACGCAAGAACGACAGCACCTCGGCCCCGGAACGCGAGTCCAGGTTCCCGGTGGGCTCGTCAGCGAACACCACATCCGGCTGCGCGATCAGGGCACGCGCGATCGCGACACGCTGCTGCTGCCCACCAGAGAGCTCACCCGGGCGGTGCGTCAGGCGGCCCTTCAGGCCCAGGGTCTCCACCAGGGTCTCGAACCAGGCCCGGTCCACGCTCCCGCCCGCCAGCTCGACCGGCAGCGTGATGTTCTGCTCCGCCGTGAACATCGGCAGCAGGTTGAACTGCTGGAACACGAACCCGACCCGGTCCCGGCGCAGCCTCGTCAGGGCCTTGTCGTTCAGGCCCGTGATCTCCGTGTCACCCAGGAACGCCTGACCACTGGTCGCGGAGTCCAGACCCGCCAGCAGGTGCATCAGCGTCGACTTCCCCGAACCCGAGGGGCCCATGATCGCCGTGAACCGGCCCTGCTCGAAGTCCACGTCGACACCGTCCAGGGCCCGCACGGTGGCCTCGCCCTTGCCATAGGTCTTGGTCAGGCTCCGGGCCCGTACGGCGCGGGCGGCGCTGCCCGGCGCGGGGGCCGGCTGGTCCGCCGGGGCGTACACGGTGGTGTCCACGAGTTTTCTCCTCGAGTCGTCATTACTTCTGGTGCTGCGGGCGGGTCGTGCTGCGGACGGCTGCCGGTGGCGGCTCGCACCGGGCGATGCGTGTGCGGGGAGGTCCCCTGCTCGCTGCCCGGAAGTGGTCCGGCCTTCCCGGGTCTGACCCCGGTACGGCCGGCAGATACGAACCTACGGAGCCGGGACCGGTCTGGGCATCGGGCGTCGGCCTGATCCTTCCCGGACCGTGTCATCCCCTGGTCGTACATCCGCTCGACCCCCGCTAAGGGCTGTCACCCAGGGGTTGTGCCGTAGCGAGCGCTACGGCGAACCTGTGGAAACCGGGATCGTGCACAGGAATCCCTGCAACCGCCCCGATCCGGACACGTGGACGGCGAGGCTGGGGTCCATGACCCGACCCCCGTCGTCCGACGACGCCGTGCGCGTGACCCTGCACCCTGGCGAGGACCTCCTCCTACGCCCCGGCACCCGCCTGGCCGAGCTGCGCGCGCCCCTCGCGACGCTCGTCAGGCGACCGGAGCTGCGGTACGCGAGGTTTGCCGTCGACGGCCAACCCCTGACCGACGATCAGGTGGTCGGCGAGCGCCCCCTTCTGCCCGGTGCGGTCCTCGGGGTGCGGCGGCCGGGCCCGCGCGGGGTCGGGCCGGCACCGGGTCCCGATCTCCGGTCCGCCGCGGCCCAGCCCTGGCTCGTCACCCGCGTGACCGGGCCCGACGCCGGGACGGTGGTCGGAGTCACCGGACCCCTGGCCGCGCTTCGTGCCTGGGCCCGTATGCGGCGGGGCGGGCGCCTCGCGGTCCGCAGGACGCGCGGCCCGGCGGCGTGGCTCGCGCCCCGACCCACGCCCGCGCACAGCGGCGTGCACTGGACGCTCACGCTGCTCCCCGCGGCAGCTTCGCTGAGCCTCGCGATAGCGCTGCGCCAACCGCTTCTGGCGGTGTTTGCGCTGGTAGGCCTGGTTGTGGGGCTCCCGCAGCTCCGCGCCTCCCGGCAGCGGGCGATGACCGACGGCGTGCCGCGAGACCGGTCGCAGGAGCTGCCTGGGCCGGCCCGCCTCCTGGCCTTCGCGCACGCCGCGCACCACGTGTCGCCGGGCGCCTGGGCTGCCGCTCTGGCCGCCCACGCCACGGCACGCGCGCCGGGCGTCCCGGGCCCTTCCCCCGCAACGCCCGTACGCCTCCTGCCCCCGCCGCCCGACGACCCCTGGGAGGGGCTGCTGCACGACGGCGCCGTCGCCGTGCTCGGACCCCGCGAGCTGGCCCGCTCCGTCGCCCGCGCGCTCGTCGCCGACCGTGCCGCACGGGGAGCCGAGGTACGGGTCGGCCCCGGCACTCGTGGCTGGTCCTGGGCCCGCTGGCTCCCCCAGGGCGGGCCGCTCGTCCTCGTCCTGGACGACGACGGCGCTACCGCGCCGACCCCCGGCCCCGTTGTCGGCCCTGTTGTCGGCCCCGGCGACCGTCTCGTGGTGTCCGTCGGAGCCGTACCGCCCGGCTGCCGTGCCGTGGCACACGTGCTCGACGCCCGCCGCGTCCGGATCACCGGACCCGACGGAACAGCCCGCACCGTGCCGCTCGTCGGCGTCACCACCGAGTGGGCCGACGACCTGGCCCGCCTCCTCGCCGGCGCCGCCCGGCTCGGCCGCACGGCGCCCGCCGGACACCCGGAAGACGCCCGGCTGCCCGCCGTCGTGCCCCTGACCAAGGCCCACGGCCTTGCCGAGGTGCCCGGACCACGGGCCCTCGTAGCGCTCTGGGGCAGTGCGGACGGCTGGGCAGTGCCACTCGGCACAGGCACCGACGGCGCCCCCGTCCGCCTCGACCTGGTCCGTGACGGGCCGCACCTGCTCGTCGCCGGCACTACCGGTTCGGGCAAGTCGGAGCTGCTCCAGACACTCGTGCTCGGGCTCGCCCTGACCCGCTCGCCTGCCGACCTGGCCCTCGTGCTGGTCGACTTCAAGGGCGGAGCGAGCCTCGGCGCATGCTCGGGACTGCCGCACGTCGTCGGTCAGGTCACCGACCTCGAGCCAGGGCTCGCGGCGCGGGCACTCTCCGGGCTGCGGGCGGAGCTGCGCCGCCGTGAGCGCGTCCTCGCGGCCCACGGGGTGCCGGACGTCGCCGCCCTGCCGCCCGGCGTGCTGCTCCGTCTGGTCGTGGTGATCGACGAGTTCCGCGCACTGGCCGACGACCTGCCCGCGTTCCTGCCGGGCCTGCTGCGCGTCGCGGCACAGGGGCGGTCGCTCGGTGTGCACCTGGTGCTCGCGACGCAGCGACCGGGTGGGGCCGTCGGGCCGGACCTCCGTGCCAACGTCAGTGCACGGATCGCCCTCCGCGTCACCGATCCCCTCGAGTCACGGGACGTGGTCGACGATCCCGCCGCGGCGCACATCCCGGTCGCGGCACCGGGCCGGGCGGTGCTGCGCCTGGGATCCGCACCACCCGTGACCCTGCAGTGCGCACACGTCACCGCACCACCCGATGCGGAGCTCCCCCTGGTCCGCCGCGCCCCGACCTGGCCAGCGGCTCCCGGCGACACACCGGACACGCCCCCGAGCGGTATGCCGGACACCGCGCGGCTGGACACCGCGCGGCCGGATCCCGCAGCGCTCGTGGTCGACGCGGCCCGCCGCGCCGCGGACGAGCTGGGCCACGTCCCGGGCGCCCCGCCGTGGCTGCCGCAGCTCCCCCGCCGGGCCACCGCCTCGGACCTGCCACCGGCGACCCGGCGCGACCGGACGGGGCTGGTCCTCGCCCTCGGCGACGACCCGGACCGGCAACGTCGTACGACGGTCACGTGGGACCCCGGCGACGGCCATCTGGCGGTCGTCGGACGGGCACGCTCCGGACGAACCACGGCGCTGGTCGCCCTCGCGATCGCCGCGCTGCGGCAGGGCTGGGCAGTACGAGGGATCGCACGCGACCCCCGCTCGCTCGCGGCCCTCGAGCACTTCCCCGGTTACGGAGGGACCGTCCGCCCGGACGACGCAGCGGCTGTCGCCGGCGTGCTCGCCGACGCAGCACTCGCCGGCGCGGACGCCCACACCGGTCCGCACCGCACGCTGGTGCTCGTCGACGCGGCAGAGGACGTGCGCGGCACCCTGCCACCAGCGGCGATGCGGTCAACGGTGGCGTTCGCGCTCGCCACCGACGGGCCGTCGGTGGGCGGTCTCGCGGCGCGGGTAGGGCCGCGGCTGGTGCTGCTCGGCACGGACCGCGCGGCCGACGTGGTGCTCGGGGCACCCGTGGCGCTCGCCGGATCGGGTGGCCCACCGGGCCGCGCGGCCTGGTGCGGCCGGGGCGAACCCGTGCTCTGCCAGGTGCTGGAGCCCCGGATCAGTCCTCGGAGCCGGTCGCCGACGTCGCTTCCACGACGGAGGGCGTCATGAGCAGACCGCCTACTACCACGGCAATCGTGAGGGCCGCCCATCCACCCGGGACCGAGACCCCGGTGCCGCTGCCGATCGCCGCGACCGATCCGACGATCTGAAAGAGCTGCCAGGTCACGACGGGTCCACGGCCTGAACGACGTCCCGCAAGAAGGGCCCGGCAGGACACAACGAGAACCCAGGCAACACCCAGGAGGAAGAAAACCAGAAAGAGGCTCACCCCTAGTGAGGAGGAACCGCCAGTAAGGAGTTCACCAAGTAACACCACGGCGAAAGCAACGAGGCCGATCACCTCGATGAGGACGCCGATCACGAGGGCACGAAGAAACACCGGGACACGACGCGCGAAAAAGGCTTTCAGTACTGGCATGACGGACTAGGATACTGGTGAGCGGCTTATTCACAATAGTGTGACGGATACCTCAGGGTTCACGACGAAGAAACTTCGCCGTAACCCCTTGTGCGAGCGTTCACGAGCGTGTGAACCTAGACGCAGCAAGCCACCACACCCCGAACAAACCCCCGTCGGTTGTCGCCTGGCGCACAGGGATCGGAATCCGATCCACAACCAGACCTGTGCGCCCCAGACGCACGACGACGATGCTCCCACTTGGCGAGCCGGACGGCGGGTAGTTCCTTCCAAGGAGTACGTGACCATGGACTGGCGCCACCGCGCAGCATGCCTCGAAGAGGACCCCGAACTGTTTTTCCCGATCGGTAACACGGGCCCCGCCCTGCTGCAGATCGAGGAGGCCAAGGCCGTGTGCCGCCGCTGCGACGTCGTCGATACCTGCCTCAAGTGGGCTATCGAGTCCGGCCAGGACGCCGGCGTCTGGGGCGGTATGAGCGAGGACGAGCGCCGCGCGCTCAAGCGTCGCACCGCACGCGCTCGTCGCGCGGGCTGACCTCCGCACCACGCTTCTCCGCGAGCCGCGCCTGAGCACTCCCCCTTCGCTCGGGCGCGGCTCGCGTCATTTCTTTTCAGCTGTACCAAGGTGCGCTGAACTGCGCGCCGAATGTCGCATGCCCAAAATGCCGCACGTTCGAATGGCGCGCGTCCGGATGCCGCCACCCGGATGCCACGGTCCGGCGCTCAGGACGCCCGGCTCACGACCGCGACGAATCGGCCACGCGCAGTACGAGCTGCAGTTCCACCTGTGTGCCGCCGCCCTCGCGGGTCGACCATTCGATGGTGCCCCCGAGCTCGTTGGTGACCAGCGTGCGCACGATCTGGGTGCCCAGGCCGCTGCCAGGGCCTCGCCCGCCCTCGCCGCCGTTCTGCGGCAGCCCGACGCCGTCGTCGGCCACGACGACCCGCAGGGCCGAGTTCTCTCGCTCCACGCCGATGTTGATGGTGCCCACCGTGCGGCCGACGAACCCGTGCTCCACCGCGTTGGTGACCAGCTCCGTGAGCACCAGCGCGAGTGGCGTCGCGTCCTGCGCGGGCACCATGCCGAACGAACCGGTACGCACCGTACGGACCGAGGTCCCGGCCGAGGCGACGTCGGCGGTGAGCCGCAGCGCCCGGCCCACCATGTCGTCGAGCTCGACCTGCTCGTCCAGGGTCTGCGAGAGGCTCTCGTGCACCAGGGCGATGGTCGAGACGCGCCGCATGGCCTCCTCGAGCGCCTCCTTCGCGGCCGGCACGTCCATCCGCCGGGCCTGGAGCCGGAGCAGCGCCGACACCGTCTGCAGGTTGTTCTTGACCCGGTGGTGGATCTCTCGGATCGTCGCGTCCTTGGTGATGAGCTCCCGCTCGCGCCGCCGCAGCTCGGACACGTCACGGCACAGCAGCACGGCGCCGATGCGCTGGCCACGGTCCGTCAGCGGCATCGCGCGCAGCGACAGCGACACCCCGTGCGCCTCGATGTCCGTGCGCCACGGCGCGCGGCCCATCACGACGAGCGGCAGCGACTCGTCGACGGGCTTCAGCTGCTCGACCATGTCGGCGGTGACCTCGACGAGCGACTGCCCCACGAGCGGGCCGATGACACCGAGCCGGTGGAAGCACGACAGGGCGTTCGGGCTCGCGTACAGCACCTCGCCCTCGGAGTTGAGGCGGATCAGGCCGTCACCGACGCGGGGCGCACCGCGCCGCGACCCGGTCGCCGCGTTCGGCAGCGGGAACTCGCCCCGCGGGATCATCGCCACGAGGTCGTCGGCGGCCTCGACGTAGTTCAGCTCGAGGCGCGACGGCGTGCGGCCCGAGCCCAGGTTGGTCTGCCGAGCGATCACCGCGATCGCCGTGTCCTTGTGGACTACGGGGACCGCCTCCTCGCGCACCGCGTACGCGCCGAACCAGCGCGGCTCCCTGGCCCGCTGCGCCTTGGCCTCGGCCATCGCCTTCGCGAGCTGCGGTCGCTGCCCCTCCGGCGCGAACGAGCCGACGATGTCGTCATAGTGCACGGTCGCGCCCGTCGAAGGACGGCACTGTGCGATCGCGACGAACCGCCCGTCGTCGGTAGGCAGCCACAGCACCAGGTCCGCGAACGCCAGGTCCGAGACCACCTGCCAGTCGCCGACCAGCAGATGCAGCCACTCGACGTCGGCGGGCTCGAGATCGGCATGCTCAAGGATCAGGTCACTCATCGCGGACACGCGCCCAGCCTATGCCGGAACCGTGCGCAGCCCGTTGCGGGCGTCGTGCGCAGCCCGTTGCGGGCGTCGTGCGCACCTCCGGCCGCGGGGTCACCGGTGCGTATCGAACACACGCAACGTGTCGGGTTAGAGTTCCACCACCGGCATGCCCCGTCGTCGCGAGGAGGAAAAGCCCGTGCACCTGACAGTGGACCTGACGTTCCCCGCGGACATCGACGACGTCTCCACGATGCTCGCCGACGAGTCGTTCGTGCGATGGCGTGCCCAGCGTTCCACCGGATCCGTGAACGGTGTGGTCGAGCAGGCCGACGTCACGGGCACGGCGGAAACCGGCTTCACCGTGGTGGTACGTCGCACCCTGCCGACCGACATCATCCCCGTGCAGGCACGCCCGTTCGTGGGCGCCCACCTCGAGATCCGTCAGGCCGAGGCCTGGGAGGCGGCTTCCGAGGGCCGGCGCACCGGCACCGTGGCCGTCGAGATCATGGGCGCGCCGGTTCGGGTCACCGCGACGGCGACCCTCACCGCGCTGCCCGACGGCGGGACACGTCTCGTCTATGCGGGCGACGTGCGGGCGACGGTGCCGCTCTTCGGCTCGGTGATCGAGGAGGCCGCGGTCAGCGCAGTGCGCACGACCCTCGAGACCGAGGCGGAGGCCGGCCGTGACTGGCTCGCCGGCAAGCGCACGGGCCCGGCCTGAGCCGTCCCGCTCCCCTTGCCAAGCCGCATCCGGTCGTGGCGCAGCCCGCCATCGCGAACACCCCAATGCTGCAGTATGGCTTCAACCCCTGCCCTTTTCGGGCGGCGAGTGCTAGAACCTGAGCGAACATTCGTGTCGGATGTGGGCAGCTTTGTGCTCTGATATCGCTTTCAAGCCCCGACACACACGAGTCACGATCACGAGGAGTCCCAGTGCCCAGCAAAAACGGACCGGTCCGAAGCCGGACCGTCGCCCCCCGACGTGTGGCCCTCGCCGCGCTCACGGCCTTCGTCCTGCCCCTCACCGCCTGCGGCTCGCTCCTGGGGCAGAGCCCGGCGGGCGACGGAGGCGACGAGGACGCACCGATCACCCTCACCGTGTCGACGTTCAACAACTTCGGGTACACCGACGAGCTGCTCGCGCAGTACACGAAGGAGCACCCGAACGTCACGGTCGAGCACATCGTGGCCCCCACGTCGGACGAGGCACGTCTGCAGATGCTCAAGGCGTTCACCACTGGTGACGGCGCCGAGCTCGCGGACATCGTGGCTGCCGAGGTCGACTGGATGCCGGAGCTGATGCAGCACTCCGAGCTCTTCGAGGACCTGACCGACCCCGCCGTCACCAAGCGCTGGGTGGACTGGAAGGTGGCCCAGGCCACCACGCCGGACGGCAAGCTCCTCGGCTACGGGACCGACATCGGCCCCGAGGCCATCTGCTATCGCGCGGACCTGTTCGAGGAGGCCGGCCTGCCGACAGACCGCGAAGAGGTCGCCAACCTGCTCGGCGGCAAGGACGCTACCTGGGAGCGCTACTTCGAGGTCGGCCGCCAGTTCGCCGGGCAGTCCGACGTCGCCTGGTTCGACGGCGCCACCGGCACGTTCCAGGGCATGGTCAACCAGCTTCCCGCCGCGTTCGAGGACCCGGCGACGCAGCTGCCCACCGACCTCTCGACCAACAACGAGGTCCGCTCGGTCTACGACCAGATCACCGCGGCGATCGACGACGGACTATCGGCCGGCCTCGTGCAGTGGTCACCCGAGTGGGCGGCGGGCTTCCAGCAGAACACCTTCGCGACCATGCTGTGCCCTGGCTGGATGATGGGCCCGATCGAGTCCTACTCCGCAGGTGTGCAGGGCTGGGACGTCGCCAACGTCTTCCCCGGCGGCGGCGGCAACTGGGGCGGCTCGTTCCTGGCGGTGCCGTCCGCGGGCGCGTACACCAAGGAGGCGAAGGAGCTCGCCGCATGGCTCACCGCGCCCGAGCAGCAGACGCAGGCCTTCACGGCCGCCGGTGCGTTCCCGTCGCAGATCGAGGCGCAGGGTTCCGAGACCGTCCAGGGCTACACCAACAAGTTCTTCAACAACGCCCCGGTGGGCAAGATCTTCACGGCCCGGGCGCAGTCCATCGACGATGCCCCGTACAAGGGCCCGTACTACTTCGCGATCCGCGACGAGGTGAACAACGCTCTGACCGCGGTCGATACCGGTAGCAGCGGTCCGGAGATCGCCTGGAACCAGGCAGTGCAGACCGTCGGGGACTTCCGGGTCCAGGAGTGAGACAGACAGTCTTCGCCCGCTACCAGTCTTGACACGGCCCGGTGGACGGCGCGACGATCAGTGCCCGTGGGAGCGCTACCACACCTACTTGTGGGAGCGCTTCCAGCGCCGGTACGCAGACGTGCCCGCACGTCACGCGACCGCAACGAGCACTACCGCAAGCCCCAGACCGCACGACAAGGGAGTCCCCAGTGCTGAGCAGTACCCGACCCACCCGGCGCGCCGCCGCGCGCACCCTCCAGGCGACCGCCGGTGCCGCCGTCGTCGCCCTCGCCCTCACCGCCTGCGGTGGGTCCGAGGAGCCCGAAGGCGGATCCGCCGACGACGGCCCCGTCACGCTCAAGGTCGCGACCTTCAACGACTTCGGCTACACCGACGAGGTGCTCGCCGAGTACACGAAGGAGCACCCGAACGTCACCGTCGAGCACGTCACGGCGGCCACGAGCGACGACGCTCGCAACAACCTGACCACCAAGCTCGCCGCCGGTGGCGAAGGGCTGGCGGACATCGAGGCCATCGAGGTCGACTGGCTTCCGGAGCTCACGCAGTACCCCGACCTGTTCACGGACCTCGCGGACCCTGAGCTCGACGGCCGCTGGGTGGACTGGAAGGTCCAGCAGGCCACGACGCCCGAGGGCAAGGTCATCGGCTACGGCACCGACATCGGCCCCGAGGCCATCTGCTACCGCTCCGACCTGTTCGAGAAGGCCGGCCTGCCGACCGACCGCGAAGAGGTCGCCGAGCTGCTCGGTGGCGAGGACGCGACGTGGGAGGACTACTTCGCCGCGGGCCGCGAGTTCGTGAAGAAGTCCGACGCGGCCTGGTACGACAGCGTGGGCGGCACCTTCCAGGGCATGGTCAACCAGCTCCCGGCCGCCTTCGAGGACCCGGAGACGGGCGAGCCCAAGGACCTGGCGGACAACACCGAGGTCAAGGACATCTACGACGAGATCACGGGCACCGTCGAGGACGGGCTGTCGGCCGGTCTCGTGCAGTGGGAGGGTGACTGGGACGCAGGATTCCAGAAGAACGCCTTCGCCACGATGATCTGCCCCGGCTGGATGACCGGTGCGATCGAGGAGCGCGCCGGCGGTGTCGAGGGCTGGGACGTCGCCAACGTCTTCCCCGGTGGCGGCGGCAACTGGGGCGGCTCGTTCCTGACCGTCCCCGCCTCGGGCGCGAACACCGAGGCGGCGAAGGAGCTGGCCGCATGGCTCACCGCTCCTGAGCAGCAGACCAGGTTCTTCGAGTCGGCGGGCACCTTCCCGTCGCAGCTCGAGGCGCAGGACTCGGAGGCCGTCCAGTCCGCCACCAACCCGTTCTTCAACGACGCACCGGTGGGCGAGATCTTCTCCACCCGTGCCCAGACGATCGACAGCGCCCCCTTCAAGGGTGGGAACTACTTCGCCATCCGTGACGAGGTCACCAACGCGCTCAACCGTGTCGACGTCACGAAGTCGCAGGACGCCGACAAGGCCTGGGACGAGGCAGTGCAGAAGGCTTCGGCCCTCGGCTGAGCCTGACTCTGCGCCTCAGCAGGAACAGAGGCTGACCTGATCCGGTGGTCGAGCCGACGTGCCAGGCGAGAGCGTCTCGCGTCTGGGGCCCATATTCGCCGTCAGCGGTGATTCCCTCTTCGACCTGGGCGCGCCACCAGGCGCCC
>NZ_JBFAAH010000012.1:0-168881 GCF_040639635.1 Promicromonospora sp. NPDC023805 | reverse complement strand
CGACGTCGGACCTCGACCGGCCACCGCACACCCGACGACACCATCAGCAGACTCTCCCTCGATCAGCGCTATTGCACTGACCGTATGAATCCGCCTCCCGGATCTGGCAGCAGGTGCATGGTCATCTCGCCGCTCAATCGGCGAGCGCCGCCGTCAGGTCGACCTCGACGAGCTGACCGGGGAACCCGAGGGCGGCGACGCCCAGGAGGGTGCTCGCGGTGGTGAACGCCTGGGCGAGCGGGCCGGCGTTGAGCCGGTCCCAGACGGCCGTGAGGTCGGCCCGCTCGGCGCTCGCCACGTAGATGACGGAGCGGACGACGTCGCTCGGCGTCGCTCCGGCGGCCGACAGGGCCGCCAGGGCGTTGGCCGTCAACTGGTCCGTCTGCGCCAGGAGGTCGCCGGGCCCGACGAGGACGCCGGACTCGTCGAGCGGGCACTGGCCGGCGAGGTAGGCGGTCCGGCCCGACTCGACGATGGTCACGTGGTGGTAGCCCGGCGTGGGGTGCAGGCCGTCGGGCTGTACTCGGTTGATGTGCATCCTCGGAGTGTCGCAACGCGCTGCTGCGTGATGCGACCCTTTTCGGCAGTGGCCGGACAGAGCCGGGTCCGGCCCCCGGCCCGGACCCGCGCCCGGGTCGTGGGAGCATGGTCGCGCGCGAGTGGAACACCCCGTCCGTTTCGGCGAAGCGAGAATGATGACCGAGCACGAGTCCGAGCCCGCCGGGACGACCGTCGCCGCGCCCGCCGCGCACGAGCTGCGCTCCGACGCGCGCGACAACCGCGACCGCATCCTCCAGGTGGCGCGCTCGATCTTCGCGGAGGAGGGCATCGACGTCCCGATGCGCGAGGTGGCCCGCCGCGCCGGCGTCGGCCCTGCGACGCTGTACCGGCGGTTCCCGACCAAGGAGGCGCTGGTCACCGAGGCGTTCCGGGAGCAGATGGCGACCTGCAACGCGCTGGTCGACGCCGCCGTCGCCGACCCGGACCCGTGGCGCGGGCTGCGTACGGTGATCGAGCAGGTGTCCGCCATGCACGCCGAGGACCGCGGCTTCACCGCCGCGTTCGTCTCGGCATTTCCTCAGGCGGTCGACTTCGCCCAGGAGCGCAGCCGGGCCCTGGTGGCACTGTCCGGGCTGATCCAGCGGGCCAAGGACGCCGGCGGCCTGCGCCGCGACTTCGTGCTGGACGACCTCGTCATGCTGATCATGGCCAACTCCGGCATCCGGGCGACCTCTCGCGAGGCGGTCGTTGCCGCCTCGCGCCGGTTCGTGGCACTGCAGCTGCGGTCCATCAGCACGCGGCCCGACGACGGGCCGCTGCCCCCCGCCGTCCGCCTCCCGCTGCTGGCCGCGCTGCGCTGAACCCGCCGGCCGTCAGGGCTTGAGCGCCTGGCCCTCGCCGAGTGCGCCGCGCACCTCGCGCACGATCCGCGCCATCGCCTCCTCGGCGGCCGGCCCGTCGCCCCTGGCCACCGCTGCGGCGACCGCCTCGTGCGCGTCCAGCGCCTCCGGCTCGGGGTAGGCGGGCATCAGGCCGAGGTGGGTACGTCCGGAGATGACGACGGCGACGACGTCGGCGAGCGCGCTGAACAGCTCGTTGCCGCTGGAGCGCAGGAGCAGCTCGTGCATCTCGATGTCCAGCGCCAGGAACTCCTCACCGTCGCCCTTGCCCACCTCGCCGAGCTCGCGCATCCGGCGCGCGATACCGACCAGCTCGTCGCGGACGGCGGCGGTGGCCCCGCGTGCGGTGCAGGCGGCGGCGAGCGGCTCGACGGCCTGGCGCAGCTCGGTGAGCGAGCGCAGCTGCGACGCGCGTCCGGGACCGGCCAGCCGCCACTCGATGACACGGGGGTCGAGCACGTTCCACGCGTCGTGCGGCAGGACGACGATGCCCACGCGCGGCCCGGAACGGACCAGCCCGACGCCTTCGAGGAGGCGCATCGCCTCACGCGCCACGGTGCGCGACACCCCGAACTCTGCGCCTATCCCGTCCAGCGTCAGCGACGCCCCGGCAGGCAGCTCGCCTGCGGTGATGCGACGGCCCAGGGCGTCGAGGACGGGGCCGTGCAGCACTGGGGACATCCTCCAAGAATAGGGCGCCCTCCGGTCACGCTCTGCGGCCACGCCCGGTGCGGCGCTCGGGAGCGGCGTCGGCGGCCGCACCACCCGTTCCATCATTGGTGACATTAATCACGGATCAATGGTCACATCAATAGGTGAGGATAGGGAGATGGACACAGACGTCACCGAGACAGCGAAGTTCTCGGCCCAGCCAACCAGCGGGCCCCTCAGCAGCGGAACAGCCAGCAGCCAGGCGGACCGCGCACCCCGGGCGATAGTCGTCATGGGCGTTGCCGGATCGGGCAAGACGACGGTCGCGGCGCTCCTGGCCGGCCGGCTCGGCGCGTCGTTCGCCGAGGGCGACGACTTCCACTCCCCCGCGAACGTCGCCAAGATGGCCGCCGGCCACCCCCTGGTGGACGACGACCGCTGGCCGTGGCTGACCGGGATCCGCGACTGGTTCGCCAAGGAGCTCGCGGCGGGCCGGAGCGCCGTCGTGCCGTGCAGTGCCCTGCGCCGGAGCTACCGCGACCTGTTGGAGACCGCCGGCGACAACACGGCGGGCAGCAACAAGACCGGCGCAGTGCAGTTCGTGCACCTCACGGGCTCCTACGACCTGCTGCGCGAGCGCATCCAAGGCCGCGCCGGGCACTTCATGAAGCCCGAGATGCTCGACAGCCAGCTCGCCGCCCTCGAACCCCTCGGGGACGACGAGCCCGGGTTCGCCGTCGACATCACCCCGCGGCCGGACCAGATCGTCGAGGAGGCCCTCCGCCTGCTCGGCGAGCCCGCCGTCGCACCTGTCACCGAAGCCAGCACCGAAGCCAGCACCGAGCACAAGGACCACTGATGTTCCACACCACCACCCTGCTCGCCCAGGGCGCAGCGGCCGCACTCCCCCAGGCGGCGGCAGCGGCCGAGCCGACCGCCTCGACACCGCAGCTCGTCATCGCTGCCGTCGCCGGGATCGCCGTCATCATCGTGCTCATCGTCTGGCTCAAGGTGCACCCGTTCCTGGCCCTCGTGCTCGGGTCCGGCGTGCTCGCGGTGACGGCGGGCATCGGCCTCACCGACACGTTCACCAGCTTCTCCGCGGGCCTCGGGTCGACGGTCGCCGGCGTCGGCGTGCTCATCGCGCTCGGCGCGATCATCGGCAAGCTGCTCATCGACTCGGGCGGCGCCGACCGCATAGTCGACACGATCCTCGACAAGACCCCGGCCAAGCGGCTGCCCTGGGCCATGGCGCTCATCGCGTTCGTGGTCGGCATCCCCCTGTTCTTCGAGGTGGGCGTCGTGCTGCTCATCCCGGTGGTGATGATCGTGGCGCGCCGCATGCGCACCAACCCCGTGCTGGTCGGCATCCCGGCGCTCGCCGGCCTGTCCGCGCTGCACGGCCTGGTGCCGCCGCACCCCGGCCCGCTGCTGGCCATCGAGGCCCTGGGGGCCGACCTGGGCCTCACGCTCGGGCTCGGGCTGCTCGTCGCGGTCCCGACGGTGATCGTCGCGGGCCCGCTGCTCGCCATCCCGCTCACCCGCTGGGTGCGGCTGGAGCCGCCCGTCAGCGTCCTTGGCATGTCCGAGGGCGCGGGGACGTCCGGCGGCGACGCCGACGGCTCGTCGAACGCCACCGCGGGCCTGCGCAAGCCCACGTTCGGCATGTCCGTGCTGGTGGTGCTGCTCCCGGTGATCCTCATGCTGGCACGGTCCGCGGTCGAGATAGCCGGCGCGACCGAGACCGGATACGGAACGGTGCTGGAGTTTCTCGGCACACCGCTCGTCGCGCTGCTCATCACGTCGCTGTTCGCGCTGTTCGCCTTCGGCACCGCCGTCGGGCGCACGCGTCAGCAGCTCGGCGACCTGGTCGGCTCGTCGTTCGCGCCGATCGCCGGGATCCTGCTCATCGTCGGCGCGGGCGGCGGCTTCAAGCAGACTCTGGTCGAGTCCGGTGTCGGCGACGTCATCGCCTCGGGCATCGCGGACGCCGGGATCACCCCGCTGCTGGCCGGCTGGATGGTGGCCGCCCTCATCCGGATCGCCACCGGGTCGGCCACGGTAGCGACCATCACCGCGGCGGGCATCATGGCGCCGCTGGCCGCCGGCCTCGAGCCGACGCACGCCGCCCTGCTCGTGCTCGCCATCGGCGCGGGTTCGGTGTTCCTCTCGCATGTGAACGACGCCGGGTTCTGGCTCGTCAAGGAGTACTTCGGCATGACCGTCGGTCAGACGTTCAAGACGTGGTCCCTCATGGAGTCGGTGCTCTCCGTGGTGGCCCTGCTGGTGGTGCTGCTCCTCGGGGCGTTCGTCTAACCCGGGCTCAGTCCTCCGCGAGGCGCAGCAGCAGACGAGCCAGCCGGAACCGCGCTCGCCCGTCCAGGGATCGCGGGTCGTAGCCGAGGTCGTTCGTCAGGGTGTCGTGGCGTGCCTGGAGCGTCGAGTGGTGCATACCCAGCGCAGCCGCGGCGGCGCGGACGCTCTCGGCCGCCGCGAGCTCGTCGAGCACCGCGCGGGCGCGGGCGTCGAGCCGGGCCAGCGCGACGACGTCCGGCTGCTCGGCGGCGACCGGCTCGAGCGCGCTGACGGCGGCCAGCAATATCCCGAGGGCGGCGGCGTCCACGACGGCGCCGCTCCCGGGAAGCAGCCGCAGCGCGAGCACCGCCGTCCGGAAGGACTCGGGGAGCTCGTCCGCACGGAGCGTGACGCCCGCCCCGGCGGGGCCCGCGACCTCGGCGTCCCCGCCGAGGACCACCGCACGCACGAGGCCGCAGGGGGTGGCCACGACCGTCGACGGGGCCACCTCCGCCCGGTACGCGACCTGGTGGGCGACCGGGTGCGCCACCGCGCGGACGAGGCGCGCCGGATCGAGCCGGAGCCGGGACAGCGCGACCCGGCGCTCCTCGACGTCGCGGGCGGCGTCGAGGGCGGTCTCCAGCGAGCTGTCCCGGTGACCCGGACGACGCGCCTCGACGAGCTCGACCGCGAGCGCCAGCCGTTCGATGACCATCTCGTCGTTGGCGTGCGGCGAGCCGTCGCGCTCCAGCCAGACCTTCCCGGTGCTGGTGCTGCGCGCCGGCCAGTCGGGCCGAGGGCCGGCGGGCCCTGCGCCGTCGGCCGGCCTGCCGCCGTCGGGCCCGATGCGATGCGTCCGCCGGCCGTCGAACGCACCGGCGACCGTTCCGCTGAGCACCGCCGCGCCGCGCAGCAGGGCCTGGAGTCCTACGCCGCCCGCGACCAGCACGTCGAAGTAGGCCACCACCTTCAGGGTCTCGCTGGCCTCGGCATCGAGTGCGGTAAGTCGTCCCACGAGCTCTTGCATAGTTCGCTCCATCGCGCGTGTGGGACACACCCTAAGCGAACGTCAGGCGCCGAGGGTTCGCGCCACCCACGCGGCCCGCGCCGCGCGCGCCGCCCTGGCCAGTGCGCTGTGCGGCGCCGTCATGTCGAAGCCGTGGAACCCGCCGGCCCAGACGTGCAGCTCGGCCTGCACGCCGGCGGCCCAGAGCGCGGTGGCGTAGGCGACGTCCTCGTCGCGGAAGACCTCCGCGCTGCCGCAGTCGATGAACGCCGGCGGCAGCCCGGACAGGTCTGTCGCCCGCGCCGGCGCGGCGTAGATCGAGACGTCGTCGGTCCCGCGCCGGTCGCCCAGGAGTGCGGACCAGCCGGTGACGTTCGAGCCACGGTCCCAGACGCCGATCCCGTCGATCTGCCGGGTGGAGACCGTCTGGTCGCGGTCGTCCAGCATGGGGCAGATCAGCAGCTGTCCGGCCAGGGCGGGACCGTCCTCGTCGCGTGCGATCAGCGCGAGGCCCGCCGCCAGGCCGCCGCCCGCGCTGCCACCCGCGATGATCAGGCGCTCCGGGTCGATGCCGAGCTCCTCTGCGTGCTCCGCCGTCCAGACGAGGCCCGCGTAGCAGTCGCGGACCGGGTACGGGTCAGGGAACTCCGGCGCGACGCGGTACTCGACGGTGACGACGACGGCGTCGAGGTCGATGATCCATTCCAGCATCTGCTCCACGCCGAGGAACCGGCCGCCGAAGATCATCCCGCCGCCGTGCGTGTGATAGATCCCCGGTCCGACGCCGGTCCGGCCCTCGCGCCGCAGCACGCTCACCTCGATCTCGTCGCCCTCGTGCCCGGCGATGGTCACATCGCGGCGTTCGACGCCCGCCTCGGCGAGCAGGTCGTTCACGCCCACGTCGAACCCAGGCATGCCCTGGCGCAGCATCGGGATCATCTCGGGTGTGAACGTCGCCGGCATCTGGTCGGCCAGCAGCGTGAGGGCCGCCTCGAGCTCCGGGTCGAACGGGGGTCGCTGCAAGATCTCGGCCACAAGAACTCCTTCGTCTCCGGGCGCCGCACGACGGGTACGGTGCGCTACCCGAAGTCTCTGCCACCGGCACCCGTGGAGACACCCGCCGAACGGGGCGCCTTGCCGCCGGGCAGTCCGCCACCCGGCGGGTCAGCCGCGCAGGTAGGCGAGCACCGCACGGACACGACGGTGGCCCGCGTCGTCGGCGGTGAGCCCGAGCTTGGCGAACACGTTGCCGATGTGCTTGGCCACTGCCGCATCGCTCACGACCAGCCGCTGGGCGATCTCCGGGTTTGCCCTGCCCTCCGCCATCAGTGCGAGCACCTCGCGTTCGCGCGGCGTCAGGGTGTCGAGCGGCGACGAGCTCCGGTCGAGCAGCGACCTGACGATCTGCGGGTCGATGACCGTGCCGCCGGCCGCCACGACCTCCAGCGACATCATGACGTCGCTCACGCGCCCGATCCGGTCCTTGAGCAGGTAGCCGATCCCGCCCGAGGTTCCGGCGAGCAGGTCCCGCGCATAGGCGTCGGCGACGTACTGCGACAGCAGCACCACCGGCAGCGCCGGGTGGTGACGACGGAGCTTCACCGCCGCGTCGATGCCGTCGTTCTCCAGGCGCGGCGGCATCCGGACGTCGGTGATCACCAGGTCGGGCAGCTGGCCGTGCGCACCGTCCGCCAGCACGAGCCGGACCAGCTCGTCGGCGTTGTCGGTCACGTGCACCACCTGGTGCCCCACACGTTCGAGCAGCCCGACCAGCCCGTCGCGGAGCAGTATCGAGTCCTCCGCCAGCACTATCCGCATGTCATACAGTCTCCGTCACCGTGGGCGGGGTGGACGGCGGCTGGGCTGTCGGCGGCGCGACTGGTCGCGGCCCGGCATCCGGCCCGGCCGCCCGCGCACGGGCCGGCAGGAGCAGGCCTACCGTCGTCGGCCCGCCGGGCGGGCTGGTCACCGTCAGGCTGCCCCCTGCGGCCTCGGCGCGCTCCCGCAGCCCGACGAGCCCGGTCCCCGACCCTGCGCCAGTGCCGAAGTCGGCCCCGCCGAGGCCGTCGTCGTGCACCCGGACCGTCAGCAGCCCATCGTCGCGAGCGAGCACCACCCGCGCCCTCCCCGCCTGGCTGTGCCGCGCGACGTTCGTCAGCGCCTCGCTGACGATGAAGTAGGCGCAGAGCTCGATCTCAGGGTCGAAGCGGTCCTCGACGGTGCTCGCCAGAACCACCGGGACCGGCATCCGGGAGGTCAGCTCGTGCACCGCCGCCGTCAGCCCGTGGTCGGCGAGCACCCGCGGATGGATGGCGCGGACCGTCGAGCGGAGATCCTCGAGCGCGGCCTCGGCGAGATCGTGGGCCCGCCCCAGGTGGCGGTGCAGCCGCTCGACGTCGACGCCCGCCCGGGCCAGCTCGCCGGCGTCCAGCTCGGCCGAGCCCAGCGCGATCGTGAGCGTCACGAGCTTCTGCTGGACGCCGTCGTGCAGGTCGCGTTCGATGCGGCGCAGGTCGCCCTCGAACGACCGGACCAGGCTCGTCCGCGAGGCGGTGAGGCGCTCGATCTGCCGACGCAGCTCAGGACCCCGCGGCGCCAGGAGGGCCTGTGCCAGGGCCGCCTGCACGAGCGCGAGCAGCCCGAGGACATAGCCCAGGGCAGGGATCGCGACGATCGCGGCGAGGAGTCCGAGGACGGCACCGGTGGGGTTGTCGAACCAGACGAGGTCGCCGTTCATCCAGTACCGGGGGACCGTGAAGACCATGGACACGGCCCACGCGGCGGCTATGTGCAACGATGCGGCGACCCAGCCGATCGGCAGCACGACAGCCACATAGGCCACCTCCCGCCAGGTCGCGGGTTCACGCAGCCGGAACACGACACGGCGGAGCCCACCGAGCTCGGTCGGCGCGTGCGGGTCCGCGATCTGCGTGCTGCCCAGCCGGCGCACACGGCCGCGGTCGAGCCGGGCGATCAGCGGGCTGAGCACCAGCATGGTCGCCAGCATGGTCGCCAGCAGCAGGGCGAACTCCCAGAAGGTCGTAGGCCACCGCATGACGCCGCTCAGCCCCAAAGCCCCTAGCGGGCCTGCGATGAACGCGGTCAAGGACGTGAACAGCCATGCCTGCGGCAGCCACCTCGAGACGAGGTAGCCGGGCCGCCGCAGGGCGAGGGCGAGACGGTCGGATCGGGGCATTCGCTCACGGTACCGGCGTGGATTCCGGACCGGGATAGCGCCCGCTCGACCTCCGGGGTAGTGCCTGGTCTACCCCCGGTCTCGCCCCTGCGCCAGTGATCAGCGGGCCCGCCCCCGGTTGGATCAGAGGCATGCTGACCACCGGCTCCGACGACTCCCCTCCAGACGAGTCCCGCCCCCACCGCCGTCGCCCCCACGATCGCTCCGGACGCGGCGAAGGCATGCCCGGACCGCTCTCCGCACTCGGTCCGGCGCTCGCGCTGGCCGTGGCCTGGGCCGTCCTCGCGGCGGGCGCGTGGCTCGTCCTGGCAGCCGCCACCCGCCCCGCGACGCCCATGACCTGGACGACGACGACGCTCGCCGCCGCCGCGATCGCCGCGGCCTGGCTGGTCGGCATCCGGGCCGCCGTGCTCCTGGTCGCCGCGACCCGGCGCTCGCACCCCTCGGTCGGGATGCGGGCCCGCAGACCGCGCCCCGAGCTCGACGACCTGGTGGTCGCCCTCGTCTACACCGCCGCCGACGACTTTCGCGCCGACGTCGTGGAACGCAGCATGCGCCAGACCCACCCGCGCACCCGCACCGTCGTCCTCGACGACTCGCGCGACGCCGCGAACCGGGCCGCCGTGGACACCTTCGCGACCAGCACCGCCGCCGGAGCCGTCCAGGTGGTCCGCCGGACCGACCGCAGCGGGTTCAAGGCCGGGAACATCAACAACTACCTGCGCCATCACGCGGAAGGCGTGGACGCCGTGGTGATCATCGACGCCGACCAGGAGATCGGCCCGGACTTCGTCCGGGCGGCACTGCGCCACCTCCACGCGAGCCCTCAGGTGGCGGTCGTGCAGGGCGCCATCCGCTCCCGGCGGGGCGAGACCCGGTTCGTCCGGGACTTCCGCGGGATGTTCGACACCCACCTGCGCGCGATGTCGGCGGGCCGGGCCTGGTTCGGCACGGCCGCCTTCGACGGCCGGGGCGCGCTGCTCGACGTCGGCGCGCTGCGGGACGCCGGCGGGTTCCCCGAGGTGGTCACCGAGGACGCCGCGCTGACCCTCGAGCTGGCGCGCCAGGGACGCACCGTGCGCTACGTGCCGGACCTGGTCTCCGTCGAGGACGCCCCCACCGACTACATCGCTTTCACCACCCAGTTCGGCAAGTTCACCGAGGGCGCCATGCAGCTGCTCGGCCGCGACCGCGGCCTGCTCTTCGACACGCGGCTGCGCCCCGCACGACGGCTGGACGTGTTCCTGAACCTGGCCTCGCCGCTCGTCGGCACCGTCATGCTGATCTCGCTGTTCGGATTCGCCCTCGCAGCGGCCGCCGAACGGATGCCGGGAATCCCGGTCCCGCTCGGTGCCTCGCTCGGGATGCTCGGGTCCGTGCCCCTGCTGCCCGAGGCGATCCGCAGCATCCGGCGCGGCGGGCCGGTGGCGGCGTGCCTGTTCCTGCTGCGCGGCGGCCTGCTCTACGCGTCGGTCGCGGTCGTCACGCTGCGTGCGGTCGTGCGGGTAGGTCTCGGAGTCCGCGCGCGGTTCATGGTCACGCCCAAGGCGAACGACCGGGCGGGGCTGCGCACCGCCGTCCGCAGACGAGGGCCGGAGCTCGCGGCCGCTACCGCCTCGATCCTGGCGGCGGTCCTGCTGACCGGGACCGTCGCACCGGCGGGAGTGTTCTGCGTCGTGGCGGCCACCGCCGTCGGCTACACCCTCATCGGCGGACGCCCGGCCCGCCCGTGATCAACCGCCCGCACCCGTTGGTCGAGCTTGTCCAGACCTGGGCCTCGACAAGCTCGACCAACGACGAGCCGGCCCTACGAGCCGCAGGACATCCCCTCGTAGGCGTGCTCCGTCGCGACGCCCGCCGCCGTGACCGTCACCGATCCGGCCGCCAGTGCCGCCGAGCGGGTCGGGAAGGTCTGGCGCCAGGTGTCACCAGGCGCCAGGTCCCTCGTCGACCGCTTCCCGAGCTCGCTCTCTATCCGCACGTCGAGCGGCTCGTCCGAGACGTTCCGCGTGCTGACCGCGAGGAACGCGCGCGGCCCACGGCAGATCGCCTCGGCGGTCACCTCCGTGACCGCCTGGACTCGCTGCGCCGCGAGCGGCGACACCGTGATCCGGTCGACGATCGGTGCCCAGCGCGACCGCAGCGGGAAGTCCGGCCAGACGTCGGACGCGTAGGTGGTGCCGTCGAAGTTCGGTGCCTCCTCCGAGCTCAGCGTGATGGTGTTCGGCCCCTCCTCCAGGTCGAGCACCACCGTCTTCTCCCAGAAGCTGTTCTCGTGGAACGTGTGCGGGAAGAGCACCGGGACCGACGCGCCACCGTTCACCGAGATGTCCGCCCGGCGGGCGATCGGGTCCGGGTTGTAGTGCGACGCCGGGGACTGCTCCGGGTTCGAGTACCGCAGGACGACGGCGTGCGGGCCGGCCCGGCCGGCGTCGACCTGGAACGTCAAGGTGCTGCCGTTGCCCGGCTCTCCCCCGACGTCCGTCACTGCCTTGCCGCCCTCGGCGAGCGAGAAGTCGGCGACCTTCGCCGAACCGGCGAGCTCCGCCGTCTCGGCCTGGTACTCGGTCGCCGCGAGCGCCCCGGTCCCGAGGGCCACGGTGAGCCGGTCCACGACGACGCCGTCGGCGCCGCCGGTGACGACCACCTTGTTGACGCCTCCGGTCAGATGAGCGGCCACCTCGTGGACCCGTGCCGACCGGCCCTTGCCGAGGTCGAGGACCTCGCGCCCGTTGACGGCGAGTGTCCCCGTGCCGGCACCGAGAGTGTCGACGCCGAGGGTCGCCTCGCCGTCGCGGGCGCCGTACACCCAGAACGTGGCGGTCTCGCCCTCGGCCAGCTCGACGCCGCCGGCGCCGGAGACGGTTGCCGGGTCGACGCCGTCCGGCGCCTCGTACAGCGCGCGCCCGCCGTCGAGCGTCGCGTGCTCGGCCTCGTACACGGATACGCCTGCGTCGGGGTTCGGCAGGGCGAGGGTGATGCGGTCGAGGATCGCGTCGCCCCGGGTGACGCCGGTGCCGTCGAGGCTGCGCGCGGCGAGCGAGATGGTGTGCGTACCCGCCGTGAGGTCCACTGTCGTGTCGGCGTGGTCCCAGACCACCCACTTGTAGCCGAGCGGCAGGTGGAGCTCCTGCTCGGCGGCGCCGTCGACCCGGACGAAGACGTTGGTCGGGCCCTGCTCCGCCACGGCGTCGTACGTGTTCTGGCTGTTGGCGAAGACCGACAGGTCGTAGGTGCCGTCCTCTGGCACCGTCACCTCGAAGTCCAGGACGCCGTCGGAGCCGGTGCGCAGCCCGCCCACGTTGTACCCGCCGGACGTGTAGAACTTGGCGACGTCCGAGGGCGAACCCTCCGGGCCGTTCAGGCTGTACCCGGACCCGGTGTAGGTGGCGTCCTCCGCCTCGTAGCTGTCCTCCCAGGACGTGGGCGCCTTGCTGGTGCTCTCGCCGGCACCCGCGGGCGTCACGACGATCTCGTAGGCGGACGACTCGCGGAGCAGCGGAAGTGTCTCGCCGTCGAACTCCACGGCTACCTTGCCGTCGGCGACCGGGAGGGTCAGCTCGGCGAGGTGGCGCGGCTGGGCGGAGTCGCCGAGCTGGCCGGTCCACGGGATCTCGCGGACCGTGACCCGGACGTCGTCGCCGAACACCGCGCCGGGCACGTTGACGAGCTCGACGGGTGCTGCGCCGTCGGCCCCGCCGACGATGGTGCGCGACATCGCGCGCTCGGTGTCCAGGGTGGAGACACCCTGCAGCGTGTAGTTCTCGCCGGGGAACGGCGGCGTCACCTTGACCGTGCTCCCGCTCATCTGGGCGTACGCGTTGAACAGCCACCACTGCCCGTTGCCGCGGTCGGACTGGAC
Organism: Promicromonospora sp. NPDC023805; assembly: GCF_040639635.1. NCBI lineage: Bacteria > Bacillati > Actinomycetota > Actinomycetes > Micrococcales > Promicromonosporaceae > Promicromonospora > Promicromonospora sp. NPDC023805. Next base: position 156,471 of record NZ_JBFAAH010000012.1, on the reverse strand, counting down.
CGCGGAGTCGGAGAGGTTGCCGTCGATGTTCCAGTACGCGATGTCGGCGTCGACCTTGGAGTCCTCGATGGCGGAGATCCACTGGATCATCTGGCCGGGGACCGACGTGTGGTAGTTGAACGCGTACTCGTTGATGTTGATCGGCAGGTTGGTGCCCGCCAGGTCGGTGCCGGCGAAGACCTCCGCCTCCCAGTCGCGGTAGGTCGCCACGGACTCGCGGATCTTCTCCGGGTGGGACAGCTCGTGCCAGGTGATGACGTCGGGAACGGTCTCGGCCTCGACGGTGTGCTCGAGGTAGCCCTTGACCTGGCTGTACAGGATGCTCGTGTTCGGGCCCGCGATGCGCGCCCCCGGCATCCGGTCCTTGATGAGCGCGTGCACGCGGTCCCAGGCGGCGAAGTAGTCGGCCGGGTCGTCGAGCCAGGACGTGCCGTCGTAGCTCCACTGCCCGGTCCCGAACATGTTGCCCTCGGGCTCGTTGAACGGGACGAAGACGACGTTGTCCTGGTACTCCTGCGGAAGCTCCAGCACCTGGTCGACCTGGGTCGCGATCTTGTCCACGAAGGTGTCGAGCTTCTCCTGCGGTGTGTCGCCCGGCCACTCGTACGGGAAGCCGCGGTGGATGTCGGTCATGTAGATGTAGACGTCGCCGTCCGTGGCGTCGGCGAGCGGCCGGACCACCTCGAGCGCATCAGCACCCGGGTGCTGGGGACCGTCCTGCGCCTTGGTCGAGACGGTACGGACGCCCATGCCCTCGATCAGGTTGTCGCTCGGCAGCCCGTCGCCGTAGAGCCCGTACAGGGTCCCGGAGGCGCCGCCGTGGAAGTCCCCGGTCTGCGCGCCGAGGTCGACCCGCAGCTCGCCGCGGTGCACGGTGACCGTCGCGCTCACGGGCGTGCCCGCCGCATCGCCCGCGACCGTGAACTCTCCGGGCTGCGCGTACTGCGCCGGGTCGATCTCGTCCCAGGTCACCGGCACGTCGCGGTCGTAGCCGTCGGTGAAGACGGCGCGCACCGCCTCGGGTAGCTCGGGCGCCGCGGCGACCGTCGTGCGCACCTCGAACGTGTCCTTCGTCAGCTCCACCATCTCTGGCCTTTCCTCCACGAGCTGGGCCACCTGGTCCCCGCTCAGCGCCGCCCGGTACAGGCGGAAGTCGTCGATCGCGCCGTCCAGGAGCGGATCAGGATAGAACGACCGGCCGATGTAGCCGGCCGACTGTGCGGCGTCCGTGAGCAGGTCGCCGGCGGCCACCGTGGACCGGGCGCTGCCGACGGCCACACCGTCCAGGTAGGTTGTGAGCCGGTCGGCGGCCGTGTCGAGGGTGACCGTGAGCGTCACCCAGTCGTCGGCGCGCAGCGGGCCGTAGCCGCTGGTCTGCGCCTCGCCGCCCCCGCCGTTCGTCGTGAGCGCGGTGCGCAGGCGGCCGTCACCGTTCGACGGCGTCGCGAACAGGTAGCGCGAGGTGTCCGTGCCGAGGTCGAAGACCCGCTGCCACGCACCCCCGGTGCCGCCCCAGCGCACGCGCGCCGACACGGTGACGTCGGTCGCGCCCTCCAGGGCCGCCCGCGGGATGGTCACGTAGCCGCCGCCGGCCCCGCCGGGCAGATCGAGTGCTGTGCCCCCGCCCTCGGCGTCGACCACGCTCGTCGTGCCAGAGATCGCTCCGTCCAGTCCGTTCCCTGAGGAGTCGGGGACGACGGCGCCCGCGACGTCGTCCATCGTGTAGTGCAGGTCGGGCGCTGGGAGCTCCTGCGCGGTCGCCGGGGCGGCGAGCGCCGCGCCGACCGTGCTGCCGGCCAGCGCCAGGGCCGCGAGCGCCGCGACGGCGGAGCGCCGGGACCTACGCCGTGCCGGTCCCTGGTGGGTTGCCGGTTCGCGTGCTGGTCCGCTGCTCGGCGATCCGCTGCGCGAGCTGCTGTGCCATGAAGGTGTCCTGCTCATCGTTGAGTGCCTTCCTTCTCATCGGGGTGGAGCCGGGGTCGTGAGTGGGGCCGGGATCGCCGTTGGAACCGGGATCGTGGTTGGGACGGGGTTCATGGTTGGGACGGGGTTCATGGTTGGGACGGGGTTCATGGTTGGGACGGGGTTCATGGTTGGGACAGGGTTCATGGGGACCGGACGTGGCCCGGTCACTTGGCCTGGGTCTTCGCGAGCGTTCGGTTGCTGGGGTCGGTTGCTGGGGTCAGCTCCTTGAGATCGGTCGGTTGCTGATCCGGATCTTCGAGATCGGTCCTTTGCTCTGAGATCGGTCGTTTGATTGACCGATCTCAGAGCAAAGGACCGAACTCACGCCTGGCGCGGTGCAAGTGACCGAACCCGGCCCGGCCGAGGCGGCAGACCGGCCACAATGCGCGGCTCCTCCGCTTAGCGAACCGGTTCGACGATGCCCAGCCGGACGACTCCCCGGAGGGCGTGTCGCCGAGGCCGGCAGTCCACCGCACGCCACCTCCGACGTCGGCAGTCCGCTGCGGGCCACCCGCGAGGTCGGCAGTCCGCATCGAGGTCGGTCCAGCGCTGGACCGATCTCGATGCCAAGTGCCGACCTCGCGCGGGGCTGCCGACCTCGCGGGACGAGGCGCCCGCCGGAACGCAGCGGGCACACTTAAGCCGCCCCAGCGGTACTTGGCCCCGCAGCAGCTGGCCCCGCACCGGTCGGTCCAGCGGCGGCTGCCACCGCGCTAGCCGGCCCCGCCGTCGTCACCCCGACAGGCGCACCCGGCGCAACCCGCCCCGTCGTCCGACCGACCACGTGCGGCAGGGCGCCGTCGCGCAGGAACACCGGCACGACGTCGAGCGGGGCGTCCGCGCGCACCGTCACCCCGCCGTCGTGCACCGCGCCCGTGGCGGCGTCGGTCCAGCGGGCGCCCGCGGGGAGATAGACGTCGCGCTCCCGCACGCCCGCCGCGAGGACCGGCGCGACCAGGACGTCCGGGCCGAGCAGGAACTGGTCGTCCACGTCCCACGCCCGGGAGTCCTCGGGGAAGTCGTGGAACAGGCCCCGCATCACCGGCTGGCCGTCGGTGTGCGCGGCGCGCATGGCGCCGCGCACGTAGTCGCGCAGGGTCTCGCGCAGGTGGACGTAGCGTTCCAGCACGCCGTAGACCTCCTCGCCGAAGCTCCACAGCTCGTTGGGGCCGCCGGAGGGCAGGCGCGGCGAGCCGTCGGCCGCGACGACGTCCTCCCGCGGCAGGCGGTCACCGTGCAGCCGCATCACGGGGCTGAACGCGCCGAACTGGAACCACCGCACGAGCAGCTCGTGGAACGCGGGGTCGTTGACGTCGCCGCGGTGGAACCCGCCGATGTCGGTGGTGAACCAAGGGATCCCCGCGACGCCCATGTGGATGCCCGCGGTGACCTGCCGCGCCAGGTCCTCGAACGTGGACGAGATGTCGCCGGACCAGGCCAGCGCCCCGTAGCGCTGACTCCCGGCCCACACGCACCGGACCAGGTTGACGACCTCGCTCTCGCCGTCCGCCACCTGACCCTCGTAGAAGGCCCGCGCGAACGCCTGCGGGTACACGTTGCCGACCCGCAGGGCCGGGCCAAGGTGGTACCGGAAAGCGTCGTAGTCGTAGACGCCGTACTCGGGTTCCGCCTCGTCCAGCCAGAAGGTGCGGATGCCGTGGGCGCCGTAGTTGCGCCGGCAGGTGTCCCAGAGCCAGCGCCGCGTCTCGGGGTTGGTCACGTCGAGGAAGGTGCTGGGGCCCTGGAACGACATGTGGACGTCGAGCCCGCGGTCGGCTCGCACCAGCAGGTTGTTCCGGCGCAGGTACGAGTCGTTCTCCGACTCGAGCGAGACCTGCGGCCACACCGAGACCATGAGCTCGGCGCCGAGCTCCCCCAGCTCGGCGACCATGGCCGCCGGGTCCGGCCAGAACTCGTCCTCGAACCGGTAGTCGCCCATCTTCGGCCAGTGGAAGAAGTCGGCGACGATCACGTCCAGCGGCAGCCCGCGCCGGTGGTGCTCGCGGGCAACCTCCAGGAGCTGCTCCTGGTTCCAGTAGCGCAGCTTGCACTGCCAGAACCCGAGCCCGCGCTCGGGCATCATCGGGGCGTGCCCCGTCGCCTCGGCGTAGGCACGCGAGATCTGCGCCGGGGTACGGCCCGCCGTGACCCAGTAGTCGAGCTGCTTCGTGGACTCGGCGTGCCACTCGGCGCGGTTGCGCGCGAACGTCGCGCGGCCGATCGCCGGGTCGTGCCACAGGAACCCGTACCCGCCACTCGACATCACGAACGGCACGCTCGCCTGCGAGTTGCGGTGCGCCAGCTCGAACGTCGAGCCCTTGAGGTCCAGCACGTGCTGCTGGTACTGGCCCATCCCGTACAGCTTCTCGTCCGGGTCGGACTCGAACGACGCCGTGAGCGTGTGCCCGTCGTCGCCGAGCCGCGGGCGGAAGTTCCGGGCGCGCAGCTGCAGCGAGCCGCCCTGGCCGAGCTCGCGGAGCAGGAGCTTGCCGTCCGCGTCGTAGAAGGCCAGCTCGCAGCGCGCCACCTCGTAGCCGACGGACTCGTAGAACCCGCTGGTCGCGATGAGCTCCACCCGGATGCCGCCGTTGACGAGCGTCGCGCCGTCCGCCCTCAGCTCGACGCGCGCGGCGGCGTGGGCCTCGGGGTCCGGCGGCAGCAGGGCCCAGTCGGTGTCCTCGACGTCGCCGAGGACCGTCGCGCGTACCCGCACGCTGTCCTGGCCCCACGGCTCGACCACGACGGTCTCGCCGCCGCTCCGCCAGGTCAGGCGGGTGCCGTCGGCGCGGACGGGCATGGTGGGGTCGGTCATCGGGTCTCCTCGGGTCGCGCAGTCGGAACAAAGACACGCATGGTCGACGGGCCGCGTTCGGCCCAGCGGTGGTAGGGCACCAGGGTCAGGTCGAGCGCGGCGGGCATGCCGGTGTCCGACGTCGGCTCGGGCGCGCCGCCCGGACCACCCGAGCCGAACGGTGGGGTGCCCGCCCCACCCCCGGGCAGCGGCACGACGGCGGCACGGACCACCGCGCCGTCGCCCTGCGCACGGGGCGCGACCGCCGGGTCGAGCCGCACCTGGTCGAGCAGCACGCCGTCGGGCAGGTCCATCGACTCCAGCGCGAGCACGAGCGGTCCGCGTTCGACGGCGACCGTGCCGCGCACGGCGTCGACCCGCGGGTCGGGCCAGGTGAGGCGAGGAGCCACGGGCAGGTCTAGCGTCACCACGTCGCCGAGCGCCAGGGTGGCCTGCGGCCCTGACTCGCCGTTCTCGGTACGTCGAGTCAGGGCCGCAGGCCCTCGCGCCGCGACGTGCGCCAGCGTCGTGCCGGCGTCAGCCCACCCCGGTCCGACGGCCGTGGCGGAGCCGTCGGGGCCGGTGAGCGTGGCGCCGTCCGCCCAGTGCGGTACGCGCAGCCGCAGGGTGACCGGCCGGTCGGGCACGGCGGTGACCTCCACGCGGATGCGGCCGTCGTGCGGGTACTCGGTGGTCACCCGCAGGGCGAGCTCACCGCCGCCTTGCCCGGGGTCGCGGTCGTCGACCGAGATCCGCAGGTCGCCGGCGGCGTACTGGGCCAGCGACACGACGACTCCGCCACCGGCCACTTCCTCGACGAACGCCGCGTACGCCTGCCAAGAAGAGAGGGTGCGCGCCACGTTCGTCGGGCAGCACGACACGTCGAACCACGGCGCACGCACGCCGCCCTCGGCGCGCGGGTTGACGGCGTCGGGCCGCACGTCCGCACCGGGTTCGCGCTGCTGCAGCGGGTTGGCGTAGAAGAAGGCCCGCCCGTCCGCGCGGGGCGACGTCGCCACCACGTTGTAGAGGGTGCGCTCGATCAGGTCGGCATAACGCACCTCGCCGGTCGCGAGCAGAAGGCGCCACGACACCATGACGGACGCGACACCGGCGCACGTCTCGCAGTACGCCCGGTCGGGCGGCAGCTCCCAGTCGTCGCCGAAACCCTCGTCCTGGTGCCGCGAACCCATGCCGCCGGTCAGGTAGGTCCGCCGCTCCACGGAGCGGGTCCACTGCCGTTCGACGGCGGCGCGCAGGTCGTCGTCCTCCGTGTCCACTGCGACGTCGACCGACCCGGCCGCGAGGTACAGGGCGCGCACGGCGTGGCCGCGCCAGACGTCGGCGTCGCGCACCGGGACGTCGTCCTGGAAGTAGGCGGGGCTGAGCAGCGCGATCGGCGCGAGGCTGCCGTGCCCGCGACGCTCGACGAAGAGCCGCGCCTGCTCGGTGTACCGCGGCTCGTCGAGCGCGCGGCCCAGCTCGGCCAGGCCGAGCTCGATCTCGGGGTGGCCGCAGATGCCCGGCTGTCCGTCGGCGCCCCGGCCCTCGGCGCCGAACTCCCGGCAGACGTGGTCGGCGGCGCGGCGGGCGACGTCGACCAGGGTGTCCTCGCCCCCCGCCCGCCCGATCGTCCGCACGCGCGCGACCGCCGCCTGCAGCAGGTGACCCGTGACGTACAGCTCGTGGCCCGTCGACAGATCGGTGTACCGGCCGGCCTGCCCGGCGTGGCCGAAGCAGGTGTTCAGATAGCCGTCCTCGTCCTGGGCGGCCGCTACCCGGTCCACCACCTTGCCCAGCAGTGCGTCCACGGCGGGGTCGCCCGTGCGGCCGTACTCCCAGGCCAGCGCCTCGAGGAGCTTGTAGACCTCCGAGTCGGAGAACTGCCAGCCCGGCCGCTCCCCGCCCGTGACACCTTCCGCGACCCGGTCGAAGTTGCCCAGCCAGCCGAGCTGCTCCATCCAGTCCAGGCAGTGCTGCAGCGTGGCCCGGGCGTTCGTCTCCTGGAGCGCGCCCCAGAAGCCGCCGTCGAGCCGCAGCTCGCCGACGCCGAGCCCGCGGCGCGGGCCGCTGGGGGCGACCGGGCGCGCTCGGGCCGACCGGAGCTGCGACGCGACGGTGCGCGTCGAGTGTTGCTGTGTCGTCACAGGGTTCCTTTGTCTCTCAGTCCTTGACCGCACCGGCAGTGACGCCCGCTGCCACGTACCGCTGCGCCACGACCAGCAGGATCGCGGCGGGCACCGACGCGACGACGGCGGTCGCCATGATCGCGTTCCACTGCGTCGTGTTGTTCCCGATGTAGTTGTAGATGCCGAGCGTGATCGGGATGAGCTCGCCGTTGCGGTTCAGGGTCGAGGCGAAGATGAAGTCCGACCACGCCCACAGGAACGCGAACAGGGAGACCGTGAGCGTCGAGTTGCGGCTCACCGGCAGCACTATCGAGCGGAAGGTGCGCCAGGCGCCCGCGCCGTCGACCCGCGCGGCCTGCAGCAGCTCCCGCGGGATGCCCGACATGAACGCCGTGTACAGCAGCACGCCGAACGGCACCGCGACCGTCGAGTCGGCGATGATCAGCCCGCCGACAGTGTTGAGCAGACCCAGGCTGTTGTAGACCGCGTAGAAGCCCATGGCCATGACGACCGCCGGGATCATCTGCGCGACCAGCAGCAGGAAGTTCAGCGTGCGCCCGCCGCGCAGGTTGAGCAGCGCGAGCGCGTACCCGGCCGGCGCGGCTATCACCACGGTGAGCACCACGCAGCCGAGCCCCACCAGCAGGCTCGTGCCGAGGGCCGGGAGCTGCTGCTGGAACACCGCCGTGTACCCCTCGAACGTGGGGTCCCACGGAAACCAGTGCGGCGGGTCGGACCGCAGGTCGCTGGTCCGCGTGAGGGAGACGTTCACCATCCAGTAGACGGGGAACAGCATGAACGCGGTGAGGACGAGGCCGAGGGCGGTCTTCCACCAGGGCTTCTGCAAGGGACGACGGCCGGTCATGAGTCCTCCTGACGGCGCTGGAGCTGCAGGTGCAGGAATCCGAAGACGAGGGCGATGACAATCAGCAGGTTGCCAACCGCGGCGGCGGGCGAGAAGTCCGGTTGACCGGTCCCGAAGGCCTCCCGGTAGGACCAGATGGCGAGCGTCGTCGACGCGTCACCGGGCCCGCCGGTGGTCATGATCCAGATGACGTCCACGACCTTGAGCGTGTAGATCAGCCCCAGCAGGATCGTGATGGCGGAGACCGGCCGCAGCAGCGGGAACGTGATGCTCCAGAACTGCTTCCACGGCCCCGCGCCGTCGAGGGACGCCGCCTCGTACACCTCGCCCGGGATGTTCTGCAGCCCCGAGTACAGGATGACGAGGTTGAACGGGATGCCCAGCCAGATGTTCGCGATGGTCACCGACAGCAGCGCGGTGTCGGGCGAGGTGAGCCAGTTGATCTGCGCCAGCCCGAAAGCGCCAAGCACCGAGTTCACTATGCCGTTGTCGCTGTTCAGCATCCACGCCCAGGTCGACGCCGACACGATCAGCGGCAGCAGCCATGGCACGAGGAACATCGCCCGCAGCAGGCCGGACAGCCGGAACCCGGAGCGGAAGAAGACCGCGAGCGCCAGGCCTATCGCGTACTGGAACACGATGGAGACGACGGTGAAGACCGCGGTGTTCCACAGCGCGGTCGGGAACGTCGCGGAGCTGAAGATCTCTGCGTACTTCTCGAACCCGACGAAGTCGGCGTTGCCCTGCACGAACGCGCGGATCGTGTAGTCGTGGACGCTGAGGTCGATGTTGCGCCAGAGCGGGTAGACGTAGAAGAGGATCAGGTACACGAGCAGCGGCGCGGCGAACCCGGCGGCGGCCCACTGGGAGGCCGCGGGCCCGCGCCGCCGGCGCGGCGCCGGCTGCCGGTCCACGCCGGCCGCCGTCGCCGCAACCTCGATGGTGGTCATCAAGAAGTCCTTAGTTCGTTCCGTTGAGTGCTGGATATTCGCCCTTCGACGGGCAGTTTCAGGGCGAATATCCAGCACTCAACGACGGCGGGTGGGGCTAGCTGGTGGCTGATTCGGCTTCTGTCTGGGCCGTGGTGAGGGCCTCCTCCGGGGTGGCCGCGCCTGAGAGGGCGTTCTGGACTGCCGTCCAGAGGGCCTCGGAGATGACCGGGTAGTCGGCGCCCAGGTCGTCGCTCGTGCGGCCCTTGGCGTTGCGCACTGCCTCGACCCACGGCTCGAGCTCGGGCTTCTCCTCGATGAGCGCGGCCTGGCCGTCCGCCGTCGGCGGGACGTAGTAGGCGAACGTGTTCGCGGTCTCGACGAAGCCCTCTGGCGTCGTCATGCACTCGACGATCTGGCGGGTGACGTCGTAGCGCGCGGTGTCCTCCTGGACGGGCGCCATGATGAACTCGCCGCCCGTCGGTGCCGGTGCGACGCCGCCGTCGCGCGCGGGAAGCTGCACGATGCCGGTCTCGAAGTCTGCCTCGGCCGCGCTGTTGACCTGCCACGTGCCGTTCTCCGCGAAGGCGAAGTCGCCGGTGAGGAACTCCTCCCACACGGTGTTCTGCGAGTTGTTGATGACCGAGTTGGGCGCGTAGCCGTCGTCGAGCCAGCCCTTCCACAGCTCCAGCGCCGCGACGGCCTCGGGCGAGTCGAGGTCACGCAGGTCGGCGCCCGCGCCCCAGAACCACGGCAGGAACTGGAACGAGCCCTCCTCGGTGCCGATGCCGGCGAACGTGATGCCCTTGTCGCCGTTGTCCGTGACCGTCTTCAGGGCGGCGGTGAGCGAGTCCCAGTCGGTGATCGAGGCCGGGTCAACGCCCGCTGCCTCCAGGACCTCGGCGTTGTAGTACAGCGACAGCGTGTTGGCGCCGATCGGGATGCCGTACGTGTCCCCGCCGACGACGCCGGCGGCCAGCAGGTTCTCGTCGATCGCGGAGGTGTCGAGGCCGAACTCCTCGACAGTGGTGAGCATGCCCGTGTCCGCGAGCGTGGACACCGCCGGGTTGTCCAGCAGGATGACGTCGGGTGACGTGCCCTCCTGCGCGGCCAGCAGCGCCTGGTTGGTCAGCGCGGTGGTGTCGTAGGCGGTGCGCTCGATCGTGACGCCGGCCTCCTCGCCGCACGCCTGGACCCGACCCGCCCAGTCGGACGCGTCGTCGTGCTGGGGGTACGGGTCCCACCAGGTGTAGGTGCTGTCGTCGCCACCGGTGCTGCCGCCGGCGGCCGCGCCGCCGGACGAGCAGGCGCCGAGCACGCCGACCAGGGCGAGCGCGGAGAGGGCCGCGAGCGTGGTGGGCCTGCGCCTGGTCTGGGTCTGGTCCGGGGTGTGGTGCATGGTTCCTCCTTGAACAGGTCCGGCACGACGACGCCGTCGGCCGGCTGGGGGGTGCTGGTTGAGCTGGGGGGGTGCTGGGGTGAGCCGTCAGGCCGGCCGGGGCACGCCGGTGCTGCCGCGGTCGACCAGCTCGGGGGTCACGAACCGCACGACATGCGCTTCGTCGGCCGCCACCTCGCCCTCGATGCGGCGCACGAGCTGGCGCACGGCCATCCGGCCGAGGCGGTCGGGGGCGCTCTCGATCGAGGAGTAGGGCAGCGAGAAGGTGCGGGCGAACTCGTCCGAGTACCGGCCGACGACGGACAGGTCGCTGGGCGCCGTCAGCCCGCGCTGGTGCAGGACGGTCGGCAGGGCCGCCGCCGCTGCCTCGTTGTTGATCAGCAGCCCGGTGACGGCGGGGTGCGTGTCGAGCAGGACGTTCAGGTCCTGCCCGACGTCGGGCTGGTGCGACGACGCCGACACGGTGTGCAGCGTGATGCCGCGCGCCCTGGCCGCCTCGACCGCTGCGTTCTGCAGGCGCCACACATAGGCGCCGCCGCGCTCGATCACGTGCTCGGGCTGCGACACGAGGGCCACCTCGCGGTGCCCGAGCCGGTGGAGGTGGTCCACCATGAGGCGGCCGGCCTCCTCGAAGTCGAGGTCGAAGACGTCGACGCCGGTGCAGTCGGCGGGCAGCCCGACGAGCGCTCCCGGCTGTCCCGCGGCGCGCAGGATCGGCAGGCGCTCGTCCCGCTCGGCGACGTTGAGCAGCACCACGCCGTCGACCATCCGCGAGTCCGTGATCCGGCGCAGCGCGCGCGTCCCGTCCGCCTCGGTGACGAGCAGGATGTCGTAGCCGAGCTCGCGGGCCGTGTTGGAGACGCCCAGCATGTACTGGAGCATCGCGGGTGCGAACTCGTCCTCCAGGAACTGGGCGAGCAGCCCGATCACCATCGTCTGCGACGTGGCGAGCGCCCGCGCCCCGGCGTTCGGCGTGTAGCCGAGCTGCCGGACGGCGTCCTCGACCCGGCGGCGCACGTCCGCCGAGATCGCCCGCTTGCCCGACAGCGCGTACGACGCCGTGCTGCGGGAAACCCCCGCCGCCTGCGCGACATCCCCGATGGTGGCCACTCCGCCTCCTGTGCTGCTGCTCGCTCCGTTGTCGAACCAGTCCGCTTCCGTGGCGAACCGGTTCGACTCTAACCACACAGTTCCGGTGATCGCAAGAACGAACTTTTGGGACTCTTGCGGCGGACGGCGTTCGAAACTAGCGTCGTGACGGACGAAACGTCGAACCGGTTCGCAATCTCAACGAGGAGATTTCATGAAACGCACCCTGTCCCGCGCCAGCATCCTCGCCCTCGTCCTTGGCGTCGCGCTGGTCTCCCCCGCCGGCCCGGCGCAGGCCGCCGGCAACACCCTCACGGTCGACGTCGGCTCCGTCGTCCGGCCCGTGACGCACGTCGGTTCGGGCGGCCTGTACGGCGTCGGTTCGGACTCGAAGCCCACCACCGACCAGCTCCTGCCGCTGAGCCCCAGCGGGTTCACGCAGCCCGCGCCGGGCACCACCCACCTGGGCAACGGCGCGGCCGAGCCGTGCTGCGACGCGCTCGACGTCGCGGGCAACATCACGCGCGCCGGCGCGCAGCAGCTCATCCGCATGCCGGACATCTACCCGACGTTCCCCTACCAGTGGCAGGGCTGGGCGGACTGGGAGCAGAAGGTCCGGACCATGGTCCAGAAGCGCCTGGCGGCCACCTCCACGACGAACATCCGCGGCTGGGAGCTGTGGAACGAGCCCGACTGGACGTGGGACACGGCCGCCGCCGGATCCTTCAACGACGGCTGGACCCGCACGCACCGTCTGGTCCGGTCGCTCGACCCGGTGACACCGATCGTCGGACCCAGCGACGCGACCTACAACCACAACCGGATGCTGTCGTTCCTGACCCACGCCCGGGACACGGGCACGCTCCCCGACGTCATCGTCTGGCACGAGCTCGGCGACATGGACTGGAACTCGTTCGACGACCACGTGGCCGACTACCGGGCCATCGAGAACCAGCTCGGCATCAGCCCGCGCCCGATCGCGATCAACGAGTACAACTCGTTCAACCAGATGGACATCCCGAGCGTGGCCGTGCACTGGATCTCGGTGCTGGAGCGGCACGGCGCACGTGAGGCGCACCGCGCGTACTGGTTCGAGGCGGGCACGTTCGACGGCCTGTTCACGCTCCAGGGCCAGCCGACGGCCTCGTACTGGGCCTATCGCTGGTACGGCGGACAAGCCGGCAACATCGTGCGCACCACCCCGCAGAGCTGGCTCGACGGCGTCGCGGCCTACGACTCGAGCCGCAAGATCGTGAACGTGGTGCTCGGCGGGGACAGCGGCAACAACAGCGTGCGGGTCAACGGCCTGGGCTCGTTCGGGTCCTCGGTCCGGGTGACGGTGAACGCGGTGCCCGGCAGCGGGCGGCACACGCACGTGGCGGCGCCGACCGTGCTGTCGACGTCTACCGTGGCCGTCTCGAACGGCAGCGTCACCGTCCCGGTCAACGGGATGACGGCGGAGGGCGCCTACCAGGTGGTCGTCACCCCGGCCGGCGGCCCGACGTCGAGCTGGCAGCAGGTCTACGAGGCCGAGAACGCGAACGTCGTGAACGCGCAGACCCGGGCCACCTCGGCGGCGTCGAACGGCTCGTACGTCGGCAACATCGACGGCACCGCCGACATGCGCTCGCAGAGCTTCGTGGACTTCACGGTCAACGTGCCGACGGCCCGCAGCTACACGATGGCGGTCCGGTACGCGAACGGCACCGGGGCGACGTCGACCCACGGGCTGGCGTACAACGGCGGCGCCTTCTCGACGGTGTCCTATCCGCCGACGGCGGGCTGGGCCCAGTTCGGGACGACGAACGTGACGGTCTCGCTGCGGGCCGGCTACAACGTGATCCGGCTGGCGAAGGGCTCGCCGAACTTCGGTGGCGGCACGGGCTACGCGGAGCTGGACAGCATCACGCTGTCGTAGACCCGCCGCGCGCGCCGTGAAGCGTGCTTCTACCCAGGGATTCGGCCCGAAGTCGTCGCGATTTCGGGCCGAATCACTGGGTACAGAGCCGCTCCCACCCATGAGACGGGCCTTGACTGCGTAGTCACCGCGTGGTTCGCTCCGTGGCGTTGACTACGTAGTCAACCGTCCAGCACGGTCCCAGCGAGGGAGCTGCACATGGGGGCCACCCAGCGGGTGTCGATGACCGACGTCGCGCGCCGCGCCGGCGTCTCCCAGAAGACGGTCTCGCGCGTCGTGAACGGTGAGCCCCACGTCGCGGACCCGATACGGGCCAAGGTCCAGGCCGCCATCGACGAGATGGGCTTCCGGCCGAACGCCGCGGCGCGCGCCCTGGTGACCCGCCGCAACCAGCGCATCGGCATGGTCACGCCGAGCACGTCGCTGTACGGGCCCGCGGCGATCCTCGAGGGTGTCGACGGCGCCCTGCGCGGCTCCGGCTACCACCTGGGCGTCGCGCGCACGCGGGGCAACGGCGTCGCCGACCTGCAGGCGGCGATCGACGAGCTCGTCGCCCAGGACATCGCCGGCCTGGTGCTCTCCGAACCGATCGACCTCGGCCATCCCGACCTGCGCATCCCGAACGGGCTGCCGGTGCTCAGCTTCGGCTCCCCCAAGACCGGCTCCCCCGAGGCGGACGAGAGTCCCCACGAGTTCGTGATGGGCGCCGACGAGACCGCCGGGGCCCGGTCCGCGGTCGAGCACCTGCTCGCGCTCGGGCATCACACGGTGCACCACCTCGGCGGTACGGAGGGCTGGTCGGCCACGGCGCGCCGGATCGCGGGCTGGCGCGCCGCCCTGTCGGACGCCAAGGTCGAGGCGCCGCCCGTCGTGCACGGCGACTGGACGCCCCGGTCCGGGTACGAGGCCACCACCGACCTGCTCCGCCGCGGCGGCGTCACCGCGATCTTCGCCGCCAACGACCACATGGCCATCGGCGCCATCCGGGCCGTCGAGCAGGCCGGCCTGCGGGTCCCCGAGGACGTCAGCCTCGTGGGGTTCGACGACGCCCCCGAGGCCGAGTACCTCTCCACATCCCTGACGACGGTGCGCCAGGACTTCGCCGAGGTCACCCGCCTGGCGGTGCACCGCCTGGTCAGCACCATCGAGGGCCGTCCGCCCCCGGAGCGCCACCGGCTGATCCCCGCCCGGCTGATCGTCCGCGAGAGCACCGCGCCACCGCCGTCCGCCATCCACCAAGCTCCACCGCCAGAGAGGCAAGCATGAGCACGCTGCACCACCTGACCGACGGGGTCCTGTTCGGCGCCGCCTACTACTACGAGTACCACCGCCCGGAGGCGCAGCGCGCAGGGCAGCTCGAGCGGGACCTCGACCTGATGGTCGAGGCGGGCTTCACGGTGATCCGGGTCGGCGAGTCCGTCTGGTCCACCTGGGAGCCGGAGAACGGCCGCTTCGACCTCGACTGGCTGCAGCCCGTGCTCGACGGCGCCCACGAGCGGGGCATCAAGGTGATCCTCGGTACGCCGACCTACGCCGTGCCGATGTGGCTGGCGCGGCTGTACCCGGAGATCAACGTCGTCCGCCGGGACGGGAACGCGATCGGCTGGGGCGCGCGCCAGGAGATCGACTACACCCACCCGGCGTTCCTGTTCCACGCCGAGCGGATCATCCGCGCCGTCGTCGCCCGGTACGCGCAGCATCCCGCCGTCGTCGGGTACCAGGTGGACAACGAGCCGGGCAACGAGATCTTCCACAACCGGCAGGTCTTCGAGCGGTTCGTGGACCACCTCCGCACCCTGTACGGCACGGTCGAGCGACTGAACGACGAGTGGGGCCTGACGTTCTGGTCCCACCGGCTGTCCACCTGGGCGGACCTCTGGACGCCGAAGAACAACGCCCTGCCCCAGTACGCCCTGGCGTGGCGGAAGTTCCAGGCGCAGCTCACGACCGACTTCATCGGCTGGCAGGCCGACGTCGTGCGCGAGTACGTGCGCGAGGACCAGTTCGTCACCACCTGCATCTCGTACGAACGCCCCACCGTGCAGGACGACGAGCTCACCCGCGAGCTCGACGTCACCGCCGGCAACCCGTACTACCGGATGCGGGACCACCTGGCCCTGCCCCCGACCGTCGACCAGGACGAGTCCTGGATGGCCTCGGGTACGTGGGCGCTGTACGCGATGGCGGACCGCATGTACTCCTCGAAGCAGGCGCCGTACCTCGTCACGGAGACCAACGCGCAGGCGATCGGCGGACCCCACCAGAACGAGCCCGCCTACGACGGCCAGTGGCGCCAGGTGGCCTGGGCCCTGGTCTCCCGCGGCGCCACGATGATCGAGTACTGGCACTGGCACACGCTGCCGTACGGCAACGAGACGTACTGGGGCGGGGTGCTGCCGCACTCGCTCGAACCCGGACGGACGTACCACCAGCTCGCGGCCCTCGGCGGCGAGCTGCGCACGGCCGGCGCGACGGTCGCCAACCTGACCCCGGACGCCGACGTCGCGCTCGTGTACTCCAGCGCCAGCAAGTGGTCGCAGGCGGAGTTCCCGCAGATCGGGGGGAACGCGGGGGCGGACTGGCGGGGTTATGACCGGATCCGCGACAGCTTCTACCGCGGGGCGTTCGACGCGGGCCTGCAGGCCCGTCTGCTCCACGACACCCGGCTGACCGACAGCACACCCGAGGAGATGGCGGCCGCGCACCCCGTGCTGGTCGCCGCCGGCGTCACGATCGCCGACGACGCCTGGCTGACCTGGCTGGAGCGGTACGCGGCGGCCGGCGGGCACCTCGTGCTGGGCATCCGCACCGGGTACGAGGACGAGGAGGCCCGCGCACGGGCCGAGCGCAAGCCCGCGCACCTGAGCGAGGCGGCGGGCGTCTTCTACGACGAGTTCGCGAGCATCGACACGCCGCTGGCCGTGCAAGGCGTGGACGGTTTCGAGCTGCCCGACGGCGCAAGCGCGACGAGCTGGGTCGACAGCCTCCAGGTGCTCGACGCCGACGTGCTGGTCCGCTACGACCACCCGCACTTCGGCCGGTGGCCGGCCGTGACCACCCGGGCGCACGGCTCCGGCCGGGTGACTACCGTTGGCACCATCCCCGATCCCGCGCTGGCGCGTGCGGTGCTGGGGTGGGCGGTGGCGCAGGGCGGTGGGTCTGCTGCGACGTCGGCCGCGTCGTCAGGGCCGCAGTGGCGCCCGCAGGGGCCGTCGCAGACGGTCTCCGGCGCGACCAACCCCGCGGGTGAGTGCGTGCGGTTCGTGCACTCGTGGTCCTGGGAGCCGAGCACCTTCGTCCTGCCGGGCGCGGTGCGCGACCTGCTCAGCGGCGAGGAGCTGGCAGCGGGAGCCGAGCTGGAGCTCGGCCCGTGGGACGTGCGGGTGCTGCTGGAGACGTGATCGTCAGGCCGGGTCCTGGTCGGATGCCGCCAGGTCGTCGAGGAAGCGGATGACTATCTCCCGCTCCTTGGCGGTCAGGCGGGCCGCGGCGTCGAACCGTCGGGCGTGGCTGCGCCCGACGGTCTCCCGCGCCACGTGGCGCGTCTCCGCGGTGACCTCGATCGCGAGGCTGCGCCGGTCGGAGGCATGCGGAGAGCGCCGCACGTGGCCGCCCGCGGCGAGCCGGTCGATGAGCTTCGTGGTCGACGCCGTCGTGATGCCCAGGTGCTCGGCGATGGCGCCCGGCGTCACGACGCGCTCGTGGTTCTGCATGGCGATGAGGAAGCGCAGCGCACGCATGTCGGTCTCGCCGAGCTTCATGTAGCGTCGCGAGGACTCGCTCATCCGGCGCTCGGTCTCGCGCCAGCGGCGCAGCGCCTCCAGGACGCCCACCACCTGATCGATGTCGGCGTCGTCCAGGCCCGCGAGCCGGACGATCTCCTGATCGGGATCCATGATGCGCGGATCCATCATCGACGGCTCGGCGTCCTGGCGGGGCAAAGCTTCGGGATCCACGATCGGATATTACCCCCTTGCCTTATTGCGTCATTTGCTTGCAGGTAGCCAGGCTAGCTAAATTGGCACACGGATGGCCGGGCACCTGACCCGGCCGACGTCAAAGGAGGGCGCCGACGCATGCGGCTCTGGTCACTGGATCCGGCACTGCTCGACCGGCAGGGTCTCACCGCGTGCTGGCGCGAGGCACTGCTGGCGCAGGCGGTGCTCCTCGGCCGCACCCGGGGCTACACCGCGCACCCGCAGCTCGACCGGTTCCGCGAGCACCCGCAACCCGCCGTCGCGATCTCGGCCTACCTCCACGGGGTGCGGGACGAGGCGACGCGGCGCGGCTACCAGTTCGACGCGCAGCGGATCGCCCAGCCGCTCGACGAGCAGACCCGCGACGCGGCACGGATCGTCGTGACCGCCGGACAGCTCGACCTCGAGTGGCAGCACCTCCTGAGCAAGCTCGCGATCCGCTCCCCCATGTACCGCGCCCAGGTCGTCACTACCGGACCGCCGGCGGCCCACCCGCTGTTCGTGGTCGTCCCCGGGCCCGTCGCGAGCTGGGAGCGCGCCTCGTGACCGCAGGTTCGGGCGCGCCGCGCTGGCTCCGGGTGACGCTGCCGGCCGTGCTCATCCTGGTCTGGCTGGTGGGCGCGGCGATCGGCGGCCCGTACTTCGGCCGTATCGACGAGGTCTCCTCCAACGACCGCACCGCCTACCTGCCCGCCACCGCCGAGGCGACCGAGGTGCAGGAGCGGCTCTCCGGCTTCACCGAGGGCGACGCGGTGCCCGCGGTAGTGGTCTTCGTCGGGGGCGAGGGCGAGCTCACCGACGACGACCTCACCGCGATCGGCGAGCGGCTCACGGCCGCCGGCGAGCTGGAGGTGGTGGACGGCGACGTCTCCCCGCCCATCCCCTCGGACGACGGCGCCGCCGCGCAGGCCTTCGTGCCGCTGTCCGGCTCGGCGGACCTCGGCGAGGCCACCGGCGAGCTACGGGACACGCTGAGCAGCGACCTGCCGGACGGCATCGACTTCTACGTCGCGGGCCCCGCAGGCTTCTCGAGCGACCTGGCGTCCGCGTTCGCCGGGATCGACGGGCTGCTGCTCGGTGTCGCGCTCGCGGCAGTGCTGGTCATCCTCGTGGTCGTCTACCGTTCGCTGCTGCTCCCGCTCGCCGTGCTCGCGACGAGCATGTTCGCGCTGTGCCTCGCGCTGCTGACGGTCTGGCACCTCGCCAGGTCCGGTGTGCTGCTGCTGAGCGGGCAGACCCAGGGCATCCTGTTCATCCTCGTCATCGGCGCGGCGACGGACTACGCCCTCCTGTACGTCGCGCGCTTCCGCGAGGAGCTGGTGCGCACCCCCGACCGGTGGACCGCCACCTGGCGCGCGCTGCGCGGCTCGTTCGAGCCCATCCTCGCCTCGGGCGGCACGGTCATCGCGGGCCTGCTCTGCCTGCTGCTGAGCGAGCTGCGGTCCAACAGCACACTGGGCCCGGTCGCCGCCGTCGGCATAGCGTTCGCGATGCTCGCCGCACTCACGCTGCTCCCCGCGCTGCTGCTCGCGCTCGGCCGCGCGGCGTTCTGGCCCCGCCGTCCGGCGTACGACCCCGCCGCCGGGCAGCCCGGCTCGGAACGCGGCGCGGAGCGCGGGCTGTGGGGGCGGGTCTCCCACGCCGTCCGCACCCGGCCGCGGACCATCTGGATCACGACGGCGGCAGTCCTCGCCCTCGGCTGCGTGGGGATCACGCAGCTCCAGGCCTCTGGCGTACCGCAGTCCGAGCTGGTCCTCGGTGCGTCCGAGGCGCGCACGGGGCAGGACCGGCTCGCCGAGCACTTCCCCGCCGGGTCCGGGAGCCCGGTCTACGTCGTCGCGCCCCAGGACGAGCTGCAGCGGGCGGCCGACGTCCTGCTGCAGGAGGACGGGATAGCGCAGGTAGCGGTCTCGGCGGACAACACCCCGAGCGGGACCGCCCCGGTCACGGCCGACGGCGTCCAGGCGGCGGGGCCGCCGCAGGTACCCGAGCCGGTCGTCTCCGACGGCGCGGTGCTTCTCCAGGGCACGCTCGAGGACGCCGCCGACTCGGCCGCCGCGGAGCAGACGGTCCGCGACCTGCGCACCGCCTACGCCGACTCGGTCCCCGAGGCGCTGGTCGGCGGCGAGTCCGCGACCGACCTGGACACGAACGACGCGTCGATCCGGGACCGGACCCTCATCGTCCCGATCGTGCTCGTCGTGATCCTCCTGATCCTGATGCTGCTCCTGCGCGCCGTCCTCGCGCCGGTGCTGCTGGTCCTCACGACAGTGCTGTCCTTCGGGACGGCGATGGGTGTTGCCGCCCTGGTGTTCAACGACCTGCTGGGCTTCCCGGGCGCCGATCCGGCCGTCCCGCTGTTCGGCTTCGTCTTCCTCGTCGCGCTCGGGATCGACTACAACATCTTCCTCATGACCAGGGTCCGTGAGGAGTCGATGGAGCACGGCACACGTGAGGGCGTGCTGCGCGGGCTGCGGCTCACCGGGGGCATCATCACGTCGGCCGGGCTGGTGCTCGCGGCGACCTTCACCGCGCTCGCGGTGATCCCCGTGCTGTTCCTCGCGCAGCTCGCGTTCATCGTCGCCTTCGGCGTGCTGCTCGACACCTTCGCCGTCCGGTCCTTCCTCGTCCCCGCCCTCGGCTACGACATCGGCCGGGCGATCTGGTGGCCCTCCAAGCTGGCACGCGGACAGAAGTAGCCGGAGCAGATGCGCTCAGTCCGCCGCCGGGCCGAACCGCTCGGTCCGGACGCGGGCCGGGTCGTGGCCCTGGGCCACGATCATGCGCGAGACGGCCTCGACGAACCCCGTCGGGCCGCAGACGTACACGCGCGGTTCCAGCCCGGCCGGCCAGCCCCACGAAGCCAGCTCGGAGTCGGTGAGGCGTCGCGGACCGCGCAGCGCGGTGAGCGAGACCGCCCTGGTGAAGATGGTGGTGGCCTCGAAGCCGTCGCTATGGGCGGCAAGCTGCTCCAGCTCCTGCGTGTACAGCCGGTCCTCGGGCGTGCGTACCGAGTAGATCAGCCGGAACGGCGTACGGTCACCGGCCTGACGACGTGCCCGGACCATGGCCATCACCGGGACCAGGCCCGATCCGCCGGCCAGGAGCAGGACCGGCGTACCGGCGTCGGACACGGGGTCCCAGACGAACCAGCCACCGATGGGACCCCGCACCTCGATCGCCGAACCGGGCGGGAACTGGTCGACGAGGTACGGGGAGACCTCGCCGTCCCGGACCCGCTGGACGGTGACCTCGACGCGGCCGTCGCCGACCGCCGTCGGCCCGCTCGCGAGGGAGTACGACCGTTCCGCCGTGTACCCGTCGGGTGCGGTGAGGCGCAGGTCCAGGTGCTGACCGGCAAGGTGTCCTGGCCAGCCCGGAACATCGAGCACGAGCGTCACCGCGGTCGGGCTCTCGGCCCGACGTTCGACAAGGGTCGCGACCTGCCAGCCCGAGGGGACTGCGTACCTGTCACCGAGCCGCGAACCAGCGGGCCGAACCTCAGTCACCCTGGTACCGCTGCTCGCGCCACGGGTCGCCGAGGTCGTGGTAGCCGAGCTTCTCCCAGAAACCGGGGCGGTCCATCGGCATGAGGTTGAGCGAGCGCACCCACTTGGCCGACTTCCAGAAGTACAGGTGCGGCACCAGCAGCCGGGCGGGGCCACCGTGCTCGGGGTGCAGCGGCTTGCCGTCGAAGGTGTGCGCGATCCACGCCTTGCCGCCCAGGAGGTCTGCCACCGGAAGGTTGGTGGTGTAGCCGCCGTAGGAGCCGACCATCGCGAAGTCGGCGGTGGACTCGACCTCGGCGAGCAGCACGTCGAGCGAGACCCCGCGCCAGCGGGTGCCGAACTTGGACCAGCGCGTGACGCAGTGGATGTCGACGGTCGGCGTGTCCTGGGGCAGCGCCATCAGCTCGGCCCAGGTCCAGGACTTCGTGGCGCCCGCCTCGTTGGTGACGGTGAAGCTCCAGGTCGCGGTGCTCACGTTGGGCGTGGGGCCCGCGGAGAGCACGGGGAAGCCCTCCTCCGCGTACTGCCCGGGAGGCAGGGTCACGCCTTCGGGACGCGCCCGTCCCCGGAAGCCGGGAGTCAGGGTGGCGCCGAGGCCATGGTCAAGTCCGGCAGGATCTGGCCCGTCCGGAGCGGGCGGAGTCGCGCTGGTCATGCCTCAAGGTAGTGCGGCAGGTGCTCCACCTGCATACGTGATCGCCCTCATTGCCCACTTCTTGACCCGCCCATAGCATCCACCTGTCGCAATTTTCACCCCGCCGTCGTCACACCCGGTCAGGACCGACGAAAGGCCAGTCATGGACCGCCCCCTCCCAGCGCGCCTCGCCGCCACGCTCGCGATCACGGTGCTCGCACTGGCCGCCCCGGCGTCCGTGGCGCACGCCGCGCCGCCGCCCAACCTCCCGCAGAACGCCACGGGGATCGAGCAGGCCTTCTCCCCCGCCTACGACTACGACGGCGACGGCTGCTACGCGACGCCCGCCATCGGCCCCGACGGCACCATCGCGCCCGGCCTGAACATCGGCGGGGCGGTCAACGGGAACTGCCGCGACCGGTCGGACCTGGACAACTCGCAGACCTACTCGCGCGAGAAGTGCAACAACGGCTGGTGCGCGGTGATGTACGCGAGCTACTTCGAGAAGGACCAGACGATGGACGGCCCGATCGCCGTCGGGAGCCACAAGCACGACTGGGAGCACGTCGTCGTGTGGGTGAACCAGGGGTCGAACCAGGTCGAGCACGTCTCGATCACCGAGCACAGCGGGTCGGCCACCTATCCGCGGTCGCAGGTCCGGTTCGAGGGGTCGCACCCCAAGATCGTCTTCCACAAGGACGGCCCGAGCACCCACCTGTTCCGGCTGGCGAACGGCAACGACGACCCGCCCGAGAACCACTACGGCAGCTGGCGCTACCCGCCGCTCGTGGGCTGGGACGGCTGGCCCAGCACATCGCTGCGGGACCGCCTCATGACCGCCGACTTCGGCGGGGCGACCATCAAGATCGACGACGGCGACTTCACGTACTGGCTGGAGCGGATGAAGCCCGCCGGGATCCCGTTCGACCCGGCGGGCGTCACAGCCGCTCAGCGCACGTAGCTCCGCGGCAGTCCCGAACCGGTCGGCCAGGCCTGGCCCTTGGGCACGAGGATCACCTGGGTCGCCCGCAGTGCGCGGTCGTAGCCGCTGCTGCCCGACGCCGTGCCGTTCTTGGCCCAGCCCAGCCAGCCCCAGCCACCCACGTAGCTGCGTGCGTACACGTCGTACCGCTCGGCGATCTCACCGGTCAGCCGCACCTGGTACGCCTCGATCAGGCCCGCGTTCGGGGCACCGGCCGTGCCGGTGTCGGTCCAGTCGGTCCAGTCCCTCCCGTGGACCAGGGCGCGGTAGCTGACGCCGCCCTCGCCCTGCGTCGGGGTGACGCTGAACCGCACACCCTCGAGCGCCCCGGAGGTGCTGCCCGCCGTGTAGCCGCCCGGCTTCCCGCCGCTCCATCCGGCATCGCGCGAGTAGGCGTTGGACCAGATCTGGTTCTGGTCCGCCTGGTCCAGGTAGGCGGGACGCATCCCGAACGACGGCTTCGGACCGGCCTCGCCCTTCTCCCGGAGGACCATCTGGATGGCGCTGACGTCGAACCCGTAGCCGACGGTGCCCGACGGCAGGGCGCTCGTGGACCAGCCCATCCAGCCGAACGGCGCCACGTACGACCGGTAGTACACGTCGTACCACTTGTTCTGCTTCGGGATCATCGACACCCGGTAGGCGTCGAGGTCGAGGTTCCTCTGGTAGGTGCCCGCCGACATGGCGCCCTGCCCGCCCGCGAGGTCCGAGTTCCACTCGTTCTCGATCCAGCCCTCGCCCGGGACGTGCGCGGAGTACCCGTCGAAGAGGAAGTAGTCGCCCTGGCCCTCGATCGTCACGGACTCGTTGCGGCGGGGCGGGTCGGTGGTACCCGAGACCTCCCCGTTCTCGACCTGCCACCGCTCCCCGTCGCCGTCGCTCCAGGCGACGTTCGTCCCCTTGACGAAGTACCGGACGCCGGCGACGGGAACGCGCGTCGGGACAAGAACGGGCGAGTCGATCGTCACGGGCACCATGCGCGGGTGACCCACCGTCGTCCGCACCGTGAACTCGTGGCCCACGTCTGGCGGGCCCGTCACGAGGTACTTTCCGGCCTCACCGGAGATCCGCCGGCCGTCGCGGAACCACTGGATGTCCGTGAGGCTGGTGTGCCTCGGCCACGCGGCCACCCGCGCCTCGAGGACCGGCCCGCCGTAGATCCGGGACCAGGCCTCTTCGAACTGGCATTCGTGCAGGCAGACCGTTCCTGTCACCGTGATCGGGCCGGCACCGGGATAGGGGTAGTAGTCCAGCTCGACCGCCGTGCTGCCCGTGCCGAGCGAGTCCTCGGGTACCTCCACCGCGACCGACCAGGCCAGCACGTCTGACCGGCCGAGCTCGACGCCGCCCCGGCGCACCGCCACCTCTCCCCTGGGGGCCGCGCTGGGCTCGTCGTCCGAGAACAGCTCGCCGCTCATGCGGACCCGGAGCTTTGCCGTCGCGTCGCCCGGATCCCTCAGGTCGATCGGCAGCAGGTCCACCTCAGCGACCCGCGCGGGCCTGGACGGCGACTGCCCCGGCCGGGCGACGTCGTACGCCTGGCGGACGTAGCTCCCGGGAGTGCCGTCGGCGGCCACCGGGCGCACGAGCATCTGCTGCCAGCCCGGGACCTCCGGGACGACGGGGATCAGCGTGTACGGCGCGGCGTCGACCGTCTCGAACTCCGCCGGGAACTCGGCCGGGCGATCGGTCCCTGGCACCACCGCGTACTGGTAGGCCACGGTTCCCTCGGGCGGCGCCGTGACCGCGAAGCTGCCGCGTATGCCGATCCCGCCGCGGCGGCCGCTGTCCGAGTACACGGCGAGCTCGCCGTACACGGGGTAGATCACCAGGCTGTCGGCGGCCGCCTCCTGGCGTACGGGTATCCCCGCCGCCGTCGGTGCTGCTCCTGTGGGTGCGGCTCCTGTGAGCAGCAGGGTGGCGGCCAGGAACACTGCCGCCGGCAGGACCTTCTTCATCGTGAGTCCTCTTCTGGGGGCCCGGCTGGTACCGGGGTCTGCTGACACCGGGGTCGAAGGCGCCCGGCGGCGCGTGCTGCGTCACGTGGTGCGGGTTCGCGGGTCGCAAGGCCGCGTCCTGTCCAAGATGACGCTCGACCGAGCACAAGCGTTGCCCCGGAAGCCGGTGTGACCACCACCACGTCACATCCGCTCGCGCTGCGTTGTCGATCAGGTAAGACCACCAGGAGGTTGTGATGGGAAGCATCTCGGGAAAGACACCGGAGAAGATCCTGATCGTCGGCGGTGGCTACGCCGGCTTCTACACCGCGTGGGGACTGGAGAAGCAGCTCCGCCGGGGCGAGGCCGAGGTCACCCTCGTCGACCCGCACGGTTACATGACCTACCAGCCGTTCCTGCCCGAGGTCACGGCCGGTTCCATCGAGGCACGGCACGTCATGGTGTCGCTGCGCGGGCACCTGCGCCGCACCACGATCATCGCCGGCCACACGACGTCCATCGACCACGCGCACCGCACAGCGACGGTCCGGACCAACGACGGGGCGCTGCGCGAGATCGGGTACGACACGATCGTCGTGACCGCCGGCGCCGTGACCCGCACGTTCCCGGTCCCGGGGATCGCGGACGAGGCGATCGGCCTCAAGCACGTCGAGGAAGCCGTCGCGATCCGCGACCAGCTCCTCACCGCCTTCGACCGCGCGGCCCTACTCCCGCCGGGCAACGAGCGTCGGCGGCTCCTGACGGTGACCGTCGTCGGCGGCGGGTTCACGGGGGTCGAGGTGTTCGGCGAGCTGCTGTCCCTGGCGACGGGCCTGCTGCGCTCCTACCCGGAGCTCGGCCGCGACGACCTCGCCTTCCACCTCGTCGACGCCAACAAGCGCATCCTGCCCGAGGTCACGGACGAGCCCGGCCGCTGGGTGGTGGAGCACCTCGAGCGCCGGGGCGCGCGCATCCACCTGGGCACCCAGGTCGTCTCGGCCACGGACGGCCGGATCCTGCTGTCCACCGGCGAGTCGTACGGCAACGGCCTCCTGATCTGGGCCGCGGGCAACGGCAGCAACCCCGTCGTCGCGCGGAACACCGACCTGCCGGTCGACGAGCGCGGGCTGGTCCGCGTCCGGGCCGACCTCCGCGTCAGCAGCGACCCCAGCACCTCCGATGCGACCGTGCCCCACGCGTGGGCCGCTGGCGACAACGCAGCGGTTCCCGACCTCGCCTCCCCCGTCCCCGGCGCACGGACGGTCCCCAACGCCCAGCACGCGGTACGCCAGGGCAAGCTGCTGGCGGCCAACCTCGTCGCCGACCTGCGTGGCAAGCAGCCACGGCAGTACCTCCACCACAGCCTCGGGGTGGTGGCCACCCTCGGCATCGGGCAGGGGATCTTCCAGTACCGCCGTCTGGTCATCAAGGGCTTCCCGGCCTGGCTCATGCACCGCGGCTACCACGTCCTGGCCGTCCCGACCTGGGAGCGCAAGGTACGCGTGCTGCTCGTGTGGGTCTCGGCGGTGTTCTTCGGACGCGACATCATCCCCCTCGCCACCGTGCAGCGGCCGCGGGCCGCCTTCCTGGCGGGCGGCGACCCGTTCGCGGGGATCGACGGCACCCGGGCGGACCTCGCGCGGCCCGAGCTGAGCGTGGTGCGCGATGCCGGCTGACCCGGTCGGGCGCGGACCCCGCGCAGGCGCCGCCGTCCGCGCGTTCGTCACCGACCTGGGCCGGCGCCGGGTGTACCTGCGCTGGTCGAATCTCTTCGGCGTCGTGACGTTCGCCTGCCTGCTCGTCCTCGCGGTCACCGGGGTGCTGCTGGCGACCTGGTACACGCCGTCGAACGAACTCGTCACCTACGCAGGGCCGTACGGGCCGCTGCAGGGCGCGACGGTCACGGAGGCCTTCGCCTCGACCATGCGCATCTCCTTCGAGCAGACCGGTGGCCTCCTGGTCCGCCAGACGCACCACTGGGCCGCGCTCGTCATGCCGGCGTCGATGATCATGCAGCTCCTGGTCACGTTCTTCAGCGGCGGGTTCCGCCGTCCGCGGCAGCTGAGCTGGGTGCTGCTGGTCGTGGCCTTCATCCTGGTGCTCGCCGCCGGGTGGAGCGGGTACGCGCTGCCGGACGACATGCTGTCGGGCACCGGCCTGCGCATCGTCGAGGGTGTGGTGCTCAGCATCCCGTTCGTCGGCACCTGGGTGGCCGGCTGGATGTTCGGCGGGCCGTTCCCGGGCCAGATCATCGAGAACCTGTACCCGGTGCACACGATCATCGCGCCAGGGCTGCTCGTGCTCGTCATGGCGGTGCGCGGGGTGCTCAGCCTGCGGCACGGGCAGGCAGCACACCCGCGGCCGACGCCGACCCCGTCGCTCGGCCTGCGCCTCTGGCCCGACGCCGCCCTCCGGGCCGCCGGGATGACCGGGATGACGAGCGCGGTGCTGGTGCTGCTCGGAGCGACCTCGACGATCAGCCCCGTCTGGTCCTACGGGCCCGCGTCCGTGGGCGAGGTCGGCGCCGGGAGCCAGCCCGACTGGTACATGGGCTTCCTCGACGGCGCGCTGCGGCTCGTCCCCGTCGGCTGGGAGACCGAGTGGATGGGCTGGACCATCACCTTCGCCACCCTGGTGCCCCTCGTCGTGATCGGCGGCTACTTCGCGCTCCTGATCGTCTACCCGTACCTCGAGGCGTGGGTCGACCGGGACAGGGAGCCGCACCACGTGCTCGACCGGCCGCGAAACGTCCCGTTCCGCACCGGGGTCGGCGTCGCCGGCGCGCTGTTCTACGGGATCCTGTGGGGCGCGGCGAGCGCCGACATCCTCTCCACGGAGTTCGGCGTGCCGTTCGAGACGATCATCACGACGCTGCAGGTCGCGCTGCTCGCGGGTCCGCCGCTGGCGTTCGAGGTGACCCGGCGCATCTGCATCGGGCTGCAGCGCACGGACCGCGAGATCGCGCTGCACGGCCACGAGACGGGCCGCATCGTCCGGATGCCGAACGGTGGCTACGCCGAGATCCACCAGCCGGCGAGCGAGGACGAGCGTGCGCTGCTGTCCGTGGCAGCGGTTCCGGCGGTGCCGGGCCGGCCGGACCGAGTCGGCCGCCTCAGCGGGCGGGAGCGCCTGCGCGGGGCGCTGTCGCGGCAGTTCGGCACGGGGCACGTCGCACCGCTGCTTGAGCGCGACCCCGTAGGGGCGATCGGTCCGGGCCGAGACGACAGCGCGTCTCACCTACGCTGGGCCGATGAGCCCGACGCCTGAGTTCTCGTCCCCCCGCGAGGCCGCGTACGACCCCCGGATCCTGGTCTTCGGCCGGCTCCTCGGCGCCGCGAACCGGCTCGACTACATCCTGGGCCGGGCGCTCGAGGAGCAGACCGGCCTGAGCCACACGCTGTTCGAGCTGCTGCTCGTCGTGGGTCGCGCCGGTCCCGACGGTGTGCCGGTGCGGGACATCGCCCAGGCGCGGGTCCTCACCTCGGGCGGCGCGACGCGCCTGGTCCAGCGGGCCGCCGACCAGGGGCTGATCGAGCGCCGGCCGTCCCCCGACGACGGACGTGTCCAGCTCATCCGTCTGACCCCCGCCGGCGAGGAGCTCCTGCTCCGGGCGAGCGCCGTCCACGCGCGCAACATCGAGCAGTACCTGGTGGACGTGCTGCCCGAGGACCAGGCGGAGGTCTTCGCCGTCGCCATCCGCACCCTGAGCAAGAACGCGGAGCAGCAGCTGCCCGTCATGCCCTGAGCGCGCCGCAGCCCCTCGGGAATAGCTGACCAGTCAGCCTTTGTTCCGTCTGTACGCGGCCACCACACCGCACCACCCGCCACCAGGCGTCCCGAGGTAAGGAACACACCATGTCGCTGTCCTTCGAGGTATTCGACCTCGACTTCCCCGCCGGTTCGAAGAACAAGTCCGCGGTGCTCGTCACCGGCGAGAACGAGGCCCTGCTGGTCGACGCCGGCTTCACGCGCGCCGACGGGCTCCGGCTCGCCGCCGCCGTCCTCGACTCCGGCAAGACCCTGGGCACAGTGTTCGTCAGCCACGCCGACCCCGACTTCTACTTCGGCCTCGAGGTCATCGCCGACGCCTTCCCCGACGCGCGGATCGTCGCCACACCGATCGTCATCGAGCACATCGACGCCTCGTACGAGGGCAAGCTGAAGGCCTGGGCGGCCCTCGGCGCGAACCTGCCGACGCGGCTCGCGAAGATCGAGCCGCTCACCGACGACTTCATCGACGTCGACGGCTCCCGCTTCGAGCTCCGCGGCGGCTCCGCCGTCCTGCCCGACCGCCACTACCTCTGGAACGCGGAGCACCGCGCGATCATCGGCGGCGTGCTCCTCTTCCAGCAGGAGCACGTCTGGGTCGCCGACACCGCCACGCCGGAGCAGCGCGCCGCCTGGATCGAGCTGCTCGACCAGATGCAGGCGCTCGACCCCGAGCTCGTCGTCGCCGGGCACCGCCTGCCCGACACGGCCAACGACGCGAGCGCCATCGACTACACCCGCACCTACCTGCGCGACTTCGAGCGCATCCTCGACGCCTCTGCCGACGGCGCGGCGACGACGGCCGCCCTGGTCGAGGCCTACCCCGCCTCGGGGATGCTGATCGCTGCCCAGCTCGGGCCGAAGGTCGCGAAGGGCGAGATGACATGGGGCTGACCATCAGCACGGACCGCGCGAGCACTACGGCGTTCGAGACGTCGGCGGCACCCCGCGACGTCGTCCGCCGGCAGTACCTGGCCTCGGCGGCAGGTGACCTCGAGGCGCTCCGCGCCACCATGGCGCCCGACGTCGAGTGGACCGAGATGGCCGGGTTCCCCCTGGCCGGCACCTACCGCACCCCCGAGGGCGTCACGGCGAACGTCATGACGAAGCTCGGCCAGGAGTGGGAGGGCTGGGCGGCCCACGACGACAGCTACGTGGTCGACGGCGAGAACGTGGTGGTGCTCGCGCGCTACACCGCCACGCACCGGGGCACGGGCAAGGACCTGAACGTCCGCGTCACCCACCACTTCGTCGTGCGGGGCGGGCTCATCGTGCGCTTCGAGCAGTTCGTCGACACCGCGCTGGTGCGCGACACGGCGACGGCGTAGCCGAGGTGCCGTCGCGTATCGAGGCCGGCCCAGCACTGGGCCGGCCTCGATACCCGTCGCGATCTCGTCGAGACCCGCCGGTCCGTCACTTGCGGGCAATGGTCACGTAAGCCACAAGTAGTGACGAAGTCATGTATATGGGTCAGGCTGTGCGGGTATGCCAGATTTCACCCTGGCACCCTCGGAGACTGGAGCACCGTATGCGGACACACAGAGCACTCGCCAGGACCGCACTCGCCACGACCGCACTGGCCGCGATCATCCCGCTCGTCGCCACGATCGGCCTGGCCGCCCCGGCGTCAGCGTCGGCCTCCGGACCGGCGTCGCCGTCAGCCGTCACGAGCGGATCCTTCTCGATCCTCAGCTACAACATCGCCGGACTCCCCCTCGGGATCGGCGACGGCGACCCGGAGACCAACACCCCGATCATCGGCTCGCGCCTGGCCCCCTACGACGTCGTCCAGGTCCAGGAGGACTTCAACTATCACGCCGCGCTCTACGCGGCGGACCGTCATCCGCACCGGACGCCGACGAGCGGCGGCGTCCCGTTCGGCAGCGGCCTCAACACGCTCTCGGACCTCCCCTTCGAGGACTTCGAGCGCGTCGCCTGGGCCGACTGCTCGTCGGGATCGGGCGACTGCCTGACCCCGAAGGGCTTCACCTTCATGCGGGCACGCCTCGCCGAGGGTGTGTGGGTGGACCTGTACAACCTGCACACCGACGCCGGTGTCGAGCCCGGCGACCTGGCGGCACGGCGCGCAAACCTCGCGCAGCTCACCACGTTCATCCGGTCCCGCTCGGCGGGGAACGCGGTGATCGTCTACGGCGACACCAACACCCGCTACACCCGCGCCGACGACACGATCGCCGAGCTCGCGTCCGCGAACGGCCTGACCGACCCGTGGGTCGACCTCGTCCGCGGCGGCGACGCCCCCGACAAGGGCGCACCCGCGCTGGTCTGCAACGACGCGACGGTGAACGAGAGCTGCGAGGTCGTCGACAAGGTCCTCTACCGCGGTGGAAACCACGTCAACCTCGACGCGGTCGAGTACCGCAACGACCACGCCGCCTTCCGCGACAGCGCCGGCAAGAACCTGTCGGACCACTACCCCATCGCGGTCGAGCTCAACTGGTCCCTCAGCCCCGACTTCCGGATGAGCGACCAGTTCGGCGGCCCGCACGGCACCTTCTTCACCGACGTCGACAACCTCACCGCCGGTGCGAGGCCGACCGAGCTGCGCGTGCGCGGCGGGTCCAGGGTGGACCAGATCGGCCTGACGCTCGCCGGTGGCGCCCGCGTCGAGCACGGCGGTAGCGGGGGCACCCTCGGGACGCTGGCCCTCGCCTCGGGCGAGTACCCGGTGAGCCTGCACCTGTGCCAGGCGAAGCACGAGGACCACACCCGGATCGCCTACGCCCGCTTCACGACGAGCACCGGCCGGACCCTGGCGGGCGGCACCTCGACCGGCGACTGCGCCACGTACACCGCCCCGTCCGGCTGGCAGATCGCCGGCTTCCACGGTCGCGCGGGCAACGAGCTCGACAAGATCGGCGCCATCTACACCCGGCGCTGATCGGGTCCCTCGTGCCGTGGGGTGGCCGGCCGTGCTCGGGGAACGTGTATGCGATCGGGGTCGGTTGCTCTGAGTAGACGTTGTCTACTCTCGGCAAGCAATCCCGATCGCCTACACGTTCCGGGACACCTCAGTCGCCGAGCGCCACCCCCAGCCGGCGCGCCCCCTCCGTCAGCTCCGCGTGGTCGGCCGCGGCGGCGAAGCCGATACGCAGGTGGGCCACCGTCGGCTCGGCGGCGAAGTAGCGGCTGCCGGCGCTCACCGCGACGCCATGTTGCCGTGCGGCGCGGGCGAGGGCGCCGTCGTCCACGCCGGACGGCAGGCGGACCCAGAGGTGCAGCCCGCCGGTGGGCAGCCCGGTCAGGGTCGCGCCGGGCACCTCGAGCAGGACGGCGTCGGCCAGCACGGCGCACCGCGCGCGCAGCGCCGTGCCGAGCGAGCGGACGTGCCGGTCCCAGGACGGGGAGCTGAGTATCTCCAGCGCGGCCTCCTGGAGCGGGCGGGTGACGAAGAAGTCGTCGACCAGGCGGACTGCCCGCATGCGTTCCATGACCGGCCCGCGGGCCACGAGCGCGCCGATGCGCAGGCTCGGTGCGCCGGGTTTGGTGAGCGAGGTGACGTGCACGACGGTGCCGTCGCGGTCGTCGGCGACCAGTGGCCGGGGCACGACGCCGCCGTGCCCGAGGTGCCGTGCGAAGTCGTCCTCGAGCACGAACGCGCCGGACGCGCGCGCGATGTCGAGGATCTGACGGCGCCGTTCGGGCGCCAGCACGGTGCCCGTCGGGTTCTGGAACGTCGGCTGGCAGTAGAGCAACCGCGCGCCGGTCATCGCGAACGCGTCGGCCAGCAGGTCCGGCCGCAGGCCGTCGGCATCGAGCGGCACGGGCACGGGCCGCAGTCCCGCGGCGCGGGCCGCCGCGAGCGCGCGGGGGTAGGTGGGCGACTCGACCAGGACAGGGCTGCCCGGCGCGGCGATGGCCCGGAACGCTATCGACAGGGCGCGCTGCCCGCGCGAGCGCGGCGCTCAGCGCCCGGGTGTGCTGGAGCGACTGGTGGATGTAGCCGCCGTCGAGGGGGATGGTCCCGGCCGGTACGGGCCCGAGCGGGTCGCTGACGAGGCGGGTGTCGACCGTGCGGTCCGTGAGGGCGACGGTCTGCCAGTCGGTGTCCGCGCCGCCCTCGTCACGGCTGCCGGGCCCGCGCGCCACGTACGTCCCGCTGCCCGGACGGGTCACCACTGCACCCTCGGCGGCGAGCGCGGCGATGGGCCGACACACCGGGGACCGACCGGGTCATCCACTTCAACAACGCGGGCTGCGGTCTGATGGCGAGGCCCGTGACGGCGGTGATGGTCGACCACCTGAACCTCGAGGCCCAGATCGGCGGCTACGAGGCCTCGGCCGCCCGGGCCGCCGAGGTTCGCGGCTTCTACACGGAGATCGCCGCCCTCATCAACACCTCGCCCGACAACATCGCCTTCGCGGGCAGCGCCACCCACGCCTACGCGACTGCCCTGTCCTCGATCCCGTTCGAGGCCGGCGACGTCATCCTCACGACCCGCGACGACTTCATCTCCAACCAGATCGCCTTCCTCTCCCTGCGCAAGCGGTTCGGCGTGCGCATAGTGCATGCGCCCAACACCCCGGAGGGTGTGGTCGACGTCGACGCGATGGCCGCGCTGATGCGCACCCACCGCCCCCGGCTCGTCTCGGTCACCCACGTCCCCACCAACTCGGGGCTCGTCTCCCCGGTCGCCGAGATCGGCCGCCTCTGCCGCGAGCTCGACCTCCTCTACCTGGTCGACGCCTGCCAGTCGGTCGGCCAGCTCGTCATCGACGTCGAGGAGATCGGCTGCGACCTGCTGACGGCGACCTGCCGCAAGTTCCTGCGCGGCCCGCGCGGCTCCGGGTTCCTGTACGTGTCCGACCGCGTGCTGCGCGCGGGCCACGAACCGCTCTTCATCGACATGCACGGCGCTCGCTGGACCGCACCGGACGCCTACGAGCCCGCGGCGACGGCGGCCCGGTTCGAGGAGTGGGAGTTCCCCTACGCGACGGTGCTGGGCAGCGCCGCCGCCGTCCGGTACGCCCGCGACGTCGGCATCGAGGCCATCGCACGGCGCACGCCCGCGCTCGCCGCCCGGCTGCGTGACGGGCTCGCGCCGATCCCCGGGGTACGCGTGCTCGACCGTGGTCCGAACCCGGCCGCGCTCGTCACCTTCGAGATCGCGGGCTGGCAGCCCCAGCCGTTCAAGACGGCGATGGACGCCCGCGGCATCAACTCGGCGCTCAGCTTCCGGGAGTTCGCGCAGTTCGACTTCGGGGACAAGGACGTCGACTGGTGCCTGCGCCTGTCGCCGCACTACTACAACACCGAGGACGAGGTGGACCGGGTGGCCGACGCCGTGGCGGAGCTCGCCGGTCTCTCCTGAACGCTCGTCCCGAACGTTCTTTCCCGAACGTTGTACGAGCGCTGGATCCATGCTGCACAGCCCCTTCCCGGCGTACCGCGAGGGTGGGACCACTCCCGATCGAACCCGGGAGCGGCCCCACCATCAGGGCCCTCGACTTCCACGCACTGGAGCTGTGATGACCTCATCCCTCAACGGACCCCGCCGAATGCGCAAGCGTGCAGGCCTCGTCGCGATCACCGCTGTCGTCGCCGCCGTCGCCACCGTTGGCATCACGGGCATCGCCACGGCCGACAACCGGGAGGCCGCGAGCCAGTCCGGCAAGAAGACCGGCAAGGCGCCGACGGAACAGGAGATCGCCGCCCTGTTCGACGAGTGGAACGCCGCGCTGGGCACGGGCGACGCCGAGGCGGTGGCCGACCGCTACGCACCCGACGGCGTGCTGCTGCCCACGGTGTCCAAGCAGATCCGGACCGACCGCGACGGGATCGTCGACTACTTCGAGCACTTCCAGGAGAACGACCCGGTCGGCGAGAAGACCGAGACCATCGTCACCGTGCTGGACAAGAACACCGCCGTCGACGCCGGCACGTACGTGTTCACGCTCACCGACCCCGAGACCGGCGAGGTGCGCGACGTCGAGGCCCGCTACACCTACGTGTACGAGAAGATCGACGGCGAGTGGCTGATCGTCAACCACCACTCCTCGGCGATGCCGGCCGGAGACTGATCCGGACGCCGAGCCCGCCAGGGCCCGGCGCGTCCCGTAGCGTCACCGCGCCGCCGTCGTCGGTCACCAGCTGCTTGACGATGGCGAGCCCGAGGCCCGAGCCGGACCGGCCGGTGAGCCCGTGCCCTCGCCAGAACCTGTCGAACGCTCGGGCCTTGTCGGCGTCGGACATGCCGGGGCCCTGGTCGAGGATCTCCAGCACGACCTCGTCGTGGTGGGGCTCGACCCGAACCGTGATCCTGCCGCCGTCCGGGGACACCTCCAGGGCGTTGGACAGCACGTTGTCCAGCACCTGGTCGAGGTGGCCCGGGCTGGCCAGCACCTCGAGGCGGTCGTCCGGCTGGCCGGCCAGCATCTGCCCGGCCAGCGTGATCGTGACGCCGCGCTCGTCGGCGGCCGGCTGCCAGACCGTCAGGCGTTCCTCCAGGATGTCGCGCAGCGGCAGCGGCTCCGCGACGGTCGCCTGGGCCTCGGCGCGGGCCAGCACCAGCAGCCCGTTGACGAGGCGGCTCATCCGCACCACCTCGGCGGTGGCCTGTTCGACGTCCTCCGTCACGTACGGGTCGTCGACGCCGTCCGCGATGTTGTCCAGGGACAGGCGCAGGGCGGTGAGCGGCGTACGCAGCTGGTGCGACGCGTCGGCGACGAAGACCCGCTGCGCGGCGATCAGCGTGTCGAGGCGTTCGGCGCCCTGGTTGAGGGTCCGGGCGAGGGTCTGCGTCTCGTGCGGCCCGGTGACCGGGGAGCGCGCGGTGAGGTCGCCGTCGCTGAACCGGCTCGCCATCGCGTTGAGCTGGCGCAGCGGGCGGGTCAGCCAGCGGGCGGCCAGGTAGCCGAGGCCCGCGGCGATCACCAGCACCCCCACGGCCAGGATCGCGCGGAAGCCCCAGATGGACCAGAACCGGTCGGTGAGCTCCTCGGTCGGGAAGATGATGCGGACGGCGCCGACGACGTCGCCCCCGCCAGGCCCGGCACCGGCCTGATCGCGGGCCGGGACGGTGATCACCAGGTGGGCTCCCCAAGGCGTGGCGGACCCCCAGTCCGTCGTCGACGCGTTCTCGCGCAGGGCCCTGTCGACCGCCGCGTCCGGCTCCAGCAGGGGCAGACCGCGCACCGCGCCGCCGTCGGCGCTCGTCGCCGAATCCGTACCAGTCCCCAGGGCGACCGCCTGGACCGTGCTGCCCGTCTCGACGGAGTACGCCCCGGCCATCTGCACCAGCGCGTCGCGCGAGGCGTCGTCCCCTGCGCCGAGCAGCAGCGCCATGGTGGTCGCCTCGCGCCGGACGGAGGCGTCGGTGTCGCCACGGAGCTGGCTCGTGAGCGTCAGGGCCACCGGGACCGTGAACGCGGCGAGGGCGACCGCGACGAGCAGGACGTAGCTGACGATCAGCCGGCGGATCATGCGGGCTGCGCCCCAGCGTCGAGGATCTCCAGGCGGAATCCGACGCCGCGTACCGCCTCGATCGCGACCGCCCCGGCCAGCTTGCGCCGCAGCGCGGCCACGTGGACGTCGAGGGTCTTGGTCGGGCCGAACCAGTGGGCGTCCCAGACCGCTTCCATGATCTGCTCGCGCGACATCAGCGCACCCGGCTCCTCGGTGAGGAAGCCAAGCAGGTCGTACTCCTTGGGCGTCAGCGCCACCGGGCTGCCGTCCAGGTGCACCCGGCCCGCGCGGCGGTCGATGGTCAGCCGGGGACCGTACCGGTCCGGGCCGCTCGGCGCGGGTCCCCCACCAGCGCCGGCCGGCTGGGCGCGGCGCAGCACCGCCCTGATCCGGGCGATGACCTCGCGCATGCCGAAGGGCTTGGTGACGTAGTCGTCCGCACCGAGCTCGAGGCCGACCACCCGGTCGGCCTCGTCGCTGCGCGCGCTGATCACGATGATCGGCACGGCGCTCCGCTCGCGCAGTGCCCTGCAGACGTCGAGGCCCTCGACGTCGGGCAGCCCGAGGTCGAGGAGCACGACGTCGTAGGGTTCTGTGCTGCCGGGTTCGCCGGCCGCCGCCAGCGCCTCGCGACCCGTCGGCACCCACTCCACCGTGAAGCCGTACCGCAGCAGCCCGCGCCGGAGCGACTGGGCTACCGGCTCGTCGTCTTCAACCAGGAGTACACGCACGGGGTGAACCTTACGGTTCGACGGCGCTGGATCCGTGCAGGTCGGGTCGCGCCGCCGTCACGCCCCGCAGGCGAGCGACCCCGAGAGGACCCGGTTCGCGTCGATCTGGTCCCGGATCACCGCCAGGTTGTCCTCGACCGCCACCATCGCGTCCGCCCCGGAAGAACGTGCACCATCCGGTGGTCGGCGACCTGGACCTCACCTACGAGGGCATGGCCCTCGCCTCCGAGCCCAGCCGCAGGCCACCGCGCCGACCGACGGCGCTTGACGGTACTGTCCGGCAGGCGCCACCGCGCCCTGCCCCAGCTCCGAAGGACGACCAGTGCCGTTCACGCTCTCCCACCCCGCCGCCGTGCTGCCGCTCCTGCGGCGCCCCTTCAGCGCCGCGGCGCTGGTCGCCGGTGCCCTGGCTCCCGACCTGCCGTACTTCGCCCGCAGCACGCCCGTCCCGGTGAGCGCCCAGTCCTGGTACGAGCCGTACCTGAACGCCACGACGTCGCACACCCTGCTCGGCGCCCTGACCGTCAGCCTGCCGTACGCGGTGGCGCTCTGGGGTCTGTTCCTGGTGGCCCGCCGCCCGGTCGGCAGCCTGCTGCCCGACCCGGCCGGCCCGCGCCCGCCCGAGCCGGACGGCGCGAGCGCGTTGCTCCGGCGCTCCGGCTGGGTGCTGCTCTCGCTGGTGATCGGCATCGCCACGCACCTGGTCTGGGACTCGTTCACGCACAGCGACGGCTACGTCGTCATGCACGTGCCGTTCCTGAGCACACCGCTGGCCGGCGATCTCACGTGGGCCAGGGCGCTGCAGCACGTCAGCACGATCGGCGGGCTGGTGATCATCGCGGTGTACCTGTGGCGCCGCCGCTCCCGGCTGCGTCCCGCCAGCCCTGCCGGACGGCGGAGCGCCCTGCGGCTCCTCGGGATCGTCGCCGGCATCGCCGCCGTCGGCGCGGTGGCCGGCACCCTCGAGTGGTGGGGCGGCGGTTCGAGCCTCGCCGGGCGGGACGTGGTCGAGGGCGTGCTCTCCGACATCGCGACGGGCGCGGGCGCCGCGCTCATCGCCGCGGCGCTGCTCTACGTCGCGGGCTGGTGGGCGGTCCGGGCCGTCGGCGGCCGTCGCTGAGCTCAGTCGGTTGGCAGTGTCGGCGGCCAGCCGATCACGTGACCTCGAGGTCGGCACGCCGGTCCGAGGTCGGCAGTTCGCATCGAGATCGGTCCAGCGCTGTGTCGACCTCGATGCCAACTGCCGACCTCGGCGCCGGTGACTTCGGTCCTTTGCCTCCGGCGTATCGCGACTTCGGTCCGTTGCTCTGAGATCGGTCGATTGATTGACCGATCTCAGAGCAAACGACCGAAGTCGCGTGGCCGGGCCAGCAAAAGGACCGAACTCAGTCCCGGTGCCGCCGCCAGGCCTGCCACAGCCGGGCGTAGCTGCCGCCCGAGGCCAGAAGCTCCGCGTGCGTGCCCTCCTCCGCGATGCGGCCGCGCTCCATCACGACCACCCGGTCCGCCGCGGCGGCCTGGCTCAGCCGGTGCGCGACGACGAGGGCGGTGCGCCCGTCGATCACCGCCTGGGCCGCACGCTCAAGGCGGCCGGCGTCGCTCGAACCCGCCTCGGCGGTCGCCTCGTCGAGGATCACGACGCCGGGATCGGCCAGCAGCACCCGGGCCAGGGCGAGCTGCTGCGCCTCGGCCGGGGCGAGCGCGGAACCGTCGAGGTGGGTGTCGAGGCCGTCCGGGAGCCGGTCCAGGAGCGGTTCGGCGCCCACGACGCCGAGGGCGTGCCGCAGCGCCGCGTCGTCGGCGTCCGCCCGCGCGAGCGTGAGGTTGTCGCGCAGGCTGGCGTCGAACACGTGCACCTCCTGCGTGACGAGCACTACGCCGTCCGGCGTCTCGACGGTGCCCGACGTCGCGTCGTGCACCCCCGCCGCGAGCGCCGCGAGCGTGCTCTTGCCCGCGCCCGAGGCACCGACGACGGCAACCGTCTCGCCCGGCGCGACGCCGAGGTCGACGTCGATCAGGACCGGGTGGTCGGCGGCGTACGAGTGGCCGACGCCGCGCAGGCTGAGTCCGGCGCCATCGGGCGCGCGACGCCGCGACCGGCCGCTGTCCTCGCCTGCGGTCCCGCTCCCGGCCCCGACCACACCGGCGATCCGCGCGAGCGACGCCAGCGCCGACTGCATGTCGTCGATCACGAACAGCAGCTGGCCGATGGGGTTGAACAGGCGCAGGAACAGCAGCATGGCCGCCGTCGTGCCGCCGATGGTGCCCCCGCCGTCCCGCACGACGAAGAACCCCACGACGAGGAGCGCGGTCATGCCGGCGAGCTCGGCGGCGTTGATCCGCCCCGAGAACGCGTTCTGGACGGCGCGGGCGTGCATGGTCCACCGCACCACCGCCCAGGACGCCGCCCGGATCCGCACCAGGTGCCGGCCGGACAGGTCGAAGGCGCGCACCGTCTCGATGCCCCGCAGCGAGTCGAGCAGGTGCTGCGCGCGGTGTGCCATGGCGGCGCGCTCGCCCGCGTACAGCCGCGGGGCCCCGCGCAGGTACCGGCGCACCGCGAACGCGTGCACGGGCAGGATGACCAGCAGCGCCAGCGCGTAGCGCGGGTCGATCACCGCCATCCCGCCGAAGGTCACCACAATCGTGAAGAACGATCCGGTGAGCGCGGGCACGACGGCGGGGATCGCCTGGGCGACCTCGGCGACGTCGTCACCCGCGCGGGAGATGAGGTCGCCCGTCCCTGCGCGCTCGACCTGCGACTGGGGCAGCCGCAGCGCTGCCGTGACCATGTCCTCGCGCATACGGGCGAGCATCCCCTCGAGCAGGCGGGACGCCCCGATCATGCCGACGGCGGCGAGCACCGCGCCGACCACCACCGAGCCGACCATCACCGCGCCGGCGGTCCATACGGTGCGCGCCTCCCCGCCGGCGGAGACGGCGTCGACCACGCGGCCGATCGCGAGCGACGGCAGGACCCCGGCCGCCGCCGTGACGACGAAGACGACCACCAGTCCGGCGAGCCGCCAGCCGGGGCGGTCGAGCGCGCGCCACATCTCGCGCAGCACCGTGCGCCCGTCGGCGATGGGCAGGCTGTCGGTGGTGCTCATCGGTGCTCCCCAGCTGCTGCGTGCTCTGCTTGTTCTACGTGCTCCGCGTGCTCTGCGTGTCCTGTGTGTTCCGGCGCGACGCCGCCCCCGGACGCCACGGTGACCACCCGGTCGGCGACCTGCAGCAGCGCCGGGGACCGCGTGACGATCACCGTCCGAAGGCCCGCGCGCACGCGGCGCAGCCCGTCCGCGATGGCGGCCTCGGTGACGGCGTCGACCGCGGTGGTCGGATCGTGCAGCACGAGCAGCGGGGCGTCCGTGGCGAGCGCGCGGGCAAGCGCCACCCGCTGGCGCTGACCGCCGGAGAGGGATGCACCGCCCTCGCCGACAGGCGTGTCCCAGCCGTCCGGCAGGATCTCGGCGAGCTCCCCGCATCCCGCGGCGTCGAGCGCGGCGGCGACCCGGTCGGCGTCGGCTCCGGGGAGCGCGACGTTCTCGCGCACCGTGCCGGCGAACAGGTGTGCCTCGTGCGGTACGACGAGCGCGTCGGGCCGCGCGCCGCGGATCGTGTCGAGCAGGGCACGCGCGGTACGCGCGTCGGCGGCCACGGCCACAAGCTCCCCGCAGGGCACGTCCTGGACGATCTCGGCGGCTGTGCGCTCGGCGACCATGCCCTCGGCCGCCATGCGATCAGCTACCGTGCGCTCGGCCACTCCGGACTCAGCCGCCGTGCGCTCGACGTCGGCCAGGGTGTCGCCGTCCGCCCCGGACCCCTGCGCAGACCCAGTCTCCTCCCGCAGCAAGTCAAGAAGCCGCGCGGCAGAGGCGTTGGCCGACGCCCACAGCGTGCCCGCGTTGCGGGCGAGCGACTGCAGCGGCTCCAGGAGGAACTGCGTGAGCCCGACGACCGTGACCAGCTCGACGATCCCGATAGCGCCGCGCACGGCGAGGATGCCCGCGGCCACCGTGATCGCGGTGACGAACAGCCCGGTGGTGAGGTCCATCGTGCCGACGAAGAGCCCCTCGGCTCGGCGCGCGCGCAGGGTGCTCTCGAGCGCCACGCCGCTCGCGCGCCGGTAGCGGCGTCCGGCCTCGGCCTCGGCGTGGACGCCCTTGAGCACCCGGTAGCCGGACATGAGGTCGGCGGCCTCGCCCGCGGCGGCGGCAGCGGCCTCCTGCTCGTCGCCGCTGCGACGGCGCAGCGACCCGCCGGTCCGGTCGGTGAGCCACAGGACCGCGGGGGCGCCGAGCAGAACGGCGAGGCCGAGCGGCCACGAGATGACGAGGAGCACCGTCCCACCGAAGACGACCGCGGCGAGCTGCCCCACCGGGTACACGCCGATCGCCACCGCGGACGAGAGCCGGCTCACGTCGGAGGTCGCCAACGAGAGCGCGACGCCGGGTGACGCCGACGCGCCGCGCGCCGGCGCCCGGGTGAGCAGGTGCGCGCTCACCATCGAGCGGAGCTGGTGCTGCACGACCAGCGTGCCGAGCTCGGCGAGGCGGGAGCCGAACCGCCAGGAGAACGACAGCAGCGCGAAGTCCGCGGCGAGCAGCGCGACCCACAGCACGAGCTGGGCGACGTCGCCGGTGCTGACCGCCCGCTCGATGGCGACCCCCATGAGCACCGGGACGAGCGCCTCGCCGAGCTGATGGGTGACGCTCAGCGCGGCGGCGGGCACCGTGTACCGGCGCGCGCCGGTCATGACGCGCAGGGTGAGGCGCCGGGGCGTGGTGCGCTCGTCGACACGGATCTCGCGCGCGCGCACGGGTTCGGCGGGCGTCTGCAGCCAGGTCCGGCCCCGGCCGGTGCGGCGGCTCATCGGGCGCTCGGCTTCGTCGAGGGCACGGCGGCGCGGGGCGCAGGCTTGAGGTTCATAAGATCTTTCGGCGTCATGGCTGTGGGCGAAGCCAGATTAGCCTTACCTAACCTCGGCCCGCCATCATGGCGGCGGACCCGACACTTCCGGGGGGACACCACCACGTCGTCCCAGGCGCAACGAACAAACCGTGAGAGGCGTCCTGTCTCACCTCAACAGATGTTCTGGAACCGCCAGATCCTCATGAAGTGACAGCCGGGCGATCGCCGTGGCGTCGCCCTGAGCACAGGTCTCGGCCAGCGTGTCGATGAGTTCGTCGTAGTCGGGACCGGTCTTGCCCTCGTAGGCGTCAGTCATCCGGCCCCACTCGTCCCAGGGCAGCATCTCGCGGTTGCGCAGCGCACCAAGATCGCGGACGGCGTTGCCGCTGATCTCGGCCGGCCCCCAGGCGTGGTCCGTGCCGACGACGCCGAACACCTGCGCGTCGATCAGGCCGGCCCGGAACCGGGACCACGCCTCACCACCGGTCAGGAACGCGTCCGGAGCGAGATCCT
This sequence comes from Promicromonospora sp. NPDC023805, assembly GCF_040639635.1. Taxonomy (NCBI): domain Bacteria; kingdom Bacillati; phylum Actinomycetota; class Actinomycetes; order Micrococcales; family Promicromonosporaceae; genus Promicromonospora; species Promicromonospora sp. NPDC023805. The sequence goes on along the minus strand of NZ_JBFAAH010000012.1, from coordinate 114,998 downwards.
CAGGATGTTCGACGTAGCTCCTGCCGAGGTGCTCGGTGTCGACGCGCACCCAGCGGTTCTCGTCGGCCGCCCAGTACTCGGTGATCCAGTGGTCGAAGCCGCGCCCCTCGACGAAGTACGTGCCGAAGCCGCAGCGTGCCCGAGCAGGGATGCCCCGCGCCCGCAAGAACGCGCAGGCGAGGACCGTGAAGTGCCGGCACGTCCCGACCACCCGTGCCGCGGGCGTTCTGGCGTGCTGCAGCGGGGAGTCGTCGAGAGCCGCGAGCACGGCGATCAGCCCGCTCGCCGCCCGGATGTCCTTCTCCACGAGCCGGTCCGCGCCGAGCCCTGCCGCGGTGGCGTCATGAGGCTGGATCACGAGCCCCTGTGCGACGGCACAGATCCCGACGGGATCGTCGGGCAACCCTTCGACGAGCCGGAGCTGCGCCGGATCGAGGGTGGTGAAGAGTCCAGGACGGGAGTAGTCGAGCACGCCATCGGCCATGATCGGGATGCTACGGGGGACCACTGACAGTGGGTGTGCTGGTGGTTTCGGGGTCGAGGCCCAGCCGTCGAAACTCACTCAGAAGGGTGGTTCGTCGGGGTGGGCCCGAGCCGTCGGGCTGGTCGGGTCGGTCGGGCTTGTCGAATCGGTCGGACTTGTGGGCTCGGAGGGGGCAGCCTGGTCGGTCGGGTGGGTCCGGTCGGTCCCGTGGTCCGGATGGATCGGACGGTCCGGATGGATCGGTACGGAGCCCGGTTCGGTAGTGGCGTAGACGCGGGGTAGGCGCTGCCCTGTCATGGCGCGCAGGGACAGGTCCTGGCTGGTGTCCGGGTCGATCTCGCCGAGATCGATGTGCGTGTCCAGCACGGTCGGTGGTCGTGTGTGGGTGCGGCCGGTGGGTGCGGTCCAGGTCGTGATCCCTGTCTGAGGGTCGCGGACGATGTTCCAGCCGGCGTGAGTCTTGAGGAGGTGGTGCTTGCGGCACAGGGCGTGCAGGTTGTGGGCGTTGGCCTGCCCCCACCCGTTGGCTTTGCTCCCCTCGATGCTGCTGGTGTTCTTGTGGTCATGGTCGAAGGGTTGGATGTGGTCCAGGTCGCACCGCTCGGCCGGGGTATCGCAGCACGGGAAGGTGCACATGGCGTCCCTGGCCTCGATTGCACCGCGCAGGGTCTTGCCCGGTTGGTAGGCGGTGGTGGAGTAGTCCAGGAGGATCCCGGTGACAGGGTCCGTCAGCAGACGGTGCCAGGTCGCGTCCGTCGCGATCATCCGCGCGATCTCTGCGGGGACCGGCCCGAAGCCGGCGAGCTCACCAGGCGCGTTGTCCAGGCCAAGCAGTGCGGTGGCCGGGATCGTGACCCGGACGACGGGGCGGGTCGGGATGATCCGTACCGGCCGCACGACTTCTTGCACCACAATCTTTCGGACAATCTGCTGCACTGGCACCCGACCACCACACGTACACACTGGCTCAGGCTCACCTATAGGGCTCTGGGTGCTCCCAGTGGTCGCCGCGTTACCGGCGGTCGTCATCTCGGCTCGCGCGCCGATGTCCGGGCCGACGCTTCCAGCAGTCGCAGTGCCGGTCGTCGCGCCGGTCGTCTTATCTGAGTCTGCGTCGGCCTCGGTGTACCGGTCGGCGGGCAGGAGGCGGCCGGTGACGATCCCGGTCAACGAGTCGGCACGCAGCTGGCTCAGGGTGCGTTCCTCGCCCGTGACGTGGCGTAGCTGGTGGGCCATGTCGTCCACCACACCCCACACCGCTGCGGCGTCCACGGCCGGTAGGTACGCGGACAGCCACCCCATGTCGTTCTCCGCCCGGTCCACCTGCACCGAGCGGCGTTGCGCTTCGGCCTGAGCGGTGGCAGAGGCGCCGTGCAGGTTCTTCGCGAACGCGAGCATCCGGGCCTGCAACCACTTCCACGTCCGTGCCGGGGCCTGGGGCAGGAACCGGCTGATCGCCTCAGCGCGCTCCACGACCGTCAACCGAGACGCGGAACGCAGCAACGTGTGCGCCTTACGAGTATCGATCCTGCCTTTCAGCAGAGCGGTGATCACGGTGGGGTGCCGGGTCCCGGACTCGGCCCGCACCACCACCTCGGTCGCCTCCGGCGCCGTCACCACCAGCTCGCCCGTGACCTGCCCGACCAAGGAGTTGTGCGCCAGCGGGTGCGACTCCCGCGCGGCGCGCTCCGCCACGACCCGGGCCTGCACACCGGCTACCCAGGACTGCAACCGGCCACACGCGACGACCATGTCGGCCAGAGCCTCGTCCGACAGGTCGGCCAGCACACTGAAACCCACGCCCGCGCCGCCACCCGCACCCGCGCCGTCGCCCGAGTCCTGGTCCGGGTCCGCGGCGACGGGCATGCCGATCTCCAGATTCCCGTCTACGTCGACCGCTTCCGCGACCACGCGCGCCAACCGCGCACCGGGCGCGTCCTGCAACGCTCGACGCAGGACGTCCTCCGGCCAGAACGCAACCGGCACGACCTCCGGAGGCCAGTCCGGCGGGAAGCCCTTCGGCGTGGCAGGCAGCATGTCAGGTGGCATGTCAGGCGGTGTCTCCGGCATGCCACCCGGCATCTCCACCGGCGGCACGGCGTCCAGCTGCGCACCAGGCGTGCGGTCGTCGAACAGTCCCTCGTACATTCCCGCCCACCTCCCCCGTGGCTCATTACTCAAGAAGAATAGACTGGGCCCGCCAATCATTCGGACCTTTGTTCGATCCTATGCCCGGCCACTGACACCGGCGCGTTCTTCTGCCCCCTTCGTAAGGACGCGAGCATCACTACCTACCTGTACGCGGCGACTGCTTGACGCGCTTGCCACGGCTGAACCCGCGCGCAGACGCACCCCGAGACCCGCCACGAAACCCTGCACCCAGGTCCAGCACCGAGGTCCCGCGCAGACACCCAGTCGGTCGCCGAGCTGCCCAGCCGCCCAGCCGCCCACCACCAGCCCGCTCAGAACGCCCGATAGTCCGCGATCGGCAGCTTCGGCCCGCGACGGGGCGCCTTGGCCCGCCCGTCGATCATGAGCAGCCGGACCACCCGGTGCCGGTGCGGGGCGTACGGCGCCAGCAGCCGCAGCATCCCGGCGTCGTCGGTGCGTTCGCCCGACAGCGCCCAGCCGACCGCCGCAGGCAGGTGGAAGTCGCCCACGGAGACGGCGTCCGCGTCACCGAAGGCGCGCTGCGCCACCTCCGCCGACGTCCACACCCCTACGCCCTGCACCTTCTCGAGCCGTGCGCGGGCCTCGGCGGGCGCCATCGCGCACGCCTCCTCGAGGCGTGGCGCCACCAGCGCGCACCGCGTCACAGTGCGGGCACGTCCGGGGTCGACGCCGGCGCGGTGCCAGTCCCACACCGGCACCCGCGCCCAGGTCTGCGCGTCCGGGACCACCCGCAGCCCGCCGCGCAGCCCCTCGGGCGCCGGGCCCGGCGCCCGCGTGCCGTACCGCCGCACGAGCCACTGCCACGCCCGGTGCGCCGTCACGGTCTGCACGCGCTGCTCCAGGACCGCGGGCACGAGGGCTTCCAGCACACGGCCGCTGCGCGCCATCCGCATCCCGGCCGCCCGACGGTGGGCGTCGCGGACCTGCGACGGCGGCGCGAAGTCCGCGACGTCGTCGTCCTCGCCGAGCAGCGTCGGCAGCGCCTCGGCGGCCTCCCGCGCCCCGTCACCCCAGAGCTGCACCACCACCTCGTGCGGCCCCGCGGGCACGAACCGCTGCGTCACCGGGCCCGTGGGCAGCAGCGACGTCCGCCAGACGGTTCCGTCCGCCGCCCGGTGGAACGTCGGGTCCGCGGGCCCGTGCCCCAGCGGTCCGAGCGTCAGGGCGACGTCGGTCCGGCGCGGCGAGCTGTGGCGGACGGTGAGCACGTCCCAGTTGACCACGTGCGGCCCGGCTCACCGAACCGCATGCTCGGACTCCACCCGCGCCACCTCGCGCACCACGGTCTCCACGAGCAGGGGGTTCCCCAGCGGCCGGAAGTGCCCCGACAGCGGCAGCTCGATGTTCCGCGCGCCCTCCAGCCGGCCCGTCTCGGGGATGTGCGGGTCGAACCGCGGGTAGACGGCCGTGATGCACTCGTTGACGAGCAGCTCCCCGGCGAGCGCCAGCAGCACCGGGTCGCGCGGGTCGAACGACCGCAGCGACCGCGAGAGCATGTACCGCGCCCAGCGGGAGCCCGTGAACGGGGTCGCGATCGCGACCATGCCCAGCACCCGGTCGCTCGCCCCCGAGAGCATGACCCGCTTGCCGATGAGGCCGCCCTTGCTGTGCGCCACGAGCACCGCTCCGGTCAGGCCCGTGCGCTCCAGGTGCTCGACCACTATGTCTGCCGACTCCGGGACCGGCCGGAGGTTGAGGTTGAGACCTGGCACGGCATGGACCGGGTGGCCCGCACGGGCCAGCGCCGTGGCAACGGGCTGCAGGAACTCCCAGGTCTCGTAGATGCCGGGCAGCAGCAGGACGGGCGCCCGCGGCGGCGCGCCGGACGTCCCGGGCAGCTTCGGCCGCCGGAGGAAGTGCCGCGCCTGCCGGTCCGTGGCCCACGCGTAGTCGGCGGCCCACGCGGCGAGCCGCGCGAGCGCTCCGTCGGGCGAACGGCGTCGGCCGCTCATCCGACGCCCCGGTCCGCAGCGGGCCACGCGTCCAGGACAGCCTCGGCGACGCCCGCGGGGTCCGCGTCCATGGCGTGGTGCCGCCCGCCCACGGTGCGGTGCCGCCCGAGCGGGGCACTCGCCGCGAGCGCCGCTACCCACCGCTCCGGGGCGACGGGGTCGCGCTCGCCCCGCACGACGACCACCGGCGCCGTGGTGCGGGGCAGCACGTCCTCCAGCCGGTGCTTGACGACGTGGCGCAGCTGCCGCAGGTACCACGGCGCACCGCAGCGCACCAGGGCGTCGAACAGGAGCGTGCCGATGGTGCGCGGCGACTCCCCCACGACGTCGATCGCGAGACGTACCGCCTGACGCGGGAAGGTACGTGCGCCGGGCTCCGCCGTCGGGCCGAGGAGGACGCCCGCCGACGCGGAGTCGGGGTGGTCGGCGAGCAGCTGGCCCACTATCTGCGTGCCCATCGAGTGGCCGACGAGGACCGGCGCGGGCAGACCGGCGTCGAGCACGTGCTCGCGGATGTACCGCGCGACGACGGTCGCGTGCTCGGGGACCGTGACGTCGCGGCGCGGGTGCGGGGACGCGCCGTATCCGGGCAGGTCCAGCGCGTGCACCTCGCCGTGGGCCACCAGGTGGTCCACGAGCCTGGCGTAGGTGCGCGACGAGCAGCCGACGCCGTGCACGAGCACGAAGGCCCGGCGCGCGTCGGGCGGCGCCGAGACGTGCCCGATGACGGTCAGGCCGTCGTCCTCGAATCGGTGGGTTCGTCGCGAGCTGATCTCGGGCATATCGCCAGCATGGTGGAACACGCGCCGACACGCGAGGGCGTGCCGTCGAGTGCGAGTGTGCCGGGCCGGTGTGACCGTGTTCCCATGCGCGTAGTCGTCGTGGGAGCCACAGGCAATACCGGGACCGCGCTGCTGCGGGCGCTGCACGCCGAGCCGCGGGTCACCTCCGTGCTCGGCATGGCTCGGCGGTTGCCCGACCGGAACGCCGAACCGTACCGGTACGCCGAGTGGGCGCCCGTCGACCTCTCGGCGGAGGGCGGCTCCGCGGACGGCGCCGAGGACGTCGTCGATCAGCTCACCGAGCACTTCCGCGGCGCCGACGCCGTGGTCCACCTCGCATGGCTCGTCCAGCCCAACCGCGAGCGCGACCTGCTGCGCCGCACCAACGTGGAGGGCACCCGCCGGGTGGCCGAGGCCGTCGCGCGGGCGGGCGTGCCGCACCTGGTGGTCGCGTCGTCGATGGGCGCGTACTCCCCGGTCGCCGACGACGGTCCGCGCCGCGAGGACTGGTCCACCGGCGGCGTACCGACGTCGCACTACAGCGTGGACAAGGCTGCGCAGGAGCGGGTGCTGGACGAGCTGGAGGCCGAGCACCCCGAGATCGCCGTGGCGCGCCTGCGCCCCGCGCTCATCTTCCAGGCGGACGCCGCCCAGTCCGTGGTGCGCTACTTCCTCGGCCCGCTCGTACCGACGCAGCTGCTGCGGCACGGCCGGCTGCCCGCCCTGCCGCTGCCCGCCGGCCTGCGACTGCAGGCGGTGCACGCGGACGACGTCGCCGACGCCTACCGGCGCGTCGTCGTCGAGCGGGCCCGCGGCGCGTTCAACGTCGCGGCGGACGACGTGCTGCGCGGTGCGGACCTGGCCCGGATCGTCGGCCACGGACGGCTGGTCGAGGTGCCGCCAGCCGTCGTCCGCGCGGCGCTGGCCGCCGCCTACGACGGCCGGGTCGTCCGCGCCGACCCCGGCTGGCTCGACATGGCGATGGCCGTGCCGGTGCTGGACACCTCCCGGATCAAGGCAGTGCTGGGCTGGGCGCCCCGCCGCACGGCGGCGCAAGCCGTGGAGGACCTGCTCGACGGTATGGCGGCCGGGCAGGGTGCGAGCTCCGCTCCCCTGCGCCCGGCCAGCCCTCGGCCGGCGGGGGCGTCGGTGCTGCCGCTGCGGGCCCGGGGCGAGCTGCGGATCCCGGAGACGATGGACCGTTACCTGTTCGGCCTCTATCTCTCCGAGCATCTCACCGCCTCCACCGCCGGTCTGGAGCGCCTGGAACGCATGACCCGCGCCTACCGGGACACGCCCTTCCACGCCGAGCTGGCGGAGGTGACCGAGCAGCTGCGCGGAGAGCGGGAGCTCTATCGCGACCTGCTGGACCGGCTGGAGGTGCCGCGTCGCCGGTACCGCCAGGTCGCGGCGTGGGCCGGTGAGAAGGCGGGCCGGCTCAAGCTCAACGGCCGGGTGGCCGAGCAGTCCCCGATGACCATGGTGTTCGAGCCCGAGATGATGCGGGCGGCAGTCCTCGCCAAGATCGGTGGCTGGCAGACGCTGCGCGAGCACGCCGACGAGATCGGCCTGGATCCCGCACAGCTCGACGAGCTGATCGCCCAGGCCCACCAGCAGATCGACGTGCTCGCGCGGTTCCACGCCTACGCGCGCGAGCGGGCGTTCCGGGTCTAGCGCGGTGGTCGCGCGCTAGTCCGTCGAGCGGTAGCCGTTCACCTTGTGCGTCCCGTCGCACCACGGTGCGATGGCGGTGCCACCGCAGCGGCACAGGGCCACGGTGGCCCGACGGCGCTCCACGGGCTCGCCGTCCGGGCCGAGGATCGTCGCCGGGCCGCGCAGCAGCAGCGGCCCGTCGGGGCAGGCCGTCACCGTGACCTCCGGGGCAGCACCGCCGGTTGCCTCGTCCGCGTGGGCTGTCAGGGACTCGTCGAACGTCGTCATGCAATCTCCCTCAGGCTCGGTCGTCCTTGTTTGCGCCGTCCCGCTCCGCCGCGAGCCGCAGCGCACGGCCGCGCTCCACCTCCTTGAGGCGCTTCGCCTCCCGCTTCTCGCTCGCGCGGGCGTCCTTGGGCGGCAGCTGCACCGTCTCCTCGGCGGCGATGCCGCCCTGGAGCTCACGGCCCCGCTCGAGCTCTGCGTCCAGCTCCGCGCCGAACAGCAGCGCGAGGTTGGTGATCCACAGCCACAGGAGAAACACGATGATGCCGGCGAGCGACCCGTACGTGGCGTCGTAGCTCGAGAACGTCGCTACGTACAGCGCGAACGCGGCGGACGCGAGCACCCACACCAGGATCGCGACGAACGCACCGACGCTGAGCCAGCGCATCCTGGGCTGCCGCACGTTCGGCGTGACGTGGTAGAGGATCGCCACGAGCACCACGACGAGCAGCAGCACCACCGGCCACTTGGCGATGCTCCAGACGGTCACGGCGGTCGAACCGAGGCCGACGGCGTCACCGACCGCCTGCGCGACCGGCCCGCTGAGCGCCACCGCCGCCACGATCAGCGCCGCTATGACGACGGCCACGAGCGTGACCAGCAGCATCACGGGGCGAAGCTTCCAGACGGGTCGACCCTCGTCGATCTCGTAGATCCGGTTCATCGCACGCCCGAAGGCGCCGACGTACCCGGAGGCGGACCACAGGGCCAGCGCCACACCGAGGAGCAGAGCGAACCCGGCCTTGCCGCCGCCACCGGCGGCGTTCTGGACGAGCGGTTCGACGACGGACAGCACGTCGGGCGGCAGCACGCCGTCCATCGTGCCGATCACCCGCTCGACCGCCTGGCCTCCGTTGCCCACGAGACCGAGCACCGAGACCAGCGCGAGCAGCGCGGGTGCCGCCGCGAGCACCGCGTAGTAGGTCAGCGCCGCGGCCAGGTCGGTGCACTGGTCGCGCGAGAACTGCCGCACGCTGTTCCGCAGGACGTACGTCCACGTCCGGCCGTGCAGCGCCGGCGGGGACTCCGGCTTCCGCTGATCGTCGGGCGCCGGCGCGTCGGTCCGCTCTGCAGTGTCGTCGGTCCGTTCTGCAGTGTCGGTCCGGTTCGCTGCGTCGGTCCGCTTCGCCGCGCCGGTCCGCTTCGCCGTGTCGGTTCGAGGTACCGCGTCGTTGCTGTCGCTCATGTCGTCTCCCAGGGCAGACGCCGACTGGTGCCGGCCGGCAGCACCGGCCGGCACCAGCCCGGCGGTGGGTCAGCCGTTACCGGTCGCCTGCGAGCGGACGTCGGCCACGGACTCCCGCCCGTGCTGGCCGACCTGCTGCGCCGCATCCTTCGCGGCGTCGCGGAGGGCCTCCATGCTCTCCCTCGCGGGCTCCTCGAGGTCGTGCACGACCTCGCTCGCCGTCGACCTGATGTCGTCGACCAGCGGCGCCGCCTTCTCCTTCGCGGCGGTGGCCGCACGCTGCTCGGCGCGGGTGGACGGGAGCAGCGACGCGACCGCGAGCCCCACGCCGAAGGCCACCAGACCCACGGCGAGCGGGTTGCCCTGCGTCTGCTCCCGCACCGCACGCGGGGCAGACCGGACGGAGTCCGCGGCGGACGAGGCCGTGTGCCGGGCCGAGTCGGCAACCGACGAAGCCCTCTCACGCCCCCTGTCCGCCAGGTCGTGCGTAGTGCCGCCCGCGGAGTCCATGGTGTCGTGCGCCTTGCCCATCACCCGCTCCTTGACGTCGGTCACGCGGGCCCGCACCTTCTCCTTCTGGCGCTCCACGACATGGCTGGGCGTCACCCGGTCGCCGAGCGTGTCCACGTCATGGCTCAGCTCCGCGCGCGTGCGCTCGATGTCTTCCCGGATCTCGTTGGGATCGCTGGTGCTCATGAGTTCTTCTCCTCGTGTCCTCGAAGTGCATCGGGGATCTTCTTGACCGAGTCGGCGGTCCGCGGCAGCCCCTCCACCGCCTTGATCTCGCTGCGCCCGCGCGCGGCGAGCACCGCGGCGACCACTGCCCAGAGGGCGGCCACGACCAGCCCGGACCAGCCGCCGCCCATCACGGTGCCGAGCGCCCACCACAGGGCGAGCGACAGGAACAGCAGGACCATGTGGCCCGCCACCCCCGCGCCGCCGAACATCCCGGCGCCCTTCCCCGCACGCTTGGCGGACTGCGTCGCCTCGGCCTTCGCGAGCTCGATCTCCTGCCGGATCAGCGTCGAGAGGTCACGACTGACCTCGCTGACCAGCTCCCCGACGCTCCGGTCGTCCCGGCCGGTGGTCGTCACCTGCGGCGCCACGCTGGACGCGGCGAACGGGTCACGGGAACTCGACATCGCGCTCACCCCCGAGGGTCTGCGGACGGGTGGCCTGCGGGCGGACGCCGTCAGCGGCCGGCGGCGCGAAGGCCGGCGGCGGCTCGCTCACGTTCGTGGCGGGCGTCCGGCCGACGTCGTACCCGGCCGCTGCACCGGCACCGGCGCCACCGGACGTGTCACCGCCGGAGGCGTCACCGCTCGGCGCGTCCTTCGCACCGCGCAGGAACCTCCCGACGAGCAGGCCCGCGCCCGCCGCCATCAGGATGAACATGCCCGGCCGGCGCCTGGCGAAGTCCTCGACCTCGTGCAGGACGTCGCCGGGCTCGCGGTCCTCGAACCACTGCGCGACGTGGCCGGTAGCCGCCCCGGCGCGCTGCACCAGGTCGGTCGCGTAGCCGGGGTCCTGCGTCCCGCTGGACATCTGGCCCAGCTCGTCCCCCAGCGCACGGAGCCCGCCCGCGAGATGCTGCTGCTGCGACGCCACCTGGGAACTGAGCTCGTTCCTGGTGCGGTCGACCAGCCCACGCGTGCGGTCGCCCGCCTCGTGAGCGACGTCGTGCGCACGCTCCTTTGCCTCACGAACCGTCTCGCGGCCCGCCTCACCCAGCTGAGACGCTGCCGCGCCGGCTCGTTCCTTGACGCCTGTCGTCTCCGTGCCGGTGCTGCCTGTTTCGCTGCCGGGCTCCCAGGTTCGCTGCGAACCGGCCCCTGAACCGTACGGAATGTCCGTTCCACTCATGTCGGACTCCTGTCGTCGTCCTCCTCGCCCGGAGTGCGACCGGGCGGGGCGAGCACGAGCCTCGGCGGGCCCGTGCTCCACCGGTGCGGCCTCTTCCTGACCTCGGCCCCAACGTAAGACGGTGAGTTGCACTCGCAACCCGACAGCTTGTCCGGGTGCACACCTCGCGAGTCGGCAGCATCATGCGCACTATGGGCGCGGCGTCGAGGAGAGGCGCGGCCGGTGCGAGATGAGGAGCCTCCACATGACCTCGACCCCTGTGCGGGAGCACACATCCACGAACGACGACGCCGGCCGGCGGGCCGTGCCTGCTACAGGGAACGCCGCCCGCCTCCCCCTCCCCCGTCCGCGCGGTCCGGTGAGCTCCGCGCTGATCACCGCGCTCACCGCGGGACCGCCCGCCGACGACGCCCACGCCCGGCTGGAGCCAATGCGCGCCGCGGCCGCGGACGCGCTGCAGAACGCCGAGCACGCCGACGAGCTCGCCGTCCTGCACGACGGCGACCTGCAGCTCGCCCTCACTGTCATGTACGAGCTGCACCACCGTGGTGTGGACGGCGTCGACGACGAGTGGGAGTGGGAACCGGCGCTGCTCGCGGTGCGACAGTCGCTCGAGCGGCCCTTCGAGGCGGCGGTCCGGACGCGCGCCGGACGGCCCGTCTGCGAGGAGACCGACGCCGCCGGCGTCGCGAAGCGGCTGTTCGAGCTGGCCGAGGCCGACGACAGCCCCAGCCTCTCGCGCTACCTCGCCAGGCGCGCCACCGCCGGGCAGGCCCGTGAGTTCCTGGCCCTGCGGTCGGTCTACCAGCTGATGGAGGCCGACCCGCACACCTGGGCGATCCCTCGGCTGTACGGCACGCCCAAGGCCGCGCTCGTGGAGATCCAGGCCGACGAGTACGGTGGCGGCCGGCCGGGCTACCTGCACTCCGAGCTCTTCGCCGCCACCATGCGCAGCGCCGGGCTCGACGACACCTACGGCGCCTACCTCGACGTCGCCCCCACACCGGCGCTCGTCTCGCTGAACACCATGTCGCTCTTCGCGCTGCACCGGCGGCTCCGGGGCGCGATAGTCGGCCATCTCGCCGCGTACGAGATCACGTCGTCGATCCCCAGCCGCCTGTACAGCACCGGCTTCCGGCGCCTCGGGCACGGCACCGACACGACGCGGTACTTCGACGAGCACGTGGAGGCCGACGCGGTGCACGAGCAGATCGCCGCGCGCGACCTCGCGGGCAAGCTCGTCGAGCAGGATCCCGCGATCCGCGACGACGTCCTGCTCGGAGCCGCCGCCTGCCTGGCCATCGAGGGGGACGTCGGCGCGTACGCGCTCGGCCGCTGGGAGGACGGCGCGTCCGCCCTGCTCGCACCCCTCGATGACGCACCCATGACAGGGGCCTGACCTGCGGTTTCGAGAGGAATCTTGAGACCCCGACTGTCCGAATCGTCCGAACCCCTCTATACTCTGAGACTCGGGGTCATGAAGCGGCTCCAGGTCCGCAGGGGATCTGGGAGGTTCATATGTCAACCGTCACTCAGCTCGAGACGGACTTCGCCGAAGTGGCCGGGAACGACGCCGGAGCCAGCACGCAGGGCTTTTCCGCGGCAGATCTGACTCGCGCCCTCGGCCTGGGAACCAACCTTCTGGTCGGCCGGTACAGCGTCGACCTTGCCTCCGGCACCTGGTGGTGGTCCGACGAGGTCTACACCATGCACGGATGGAAGCAGAACGAGATCGAGCCGGGGCTCGAGGCGCTTCGCTCCCGCAAGCACCCCGACGACCGGGCCCGCGTGGTCCGGGCCGCCGGGGAGGCCCTCCGGCTCGGTAGGCCCTTCGCGTGCGCACACCGGATCGTGGACCGGAGCGGCCGGACCCGATCGGTGGTCGTCACCGGTCAGGGCTCGCAGAGCGCCCGCAGCCGGTCGCCGCAGCTGGTCGGTTACGTCGTCGACGTCACGCCGGTCCAGAAGGAGGCGCTCGACCGCCGGTCGGAGTCCGTGGTGAACCGCGCCTTCGTCAGCCAGGCCACGATCGAGCAGGTCAAGGGTGTCATCGTGGCGGTACGGGGAGTCGACGAGGCGAAGGCCACGGAGCTCCTGGTCAGCGCCGCGCGGGACGCGGGAGTATCCCTGCGGCTGGCGGCAGAGCAGGTGATGACGGCGCTCCAGGCCCGGGGTGACGGCGCGATCGCGACACCGGACGTCCTGGACGAGGCGTTCGCCACCGTCCACCCCGTCAGCCGGCCGCGGGGTCACGACCCCCTGCTGACCCGGCGGCCGCGCAGGACCGCGGGCAAGTCCAAGGGCTGACCCGGCCCGTCCGCCGAGCCCTCGCAGGTAACCGGCCCGCCGCTCCTCTGGGCGGCGGGCCGGGCTTGCCGCAGCGTGAGGAAGGGCGGTAAAGAGAGCGGCCAGAACACGACGACCACACTCAGGACGCGTCGGCGAGCAGATCACGAAACCGCGCCGAGTGGAACGAGTACCGCGCGACCTCACTCAGCCAGGGGCGGTAGTCGGCAGCAGCCTCCGGCACCTGTTTCCTCCTCAGCAGTGCCCCGATCTCCGTGCCCAGCCATTCCAGGTCAGCGCACGGACCGCACCGCTCGGGCCACTCATGCTCACCCTCGGAGCGGTGGCGGGCGGCGGCCGCGGCGAGAGCTTCTGGCAGCGTGCCCTCACTGGAGGACAGGGCCGTCAGCAGTCTGGGGGCGGCGGCGGGCATGCCAACGACGGCCGCAAGGAGCAGCGCGACGGCGCGGCCAGCGCCGACCTCCGGGTCGGCAAACGCAGGATCAGCGAGTGCCTGCGGCCCCACCCGAACGAGCCGGTACAGGTTGACCAGCTTCTTCACGCCTCGCGGAGTGCGCACGACGGCGGCCACCGCAGCCAGGAGATCCTCCTCGCCGGGAGCGAGCCGCATGTCCCGTCCGCCGAGGCCGGACTCACCGTCGACGTCCCACGCACCGGGGACCCGCTCGGCGGCCGTGTCGTCCGACCGGGCATTTCGGGCGGCGCGGTCGGCGGAGCCCGGCGATGTCTCTCCGACGAGCGCTCGCACAAGTCCGGCTGCCCCCTCGCGTCCCATCGGTGGTAACGAGTATGGGATCTGGAAGATCTTGTCGAGGTAGTCGAGAGGATCGCCCACGCGCGCGCCGAGCACGCTCGGGCCGTCGCCGAACATCGCGCGATCATGAAACGCGAGGGACCTGCGCAGCCACTGCGCATCCACACTCACCACCACGACGAACAGCGGCAGCACCTGCAGCAGATTGACGGCATGGAGCACCTCAACGACCCTTTCCGGTGCACACCGGTCGAGGTCGTCGACGTACAGCACGATGCGGTCGATCGAGACGGCCGGTCCGTCGCGCTCCTCCCGCTCCGTCTGCTGTCCTGCGTCGTCGGCGATCTTCTGCGCCAGCTCCTCGAGGTTCCGGTAGACCAGGCCGACAGCCCCGCGGTAGGTGTCGTACTGCACGCCGTCCCGCTGCTGATCGAGGAAACCGGCGAGCCGGGCCGTCGCGTCGACCGCGAGGTACGCGAGCTCCGTCGAGTCCCGTCTCGCGCGCAGGTCACCGATGTTCGGCTCCAGTGCTGCGACGGCTTGCTCCTTGACGGTGGCCTGCCATGTCCGAAGGGCCACCCGCCAGCCCTGAACGGACTTGATCACCCCCGCAGCGATGCCGACCGCGGCCACCACCCACCGGGTGGCCTCGGCGACGCCGTCGGGCAGCCATGCGAACATCGCCTCCCCCTGCCAGGCCACGAGGATCGCGGTGAGTGTGACGAGCAACCAGACCAGACCAGCCCGGCCTCGGCGTCCCGATGTGAGGACCGACCAGAGTGAGCGGGGCCCGTCGTGACCGACTGCCTCCCGGTGCTCCTCGGCGTGCCGCAGCTCGCGTGCAGCGGTATCCCGGGCCGCGCGGAGCCTGGTGACCTCCGCAGGGGGCACCGGCGGTTTCATCACTTTCTGGTCCGCCAGCTCCCGGAAGAGTTCGTCCACCATGCCGACCAGCGCGTATTCGTCGCTGTAGTGCCATGCGTTGAACCGCACCTGCCGCACCCGGGCCGCGTAGGCGGGCAGGTCACCGACGACCGGCGCGTACTTCTGCTGCCATCCGGCGAGATCGTGCACCCGCGCCTGCACCATCTGCATAAAGCTGGACTTTCCGCTTCCCCAGTCGCCGAGAATCGCGACGGCGAGCGGCAGCGTCGTCGCGTGCGCACACAGTACGCGGGCGAGCCGGTCGACCTCAGCGGCGATACCTATGGTGTCCGTCGTGGTGGCGCCGTCGTCGGTGGCACTCCCGATGTCGGGGCCAGCAGCCCCTCCCGCTACCTGCGCATCGGGACCGAAGGGGGCGGCCGTCGACCCGGAGTCCGCATTTCGCGCGTACGGCCGTGGCAACAGCGGCTCGGGGGACCCGCCAGAGTCTCCAGGTCCGGCCCCCCGCGCGGACGAGCCGGTAAACGGGCCGTAGGTCATCGAGTCCACCTCACGCCGGAGCGGGAACGTCTATCCGACCGTACCGGCGACGGGCGACCGCCAGCTGGCGAGCACGGGGTGAACCTGCCCCCACGAGCGCGGGCCTATAGCTCGTTAGCGCAGCCGCGCGGGTCGGCGCGCCAGGACCAGGGATAGCACCAGGGCCAGAACGACCAGTACGAGCCCCGCCACGGGCGCCTGCACGAGCGCGCCCGACGGGCCCCAGGCGTCCGCGGCGCGTCCCGCCAGGGCCGCCGCGAGCGCCGACCCCGCAGCGCTCGCGGAGTTGTTCCAGGTGAAGGCCTGGGTGAGCGTCGTGGGCTGGACTGCCCGTTCGGTCAGGACGGTCAGCAGCACGAGGGCCGGCGGGATCGCCGCCTCCGTGAGCACCACGCCGACCCCGAGCCAGAGTGCGGACGGCGCGAGGGGTAGCAGCGCCGCCGTCGCCGTCAGGTAGATCGTGACGAGCACGAGCTGACGGTGTGCCGGGGTCGGGTGTTTGCGCAGCCCGTAGAGCCAGCCGGCGAGGAGTCCGCTGAGGCTTGCGGCGGCGATGATCGGCGTCGCGACGGCGGGGGTGCCCTGGCCGACGGCGAACGCGGTGACCGCGACACCCATTGTGCCGAAGTAGAGCCCGATCGCGAGGTTGAGCAGGGCGAGGAGGAGGAAGGCCGGCCGCAGCAGGGAGGACCGTTCGCGCGGCGTCCCGTCGGTGCTCCCCCGGGCTGGAGGCGGTGCGGTGCCGCGTTGGGCGGCCAGCGCCACACCCCCGCCGACGATCAGCGCGGCGGCGATGGCGCTGGCCAGGACTGGGTGCCCTGCCGCGCCGAGTGCGGTGACCAGCACCGGGCCGAGGAGGAACGCGGTGGCGTTGGCCAGCGACTCCAGGGAGAAGGCAGTGGGCAGCTCGTCTGCCCGTTCGGCCCGCAGCAGGTGTGCCCAGCGGGCGGCCGACAGCGCGCCGAGCTGCGGTACCGCCGCTCCGGCGCAGGTGGCTGCGACGATCGCGGCGGCGGGCGTCGTCGACAGGAGCAGGCCGGCTACCGCGGCGCCGTGCCCGAGGAGGTAGAACGGCAGCACGCGGGTCTGGCCGAACCGGTCGATCAGCCGGGCCAGGTGCGGGCCGACCAGGGCCTCGGCCAGGGCGAACCCGGCGGCGGCGAGGCCCGCCGTCGCATAGGAGCCGGTGCGGTCGTGCAGCAGCCAGACGAGGCCGAGGCCCGTCATGGCGATGCCGACGCGACCGAACGCGGCGGTGAGAAAGAAGGCGGCTGCGCCGGGGGTGCGCAGCAGGGGGCCGTAGCCGGTGGTGGCTCGGGGCATGAGATGTCCTCAGCGCCGCCCGGCGGGACGGGCCACCGAGGTGGCCGGCGTCTGACTGCCGCACCGGGCGGGGTGACGCGGCCCAGGACAAGGCGGACCTGGACGAGTGCCTCGAACTTAGCAGGACCGGGAGGACCCCCGGTAATGCAGTCGCGGCATCAGTGCATGCAATTCCGGTTCTGGACAGCATGGCCATCCGGTTCCTACGGTGGCGAACACCTTTTCACCCCCTCATGAACGACGGAGCTCATGACCAGAGCACAAGCAATAGCCGGTCTCGCCGCAGTCCTTGCTCTCGCGGGATGCTCCGGGATGACGGCAGCCGCAGAAGTGGACCAGGTGCCCGCCCAGGAGCAGTCGCTCGAGATCTGGCAGCGCAAGGGACCCGGCAGCCCCTCCGACCTCATCGGGCAGGAGCTCGTCCGCGAGTTCACGAAGAAGACGGGCATTCCGGCGACCATGACCTCGATCTCCGACAACTTCGAGATCAAGCTGCAGCAGCGCGCGGTGCAGCGGAACCTGCCGGACATCGTCATCAACGACACCGCACAGCTCGGCAACATGCAGAGCCAGGGCTTCCTGCGCGAGATCGACCCGGAGCAGATCGACGGCTCCGAGGACATCAACGAACGGGCCTGGGACGGTGCACGCTCCTACTTCGGCGGCTACTACGGCGTGCCGATGACCGCGCACACCGTCGCGCTCTTCAACCGCAAGGACTGGCGGGAGAACCTCGGGCTCTCGGTGCCCGACGACTGGGAGTCCCTGGTCGCCATGTGGCGCGGCTACGTCGAGGACGACCCCACCGGCACCGGCGAGAAGGTCGCCGGCATCGCCGTCCCCGGGACCACGGAGCGGGGCTACATCTCGTGGAACACCTCCACGTTCTTCTGGTCCGGCGGCGGCGAGTACTTCGAGGAGACCCCGGAGGGCTACCGCTCCGCCGTCGCTGATGACAGCGCTGTCGCCGCCGCCACGTGGATCCGGGACCTCGCCTGCACCGAAGGCGTGCTGCAGCCGGGCGCGAGCAGCCAGGACACGACGAACACGAAGGAGACGTTCCAGACGGGCGGCGCCGGGTCGTTCCTCGTCGCCCCGTACGAGCTGCCCGCGCTCGTCGACAGCCTCGGCGACGACCTCGAGGTCATCCCGCCGCCGCCCGGTCCGGCCGGGCTCGTCACCCTCGCGGAGGGCAACAACGTCTACCTGATGGCGGGCTCGGCGAGCGAGAGCGCACAGGAGCGCTTCGCCGAGTACGTGATCTCGCCAGCGGGCCAGAAGATCGGCATGGCCGGGCACGAGGACGGCAACATCGTCCGCCTGCCCGTGAACTCGACGGTCGACATGGACGGCATGCGGGACCCGCAGGAGTGGGAGACGTTCCAGGAGCTCTACGACAACAACGGCAGGTACGTGCCCGCCGTCCCCAACTGGACCCCCTTCCTCACCGCGTCGGCGAACACGCTCAACGCCTTGATCAGCGACTGCTCGCTGGACGTGCGCACCGAGATGGAGGCCCTCGACGAGGTGTTCACGGCGGAGCTCGCCGACCAGGAGGTGCTCGCGCCATGACCGTGCCGACCCGAACCGAGCTGACCCGAACCGGGCTGACCCGAGAAGGAACGCCGCCGCAGCCGCCGTCGGGCCGCGCGCCCGTCGAGCGGCGGACCAGCCGCCGCCTGGGCGCCTGGTGGATCCCGTGGGCCTTCCTCGCCCCGGCACTCGTGCTGTTCGTCTACTTCAAGTTCATCCCGATGGGCCAGGCCTTCGTGATGAGCTTCCAGGACGTGCAGCCGTACCTCGGCAACTCCTGGGTGGGCTGGGACAACTACCGCGCCCTGGTCGCGACGGACGAGTTCCTCGCCGCGGCCGGGCACACGGCGATCATCGCCGTCGCACAGACCGCCGGCGCCGTCCTGGTCGGGTTCGCGCTCGCGCTCCTGCTCGAGGGACAGGCCCGCCGGCTCTGGTTCGTGCGTTCCGCCGCGTTCCTGCCCGTCGTCGTGCCGACGGCGGTGATCGCCGAGCTCTGGCGCATCATCTACCACCCCACCGAGGACGGGCTGGCCAACAGCATCCTCGGCTTCTTCCTCATCGAGCCGTCGCAGTGGATCAACTCGCCCGACACCTCGCTGCTGTCGGTGATCCTCGTCGGCATCTGGCGTGACGCGCCCTACGACATGATCATCATCATCGCCGGCCTGGTCGGCGTGGACCGGTCGCTCTACGAGGCCTCCGCGCTCGACGGCGCGGGCTGGGTCCGCCGGATCCGGTACGTGACGCTGCCCGCGCTGCGCCCGGCGCTCGCCATCCTGCTGACGCTCGCCGCGATCCGGGCGATGCGCATCTTCACCGAGGTGTACCTCCTGACCAACGGCGGGCCCAACGGGTCGAGCGAGGTGCTCATGACGCTGATCTACCGGCTCGGGTTCGAACGGGTGGAGCTCGGGGTCGCCGCCGCCGGCTCCGTGGTGCTGCTGCTGGCCACCATCGTCCTGACGCTTCTGGTGCGCTCCGGCGTACGCAAGGAGGAATCATGAGCAAGAACCTCGACACGGCGCTGGGCCTGGGCGCCCAGAACAGCTGGTGGATCCGGGCGATCACGGCGCTGGTGTGCGCGCTGGTCGTGCTGACCTTCGCCGGGCCGCTCATCGCGATCCTGGTCGGAGCCTTCGACGGCTCGCGCGACCCGTCCCGCCTCTCGCTCTTCCCGACCGACCTCACGCTGGACAACTGGCGGGCGGCGCTCAGCCGCGACGTCCTGCGGTACCTGGCCAACTCGCTGTTCGTGGTCGGTGTCGGGCTGCTGCTGCAGATGGCGGTGTCGGTGCTGGCGGCCTACGCGCTGGCCCGCAAGAAGTTCCGGGGCGCCGGCATAGTGATGGTGCTGATCCTGGCGACCATGATGCTGCCGGAGGAGATCCTCGCGATCCCGCTCGCGGTGGTGCTGTCCGACCTGCCCCTGCTGCACCTGAACCTGACCGACTCGCTCGCCGGGATGATCGTGCCGATCGTCGCGTGGGGTTTCGCGATCCTCGTCATGACCGAGTTCATGAAGGAGGTGCCCACCGAGCTCGAGGAGGCCGCACGGCTCGACGGCGCGGGCGAGTTCCGCGTCTTCTGGTCGGTGGTGCTGCCGACCGTGACCCCGGCCCTCGGCGTCATCGGCGTCTTCGGGTTCACCATGATCTGGGACCAGTACCTGCTGCCGCTGCTGGTGGCGTCGGACGCGAAGAACTACACCCTGCCGCTCGCGCTGAGCAGCCTGCGCGCCGATCCTGAGGTGGGCATCGGCGTCGTCCTCGTCGCCTCCACGCTGGCGATGGTGCCCGCCATCCTCGCCTTCCTCGGTTTCCAGCGGTCGTTCATGCGCGGTATCTCGGCGGGAGCAATCAAAGGATGAGCAAGATGACCTTCATCGACGGCCGGATCACGGGCTTCACCGTCTACCCCCTCGCGTTCTCCGACCCGCCGCTGCTGAATGCCGCGGGGGTGCACGAGCCGCTGGCGCTGCGCACGGTCGTGCGGCTCGAGATCGGCGACGTCGTCGCGTGGGGCGAGGGACGCGGCGACGCGCTGCCCCCCGACGCCGTCCCCGCGCTCGAGGCCGAGCTGCTGGGGCTGGACGTGTTCGCGACGTCCCGCATCGAGTCCGTGGTCGACGCCGTGCTGCGGCGGCTGCGGCCCGACCTCGGCGCGCAGGCCCGCCTCATGACGTTCGCCCCGATCGAGGTGGCGGCGCTGGATGCCCAGGGCAAGCTGCTCGGCCGTCCGGTGAGCGAGCTGCTCGGCGGCGCCCTGCGGGACAGCGTCGACTACAGCGCGTACCTCTTCTTCAAGTGGGCAGGGCACATCGGGGCCGATGACGACGAGTGGGGCCCCGCCCTCGACCCGGACGGGATAGTGGCGCAGGCCAAGCGGATGATCGACCAGTACGGCTTCCGGTCGATCAAGCTCAAGGCCGGGGCGCTGCACCCCGACGTCGAGGTCGCCTCGCTCCTCGCCCTGGCCGAGGCGTTCCCCGGCCTGCCCCTCCGCATCGACCCGAACGGAGCCTGGTCGCACAGCACCGCCCTCGACGTAGCGCGACGGCTGGACGGCGTCCTCGAATACCTCGAGGACCCCGTGCTCGGCATCGACGGGATGAGCCGGGTGCACGCCGAGACGGGGCTCCCTCTCGCGACCAACATGTGCGTGGTCGAGACCGAGCACATCCTCCCGGCGGTCCGGAGCGACGCCGTCCAGATCCTCCTGAGCGACCACCACTACTGGGGCGGCCTGCGCCGCACCAAGGAGCTCGCCGCGATCTGCGAGGCGACGGGCATGGGCGTGTCCATGCACTCGAACTCGCACCTCGGCATCTCGCTCGCGGCCATGACGCACGTGGCCGCGGCGATCCCCAACCTCGCCTACGCCTGCGACACGCACTACCCCTGGAACCGGGCCGACGACGTCGTCCCGGACGGCGGGATCGAGATCGTCGACGGCGCGGTGACCGTTCCGACCGGTCCGGGGCTCGGCGTAGACGTCGACCTGGCGCGCGTCGAGGAGCTCCACGAGCGTTTCCTGCGCTCAGGCCGCGGCGCGCGGAACGACGGCGACTACATGCGCCGCCGGGACCCTGCGTTCACGGACGCGCTGCCGCGGTACTGAACGGTTGCTAGCGAAGTGCGGACGCCGGCCGGCTCATCTACGAGCCGTGTCGGCCCCGCACCGCTGGCACAGGCCCGGATCACGCTGCAGGTCCTCGCGAAGAACGCGATAGCACTCCACACATCGCGTGCCCCGGAAGGACAGCATCGGCGGCCCATGACTGGTATCAGGCGTGGCATGGCCGAACAGATCCCGGTAGGCATCGAAGAGGGCGGGCAGGTGGACCGAGATCTCCTGCTGATGGATGGACAACGGATCGCGCGGCTCCCGGCCGCGCTTCTCGCCGACCGCCTCGAGGACTTCGCGGTAGCTCTGAGCCGACACATGATGCGCCAGGAACAATCCCGGGTGCACAGCGACCATCCGATGCTCGGCCAGGTCCTTCTCTCCGAAGTCCCGCACGTTCGCCGTCACCAGGTAACGAGCTTTCGCCTCCACCGCCGATGCCAGCACGGGCTGGTCCTTCGGGTCTGTGTCGACCAACCCGTCGAAGTCATCAGCATCGGGCACGAACTCCCAGTCGAAGCGCTGTCGCAAGGTCGACACCGGTATGTGACCCGCCTTCTGGTGCCGTTCCGCCTCCCGCTCGACCCACGGACTGAAGACGAGCTGGAAGTCCGACAGCGGCTGGGACAGGTACAGGATGGTTCGCGGGACCGGGGAGGCGAGAACGTTGGCGTCGACGAAGACGCGGTGCTCAGAAGTCGGCTGCAAGATCTGTCGCCATCTCGCGGACGTAGGCGTGGCGGAACCGTTCCACCTCGTGCAGCGGAATGCGGTGCCGGTTACCCCGGCGCTCCGACCGGATCTCACCCGCGAGGATCCGGCGCTGGATCGTCGCCCGCGAGACGCCAATGCTGTCCGCCATCTCGGCCGGCGTCATCGACGGCCGCTCGAAGGTCACGTGTGCACGCTCACCTGCGGCGAGATGACGGCGGATCACCTGCTCCCACTCGTCGTCCGACTCGGGTGTGATCTCCAACGAGCTCATACGCGCCAGCATATCTGATTGAACAGTTACGAGACAAAACTGATCACCACCTGGCCGTCAGTCGCGCCTGCGCGAGATCGTCCGGCCCAGCCAGACCAACGGGTCGTACCGCCGGTCGGCCACGCGCTCCTTCATCGGGATCAGCGCGTTGTCGGTGATCTTGATGCCTTCCGGGCAGACGTCGGTGCAGCACTTCGTGATGTTGCACCGGCCGAGCCCGTGCTCCTCCTGCGCGGCGGGCACCCGGTCGGCGACGTCGAGCGGGTGCATCTCCAGCTCGGCGATCCGCATCAGGAAGCGCGGCCCGGCGAACGACTCCTTGTTCTCCTCGTGGTCGCGCACCACGTGGCAGGTGTCCTGGCACAGGAAGCACTCGATGCACTTGCGGAACTCCTGCGAGCGCCCGACGTCGACCTGCGCCATCCGGTACTCGCCAGGCCCCAGGTCCGCGGGCGGCGTGAACGACGGGATCTCGCGCGCCTTCGCGTAGTTGAACGACACGTCGGTCACGAGGTCGCGGATCACCGGGAACGTCCGCATCGGCGTGATGGTCACGACGTCGTCGCGCTCGAACACCGACATCCGCGTCATGCACAGCAGGCGTGGCTTCCCGTTGATCTCCGCCGAGCACGACCCGCACTTGCCTGCCTTGCAGTTCCACCGCACCGCGAGGTCGGGTGTCTGCGTGGCCTGCAGCCGGTGGAGGACGTCGAGCACCACCTCGCCCTCGTTGACCTCGACGTGGAAGTCGGCCAGCGCGCCGCCGTCGGCGTCACCCCGCCAGACCCGGAACGTTCCCGTGTAGCTCATGCGGTCCCTCCCCTTGGATCTGGCTCTGGATCTGGATCGGCCCGTTGCCCGGGGTGCGCGGCCAGCTCGGCCGGCGTGTAGTACTTCTGGAGCTCGGAGAACTCGAAGAGCGCGAGCAGGTCCTCGCGCATGGGCACCCGTTCGGCGGGCTCGACGACGACGCGCGGCACCACCGCGCCGCTGTCGGCGCAGCGCGTCACGAGCACCCGGCGGCGCCACTCGGCGTCGAGCCCCGGATGGTCCTCGCGGGTGTGCCCGCCGCGGCTCTCGGTGCGCAGCTGGGCCGACGCCGCCACCGCCTCGCTGACCATGAGCATGTTGCGCAGGTCGAGCGCCAGGTGCCAGCCGGGGTTGTACTGCCGGTGGCCCTCGACGAACACCTGCCGCACCCGGGCGCGCAGCTCGCCGAGCCGCCGCTGTGCCTCGGCCACCTCCGACTCCGTGCGGATGATGCCCACCAGGTCGTTCATCATCCGCTGCAGCTCGGCGTGCAGGGTGTACGGGTTCTCGGCTCCCGCGCCGCCGGTCCCGTCCTGGGTGTCCGACGGCGGGTCGAACGGGGCGAGCGTCATCTCGGCCGCCGCGTCGACGTCGGCCGCGCGCACGGCGGGCCTGCTCTCCAGGCCGACGACGTAGTCGGCCGCGCCGAGCCCCGCACGCCTGCCGAACACCAGCAGGTCCGAGAGCGAGTTGCCGCCGAGCCGGTTCGAGCCGTGCATGCCGCCAGCGCACTCCCCCGCCGCGAACAGTCCCGGAACGCTGGACTGCCCGGTGTCGGGGTCGACCTGGATCCCGCCCATCACGTAGTGACAGGTCGGGCCGACCTCCATCGGCTCGGCGGTGATGTCGACGTCGGCCAGCTCCTTGAACTGGTGGTACATCGAGGGCAGACGCCGCTTGATCTCCTCGGCCGGCATGCGGCTCGCGATGTCGAGGTAGACACCCCCGTGCGGCGAGCCGCGCCCCTCCTTGACCTCGGTGTTGATGGCGCGGGCCACCTCGTCGCGCGGCAGCAGGTCGGGTGTGCGGCGGTTCTTCTCCTGGTCGTCGTACCAGCGGTCCGCCTCGTCCTCGGTGTCGGCGTACTGGCCCTTGAAGACGTCGGGCACGTACTCGAACATGAACCGCTTGCCCTCGGAGTTCTTGAGCACCCCGCCGTCGCCGCGCACGCCCTCGGTCACGAGGATGCCCTTGACGCTGGGCGGCCAGACCATGCCGGTCGGGTGGAACTGGACGAACTCCATGTCGATGAGGTCCGCGCCGGCGCGGAGCGCGAGGGCGTGACCGTCGCCCGTGTACTCCCACGAGTTCGACGTGACCTGGAACGACTTGCCGATGCCGCCCGTGGCGAGCACCACGGCTGGCGCCGAGAACACGACGAGCTGCCCCGACTCGCGCCAGTACCCGAGCGCCCCGGCGATCGCACCGTCGGGCCCTTGGTCCGAATCTGGACCCGAACCTTTGAGCAGCTCCGTGACCGTGCACTCGGCGAACACCCGCAGCCGGGCCTCGTAGTCGCCGGTCTCCGCGAAGTCGTCCTGCTGGAGCGCGACGATGCGCTGCTGCATGGTGCGCAGCAGCTCCAGCCCGGTCCGGTCGCCGACGTGCGCGAGGCGCGGGTAGGTGTGCCCGCCGAAGTGGCGCTGGCTGATCCGGCCGTCCTTGGTGCGGTCGAACAGCGCGCCGTAGGTCTCGAGCTCCCAGACCCGGTCGGGCGCCTCCTTGGCGTGCAGCTCCGCCATCCGCCAGTTGTTGAGGAACTTGCCGCCGCGCATGGTGTCGCGGAAGTGCACCTGCCAGGAGTCGTTCTCGTTGACGTTGCCCATGGCAGCGGCGCACCCGCCCTCGGCCATCACGGTGTGCGCCTTGCCGAACAGCGACTTGCAGACGATCGCCGTCCGCAGGCCGCGTTCCCGCGCCTCGATCGCGGCCCGCAGCCCGGCGCCCCCGGCCCCGATGACGAGGACGTCGTACTCGTGCCGTTCGATCTCCGTCAAGACGGGGCTCCTGTCCAGTTATCCGATGAGTCGCAGGTCCGTGATGGTCCCGCTCGCGACGAGCGCCACGTACAGGTCGGTCAGGATCAGCGAGGCGAGAGTGGTCCACGCGAACTGCGCGTGCCGCGTGTTGAGCGCGGACACCCACGTCCAGAGCCGGTAGCGCACCGGATGCTTCGAGAAGTGCGTGAGGCGGCCACCCATCACGTGCCTGCACGAGTGGCACGACGCCGTGTAGCACCACAGCAGCACCACGTTCACGAGCAGCACGAGGTTGCCTACGCCGATGACGAACCCGTCCGTCGGATGCCGGAACGCGACGAGCGCGTCGTAGGTGTTGATCACCGAGATGACCACCGCGGCGTAGAAGAAGTACCGGTGGGCGTTCTGCAGGACCAGCGGGAAGCGGGTCTCACCGTGGTACGTCGCGTGCGGCTCCGGCACCGCGCACGCCGCGGGGGCCAGCGCGAACGACCGGTAGTACGCCTTGCGGTAGTAGTAGCAGGTCAGCCGGAACAGCAGCAGGAACGGCAGGGTCAGCGCCGCGTACGGCAGCAGGGGGTGGTCCGGAAGGAACATCCCGAAGTGCGACGAGCCCGGCTCCGACGCGCACCCGAACGAGACGCAGGGCGAGTAGAACGGCGTCAGGTAGCGCTCGTCCGCGAAGAAGTACTGCTGCTGGAACGCCCGGACCGTGGCGTAAACGAGGAAGACCAGGATGCCGACGGTGGTCGCCATCGGCGGCAGCCACCACCGGTCGGACCGCAGCGTGCGCGCCTCGACGGCGGCCCGGCCCGGGCTGTCCACACCTCGCGCGCCGATCCTGCGCCCACCGACGCCGCGTGCGGTGGTCGTCACGAGCGGTCGCCGTGGTAGCCGCCGAGCCCTTCGTCGTCGGCATCGCTGAACATCGTCTCGTCCAGCGGTGTGTCAGGCACGACTACGTGCTCCGGCACGCGCCCCGAGGTCCTCACCTGCCGCAGGGGCTCCGCCGACAGGAGCTCTGCCGCGTCGATCTCCAGCCGCTCGAGGTCGTTCACCAGCCGGCGCACCTCCGGCGCGTCGCCGAACGCGCTGCGCACCACGGCGACACTCTGGCGCAGCTGCTCGATCGAACGGCGGAGCGTGGCAATCTCGGTGGTCGTCATCGGGCACCTCCGTTGGCGACGCGCCCCACGACGGTGTGAGGTGCGTCACCACAGACTCTGCCGTGAACGCACCGGTTAGGCAAGGGCGGCACGCAGAGACACTCAGGGGTTGGCCAGGGATGTTCCCCGGGAAGGTCCCGATGTGCCCGGTCTGTCCGAACGCCCAGGCTGGGAGCCATGACAACCACGAGCTCCTCCCCGACGAAGTCGAGCGAGCACGGCAGCCGTTCACTCATCGTGTTCTTCGTGCTCAGCTTCGCGATCGGGTGGAGCGCTCTGGCGCTCCTGCTCCTGTTCGCAGAGCCGCTGGAAGCGTTGTTCGGCCCGCCGTCCGGCACGCACCCGCTCTTCATCCTTGCCGTGTACTCCCCGGCGATCGCCGCGCTCGTCGTCGTCGGACGGCGCGGCGGGCTCGCGGACCTGCGCGGCTATCTCAGGCGCCTCACGCTCTGGCGGATGCCCGCCGGATGGTGGCTGTTCCTGGTGCTCGGCATCCCCGCGGGGAAGTACCTGAGCGCCGCGTTCAACGGCACGGTCACCGAGTTCCCGTTCTCACCGTGGTACCTGGTCTTCGGGGCGCTGCTCCCGGTCCTCCTGCTCGGCCCTGTCGAGGAGATCGGCTGGCGCGGCTACGCCCTGCCGATGCTGCAGCGCCGGTTCAACCCGCTCGTGGCCAGCCTGATCCTGGGCGCGCTCTGGGGCCTGTGGCACCTGCCGGCCTTCCTGCTCGGCGGGACCATGCAGAGCGGCTGGTCGTTCGGCGCGTTCATGATCGGCGCGCTGGCGATCTCGGTCCTGATGACTCCGATGTTCAACGCCGCCCGCGGCAGCATCCTCGTCGCGGCCCTGTTCCACTTCCAGCTCAACGGGCCCGCCTGGCCGGACGGGCAGCCCTGGGAGAACTACGTGTTCGCGGCCGGCGCCCTGGTCATGGTGCTCTTGAAGCGGGAGGCGTTCCTGTCCCGCGACGGGGCCGTCACCGAGGTCATCGGCGTTTCTAGCGACGGTGATTCCCCGGAAGCGAAAAAGCCAGCACACCAGTGAGGCGAGACCATGCCTGCCGTCGTCGATAGCCTTTCCGCGTGAACACGCCACTGCCCCGGCCACGGGTGCTCTTCGTAGACGTGCCCGACCACGTCTACGCCGCGATGGAGCCCTACGCACCGACGCACGAGCGTGTAACGGCAGGCGACGACATCCATCCCAGCGATTGGGACCTCATCGTTGCCTACGGGTCACACACCCGGCCCTTCGAGATTCCGCACCTGGTCACGTTCGGTGCCGAATCCACGGATGGGATAGACCTCGAGGACGCGACCTTAGCCAAGGAGGTCAGCGTCCCAGACGACGTTCCGAAGGATGTTCGCCGTCTCGTAGAGACGACGGTGCTCCCTGCGCTCGGATCTCCTCCTCGCGAGTATTGGACCGAGAATCTGTCTCTGTACGCGGGGCTCAGCGGACGATATGCGGAGCTCTATAGCAGAGAAATGGCGTTGCCTGGGCGGGGGAAGTCTGGTCACACCGGGGCAGGCTGGCCGCTCCTGACAGCCGGAGCTGAAAGACATGTTCTCGCGTTCTGGCTAATCCAAGAGCACCGGAGGTCCGGACGTCCGGGCCATCTCCTCGCGCTCCCAAGGGAGACGCTCCATCCGGAGAGCTGGCTGCGGATGCTGCTCGAGCGGCTTCAAGGCGAGGATCCCTCGCGGTTCCCTCCAGGCATCACGTGGCGAGACAAGCAGGAGTGGGCGCCACCGGCCCTGCTGGCCGCTCACGAGAGCGTTGAGCAGATCGCACAGGAACGCGCAGAGCTTCTGGCCGATCTCGACCGACGCAACCTTCATGCGCAGGACCTGGTCGAGGCACAGAAGTCCGTGGCAGGACGCGGACCCTGGCGGCTGCTGACCGAAGACGGCCCAGCGCTCGAGGATGCCGTGCAGAAGACTCTCCAGGCGCTCGGGTTCGAGGTGGAGGTGCGGGACGAGACCGGGCCCAAAGGCGCCAAGCTCGAAGATCTTCGCGTCACCGACCCCGACATCGAGGGCTGGACGTGTCTCGTCGAGATCAAGGGGTACACGAAGGGCGCTAAGGCCGGAGATGTCATGCAGGTAGCCGGCAATCCTCAAGCGCACTTTGCCGCCAACCACGGCCGACTGCCAGACAAGTTGTGGCACGTGGTCAACCCCGAGCGCAACACTCCGCCAGACCAGCGCGGACCTGCGTTCCCCAACCCAGACCTTGAGCTGGCGCAGTTCACCGCGCTCGACGGGCTTGTCATCGACACGAGAGAACTGCTGCAGGCTGCCTATGCCGTCGAGCACGGGTCGGTACCGCCTGAGGTCGTCAGAAAATCTCTGCGCGAGTCGGTCCAGCTGTGGACGAGGCCAACTGCGTAGGAATGACGCTGCCTCTGCCATCGGCCGCGCTTGGGTGACAGGTGCAGAACTGCTACCTGTGCAGCAGTTCGATCACCGCGGGCGGAGCACCGGAGCCCGCTAACGTTCCGACCGTGAGCACTCCGCTACCGACGTGCACCTTGATCGCGCTCGATATCGACGGCACGCTCACCTGGGGCGACCAAGAGGTCCCGCGCGAGACAAGGGCCGCCGTCAAAGCGGTCGCCTCAGCAGGGCACCACGTCGTGCTCGCGTCCGGCCGGTCCTTGACCGGCGTCCTACCCATCGCACGCGACCTGGGCCTCATCCACGGGTGGGTCGTCGCGGCCAACGGCGCCATTACCGCACGTCTCGACGCCGCGGCGCCGGGGGGATACGCGGTGGTAGAAGCAAAGACATTCGATGTCGAACCGGTCGCTCGCCTCGTGCGCGAGCGTTACCCCCGCGTACAGATCGGAGTGGAAGAGATCGGCTGGGGCTACCGCACCAACATCCGCGTCCCTGACGAGGTCGTCAACGGACGCCAGCGCGTTGTCAGCGCCACTGAACTGTGGAGGTCGCCCACACCACGGGTGTTCCTGCGTGGTCCAGATGTGCAGAGCCTGCTCGACCATCTGAGCGCACTCGGTGTAACCGCGACGTCCGGTGGCACTCCGGACTGGATCGACGTCACCCCGGCCGGACTCTCCAAGGCAACCGCCCTGGAGGCTGTTCGCGAGCGCCTCGGCATCGCACCCGAGCACACGATCGCGGTCGGCGATGGCCTCAACGACCTCGCGATGCTCAGCTGGGCCCATCGCGGTGTCGCGATGGGACATGCCCCGCCCGAGTTGATTGCAGTGGCGAACGAGGTCACCGGGACGCTCGGCGAGATGGGCGTCGTCCCGATCCTGCGCTCTCTGATCCCAGCTGAGCCACCTGCTGACCGCCCTGCCGGATTCGAGCTTCCTGTGCAGCGGACCTGACCAGGACCAGCCTGTCACGGAGATGACGTGTTGTGGCTAGCTCTCCGTCGGCACGTCGCCGTACCGGCCCTTCGAGAGGTCGACCAGCACGAGTGCGTTGCCGAACGGGTCGGCGACGACCGCCACGCGACCCACCGGAATCTCCACGGGTTCCGTGATCACTGAGCCCCCGGCAGCGACCAGCGCGACCACGGCATCGGGCACGGAGGTCACGAGCCAGTCCGGCTCGTACGCCTGCCGCGTGGTGAGCACCAGCTCGCTGTCGCCGTCGGGCAAAGCGAGCCCTGCCTGGCCGACAGCGTCGTTCCGCCACAGCAACCGGTGGCCGAGCCGATCGCGGTAGAACGCAAGGCCCGCGTCGAGGTCGGGCACGGGGATGGTCACGGCATCGATGGCGCGGAGGATCGCATCGTCCATGGCCTCATTCTCGCCCGCGCAGGCGCACGGCGATGGGGCGGCCGCCGGTCCCGTGGCGATAGTGCTGTCGGCCTTGATCGACGACGTGGTCGACGACGGCGCCGTCGGGCGGGCGTAGAGCCTGCTGGCGGCGGGGGCGGTCGCCGTCGGACGGAAAGTCCTGACACGGCCGGATATTGCCGTCGCCCCTGCGTGAGAGGCTGGTCGGCGGTCCTGTCACGGTGCCTGCCGAAGCGGCGGCACGAGCGGCGGGCACCGGCTGGAGGCAGCGTTGAAGACCGAGGCAGAGTTGACGAACGAGGCAGAGCTGATGGGCGAGGCAGAGCCGATGGGCCCTGACATGTCCCGCACCGCCCGGCTGGCCGCCCACGGAGCCGCTTCCACGGCGCTGTCGCTGTGCAGCGACCGCAGGCTGCGCGAGCTCGTGGACGCCGCGACGCCCATCGGTTCCGGCATCGGCGGCAAGACGCTCCTGCTGGACGTCGAGGGCACCCCGGTCTTCGTCAAGCAGGTGCGCCTCACCGACCTCGAGCTCCAGCCCGGGAACGTCCGCTCGACCGCCGATCTCTTCGGGCTGCCGATCTTCTGCCACTACGGCGTCGGCACCATCGGCGGGCCGGGGTTCGGCGCCTGGCGGGAGCTGGCCGCGCAGATCATGACGACGAACTGGGTGATCGCGGGCGACCACGAGGGCTTCCCTCTGATGCACCACTGGCGGGTGCTGCCGGACGCCGGCCACCCGCTCCCCGAGGAGCTGGCCGACGTGGACCGCGCCGTCGACTACTGGGGAGGCGGACCGGAGGTGCGACGTCGGATAGAGGCACTGCAGGAGTCCTCGGCGAGCCTCATGCTGTTCCTTGAGTACATCCCGCAGAACCTGCACGACTGGCTGGGCGTCCAGGTAGAGGCCGGCGGAGAGACAGCCGAGCGGGCCTGCGCCATGGTGGAGGACGAGCTGGAAGCCGGCATCTCGTTCATGAACGCCCGCGGGCTGCTGCACTTCGACGCCCACTTCCAGAACATCCTGACCGACGGCAGGCGGCTCTACTTCGCCGACTACGGGCTCGCGATCTCGTCCGGCTTCGAGCTCAGCGAGGGTGAGACCGCCTTCTTCGACGAGCACCGCGGGTACGACCGGAACCTCGCCCTCACGCACCTGGTGATCTGGCTGGCCGCCGCCCTGTACGGCTACGGGCCGGAGGAGCGCAGGGAGTTCGTGCGCTCCTGTGCCGAGGGCGTGACGCCGGAGGGAGCGCCACCGGCCGTCGCGGCACTCCTGGTCAAGCACGCGCCGGTCGCCGCGGTCATCGGGGACTTCTACCGCCAGTTCCAGCGGGTGAGCCGGGAGTCGCCGTACCCGCTGGTCGCCTAGGGCCCGATCATTGCCCCGGCGGCCGATCTGGTGTTAGGTAAGGCTTACCTGACCTGGAGGACTACGTGACGAACTACGGCCTGGGCGGCGAGAGCTGGCACGATGCCGAGAGCTACCACCCGCTGCACATGCTCCTCGCGGGCGACGCCCACGACGCCCCCGAGCTTCAGAAGCTGCTCGGGCTCATGCCGCGATGCGCCTATGGCCAGGTGTTCGTGGAGGTCGGCGCCACCGGCGGCCAGCCGGACGTCGACCCGGCCGGCTGGGACATCCCGCCGGGGATGAGCCTCACCGTCCTGCGCCGCTCCCCCGGCTCGCCGCGCGCCCGTCGCGGCCGGCTGCTCGCCGCCGCCGTCTCCGCGTGGGCGGACGAGTGGCTGCCCGACGGCGCCTGCACGTGCGCCGGCCCGTTCGCCCTGTGGGTGGGCTGCGCGGCGAGCCCGGACGTCGAGAACCTCTGCCGCGGCCTCAGCGGCCGGCTCGACCTCGCGCCGGCCCACCTGCACCGGCCCGACCTCTGACCCCTCGGGTGACGCCGTGGGACGATCGACCCGAGAACGACTGGTCGACCACGAGGAGGGACCGTGCCCGACCCATCCCGCCCCACGAGCGGACCCGAGGGCGGCGACGCGGCCTGCTGGCTCTCCGAGGTCTGCGCGGAGTGCGGCGCCCTCAACGAGACCCCAACAGGCCCCTGCTGGCGCTGCGGCGCCGCCCGTGACACCGACATCCGCCCGCCTGACGGTCCGGGCTAGCGGGCGTTGACCCGGGTCACCATCGGCGGCCCAGCCGGGAGACGTCGTCCATGCCCCAGCGCACGGCACGGACGGCGGCTCCCCCGCCGGGGCCGCCCAGCACCCGGCTGAACCGGGTGTCCACGCCGAGCTCGGTACGGGCCCAGTCGGGCAGCAGCGCCACGGCCCCCGCCGCGAGCAGGCGGTAGGGAGCGCGCGCAGGCCAGGGCAGCGGCGGCTCGCGCAGCAGGAACCGCGCGGTGTCGAGCGCCGCGGGCGTGGCCTCCAGCTCTCCGCGGTAGGACGCCAGGCGGTCGGCCAGCTCGGCCACCGTCTCCGGGACGTCTTCCGCGCCGAGGGCCCGCGCGACCCGGCCCGACTGCGCGACGTACTCGTCCGCCTCGGCCGGGTCGAGCGGCCGCACGCCGTAGCGCTGGTGGGCGGTCAGGAACGAGTCGGCCTCCGCGACGTGCACCCACGTGAGCAGGTGCGGGTCGCTCGCACGGTACGTGCGGCCGTCCGGCGCCTTGCCCCGCACGCGTGCGTGGACGGCGCGCACGCGGTCGACCATCTCCTGGGCATGCTCCGCCGTCGCGAAGGTCGTGTAGCCGAGGAACGTCGAGGTGCGCGCGAGGCGTCCCCACGGGTCCCCGCGGTAGCCGGAGTGGCCGGCCACGCCGGCCATCGCGAGCGGGTGCAGCGACTGCAGCAGCAGCGCCCGCAGCCCGCCGACGAACGTCGCCGAGTCGCCGTGGACCAGCCGGATGGGGCTGTCGGGCGGGAACCAGCGAGGTCCGGGCGTGAGGTGGATCCGGTCCCGCGCCTCGTACCCGCCGGGCCCGGCGACCCGCACGAACAGCGCGTCGCCCACCCGGGCACGCAGGCGTTCGACGGGACTGGCGACAACCGGCATACCGCCAGTATCCGCCCGGCGGGGGTGGGTCAGACCAGCTCGCGCTCAGGTGTACTTTCGCCTCCCCCGCGTCGATCATGCGTGTCACGAGGTCCGCAGGCTTCACATGGGTCATGCCCCGAGCCTCGCGAAGCCGGGTTTCGCCGCGCGAGCCGCGGCGTTACGGTCGCGGCGCTTCTTCCTCACGGCCCGCTGCCCGACGGCGAGAGAGCGGTCAGCCGACGCCGATGTGCGGCATCTGGTCGAGCCGCTGCAGGATCACGCCCTCGCGCAGCGCCCAGGGGCAGATCTCGAGCTCGGTCAGGTCGAAGACGTCCATGCACGCCTCCGCGACGAGCGCGCCGGGCACTATCTGGTGGGCCCGGCTCGGCGAGACCCCGGGCAGCCGGGCCAGGTCGTCGAGGCTCGTGCGCGTCAGCTCGTCGATCCGGTCCCGCAGCGCGTCGAGCGACAGCACCCGGCGCACGAGCGGGCCTTCGGCAGCCGGCGCCGCGCCGCAGATGCGCGCGAGCGAACGGAACGTCTTGGACGTCGCGGCGGCGCGGTCGGGCCGTCCGGCCCGCAGGAGCGTCCCGGCGTTCTGCGCTATCTCGGCGCGGAGGTCGCGGCGCAGGGCCCGCAGCGCCTCGGCGTCGGGCGCCGTCCTGAAGTGCGTGCGGGCCAGGCGCGCCGCCCCGAGCGGGAGCGACCACGCGGCGTTCGGCGCCTCGTCGGCGCCGCCCGCGATCTCGAGGGAGCCGCCGCCGATGTCGAAGACGGCGAGCCTCCCGGCCGACCAGCCGAACCACCGGCGCACCGCCAGGAACGTCAGCCGGGCCTCGTCCTCGCCGCTCAGCACCTCGAGCCGCACCCCGGTGCGCTCGTGCACCGTCTTGAGCACCGTCTCGGAATTCACCGCGTCGCGTACCGCCGACGTCGCGAACGCCAGCGTCTCGGCGCAGCCCCGGTCCTCCGCCACGCGCACGGCCTCCGCGGTGAACTCCACGAGGGCCTCGACACCGGCCGGGCTGACGGCGCCGTCGTCATCCAGGTGCTCGGCGAGCCGCAGCGGCTCCTTGTACGAGGAGGCAGGGAGCGGTGCCGCGCCACCATGGGCGTCGACCACCAGCAGATGTCCTGTGTTGGACCCGATATCGAGAACGCCCAGACGCATGGAGCAGACGGTACCCCGGCGGACGCCCGTCGTCTGATGTGCGCTCGCCGTCCGCCCACCCGAATTACCCTCGGCGGCCCGCCCGTGCGGGACCTACGCTTGCCGCGACGCAGGTGAAGTACCGGTCGCAGGAGGGACGCCAAGGGAGGCGCACAGTGGTCCGACACGCAGTGGGCCGACGCGAGGACGTCGCACGCCTCGCGGGCGTGTCGGCGCGCACCGTGTCGAACGTCGTCAACGGCACCGTGCAGGTCTCCCCCGGCACGCGCGAGCGGGTGCTCGCCGCGATCGAGCAGCTGGACTACCAGCCGAGCGAGGTCGGGCGCATGCTGCGGTCCGGACGGTCGGGCATGGTCGCGCTGGTGCTTCCCGACCTGGACAACCCGTACTTCGCGGAGCTCGCCCGCAAGCTCGGCGAGGAGGGCAGGCGCCACGGGTACAGGCTGATGATCGAGCAGACCGCCGGCGTGCGGGAGCGCGAGCGCGAGCTGCTCGCGCGGGCCGACACGAAGGCGGTGTTCGACGGACTGCTCGTGAGCCCGCTCGCGCTGACCGACGGCGACCTGTCCAGGGCGTCCCGGACGCGGCGCCCGGTGGTGCTGCTGGGCGAGGAGCCGCACGCCGGCTTCGACCACGTCCAGATCGACAACTCGGCGGCCGCCCGGGACGCCGTCCGGCACCTGCTGGCCACCGGACGCGAGCGTGTGGTGGCCGTCGGCGCGCAGCGCAGCCTGGCGTCGTCGAGCTCGCTGCGGCTGAGCGGGTTCGAGGAGGCGATGGCGGGTGCGCCGCGGGCGTCGGCGAACGTCGCCTACGTCGACTCGTTCACCCGGCGCGCCGGGGCCGAGGCGACGCGGCGCATCCTGCGCGGGCGCACGCTGCCCGACGCCCTGTTCTGCTTCTCGGACCTGCTCGCCCTCGGTGCGCTGCGCGCGCTCCACGATGCGGGCATCTCGGTGCCGGAGCAGATGGCGGTCGTGGGGTTCGACGACATCGAGGACAGCAGGTACAGCACGCCCAGCCTCACCACCGTCTCGCCCGACAAGGCGGCCGTCGCGAGGTACGCGATGGCCGCCCTGGTCCGGCGGATCGGCGGGGACGACGGCGAGCCGCGCCGGATCCTCGCGCCGCACCGGCTCGTCCTCCGGGAGAGCTCAGGCCGGGAGCCCTGATCAGGTCGAGCGGATCCCGCCCGGCGCGTCCGACAGCGGAACGGGTGCGGGGCGGTCGCACGTGCTCTCGACGGTCACGGCCGTTCCGCTGCCCGCCGACGCGAGCAGCGACGTCATGATGTCGAGCACGTGGTACGCGAGGTCGCCGCTCGCCCGGGCGGGAACACCCGGCGGCGTGGTCGCGAGGTCGGCGACGCCGTAGCCGCGGCCCGCGTCGCGGTACCCCGCGCTGGGCGGCAGGGTCCGCCAGTGGCCGTCGAGCTCGTGGAGCTGCACGTCGCCGTCGAACCTGTTGGGGTCCGGGACGATCAGCGACCCGGCCTGGCCGTGGACCTCGATCTCGGCGGCCCGGGTGGCCACCGAGTCGAAGCTCATCACGAGGGTCGACAGCACACCGGACTCGTGCCGGAGCACCCCGGTGACGTGCGTGTCGACGTCGACGGGAATGACGGTGCCCTGGCGCGGCCCGGAACCGACGGTGCGCGTGGCGCGGGTGTGGCTCGCGGTGCCGACTACCGACGCGACCGGGCCGAGCAGCGTGACCAGCGTCGTCACGTAGTACGGCCCCATGTCGAGGAGCGGGCCCCCGCCGGGCTGGTAGTAGAAGTCGGGGTTCGGGTGCCAGCGCTCGTGGCCGGGCGTCATCATCGTCGCGGTGGCGGCGACCGGCTCACCGATCGCGCCGCCGTCGATGGCCGCCCGCGCCGTCTGCACGCCGGTGCCGAGCACGGTGTCCGGCGCGCAGCCCACCCGCACCCCCGCGGCCCGGCCCGCCTCGACGACGGCGCGCGCGTCGTCGAGCGTGGCCGCCAGCGGCTTCTCGCCGTACACGTCCTTGCCCGCGGCGATCGCCTTGAGCGCGATCACTGCATGGGCGGCGGGGATGGTGAGGTTGAGGACGAGGTCGACCTCGGGGTCGGAGACCAGCTCGTCGACCGTCAGCGCCCGCGCGCCCTGCTCAGCGGCGACCGCCTCCGCGCGGGCCGCGTCGAGGTCGGCGACCGCGACGACCCGCACCGCCGCGAGCCGCGCGAACGCGGAAAGGTACTGGCCGGAGATCGCGCCGAGACCGACGATCCCCACTCTCAGCGGCTGGCCCACAGGATGCCCCTCTCGATGATGGTGCGGACGTTCGGGTCACTGACCGTGGCGAGGTCGTGACCGGGCGTGGAGACGAAGACGCGCCCCTGGCCCCACCGGCGGGTCCAGACGGCAGGGCTCGTGACCGGCCGGTGCCACGCGTCGAAGTCGCGGGCGGCGACGGTAGTGGTCGCGAGGACGTCGTTGTAGTCGTCGGACAGCACCCAGTACTGCTCCGTCGTGAGCTCGAAGCTGGAGATCCCCGCGACGATCGGGTGGTCGGCCCGCTCCGGCACGATGTCGATCGTGTGCCGCAGGAAGTTGTCGGCGGCCTCGCCGGCCAGCTCGTCCGGGGCAGCCTTCGACGGGTGGGTGGCGAACTGCCCGCCGATCAGCTGGAGGTAGTCGGAGCTGCTCCGGTAGGAGTCGGCGATCCCGCCGTGCCACCCCGCCAGCCCCGCGCCGTTCCGCACTGCCGCGATCAGGCCGCGCAGCTCGTCGCCGTCGATGGTGTTCATCGTGTTGGTCTGGACGACGACGTCGACGCCGGCCAGGTAGCCGGCGTCGGCGTAGACCGCCGTCGTGTCCTCGATCCGCACGTCGTACCCGTGCTCCTTGAGGAACGGGACGAACGAGTCGGTGGTCTCGACGGGCTGGTGCCCGTCCCATCCCCCACGCACGATCAGGGCGCGCTTCGTCGAAGTATTCATGTACAGCTCGCTCCCATAGTTGCGCAACATTGAGCCCGGCGGAGTGCCACATCGCTTCGCCCCCTTTGATACAGCACGCGCCAAGCCGGATCAAGAGGCAGAATGTTGCGCAACTTTTGCGGCCTGGCTAAGGTCACGGCATGCAGAGCTCACGCCGGACGACGCTCGCGGACGTCGCGCAGGCGGCCGGCACGACGGTGCCAACGGTGTCGAAGGTCCTGAGCGGCCGGTCCGACGTCTCCGCCGAGACGCGCTCGCGGGTCATGGGCATCGTCGCGGAGCTCGGGTACCGCGGGCGGTCCGGCCGGGACGCGGTGACGCGCGGGGCGCAGTCCCCGTTCGTCGACCTCGTGCTCAGCGGCGTCGAGGGCACGTGGGCGAACCGCGCGCTGAGCGGCGTAGAGCACGCGGCCGAGGAGGCGGGGGTCGACGTCGTCGTCTCCGTGGCCCGGCCGCCGGACGACGCCTGGCTCACGCGCCTGCTCGCGCGGCGGCTGCGGGGCGCGGTGCTGGCCCTCGTCGACACCACGAGCGAACAGCTCGCGACGCTCGCCGCGGCACGGGTGCCGATAGTCCTGCTCGACCCCGTGTCGCAGCCGCCGAGCACCGTCGCGAGCGTCGGGGCCGCCAACTGGGCAGGGGGCCGCGCCGCGGCGGAGCACCTGCTCTCGCTCGGCCACCGGCGCTTCGCGGTGCTGGCCGGACGGCGGACCCACCTCTACAGCCAGGCCCGCATCGACGGGTTCCGCTCGGCGGTGACCCAGGCGGGCCACGAGCTGCCCGACGAGCGCATCGCGCACACCGACTGGCAGCGGGCGAGCTCCGCGGAGCAAGCGACGCAGCTGCTGCGGGACGCCCCGGCGCCGACGGCCGTCTTCGCCTGCTCCGACACCATGGCGCTCGGGGTGTACGACGCCTCGGCGGCCCTGGGCCTGCGCATCCCCGAGGACGTCAGCGTCGTGGGTTTCGACGACTCCCCCGAGGCGCAGTGGGTGAGCCCCGCGCTGACCACCGTGCGCCAGCCGATCGCGGAGATGGGGTCGGCGGCGCTCCGGATGCTGCTGCGGCTCAGCGCGGACCCGCCGCACGTCGACCCGCTGCAGGTCGCGCCGCGCGAAGAGCTCGCCACGAGCCTCGTCGTCCGCGGGTCCACCGCCGCAGCGGGCGCCTGAACGGCGGTGACGCCCTGGGAGAACGTACGAGTTCGAGGTCGCTTGCTGTCAGTAGACATCGTCTACTCAGAGCAACACACTCCGGATTCGTACAGTCTCCCCGGCCAAGCTCAGCGAGCGCCGATCAGCGGTCGCTGATCGGCGCGAGCCGGACCAGCGGGTCCGGGCTGTGCACACCGCGCGGCCGGTAGCCGAGCTCGTCCGCGAGCCCGAGGTAGTCGGCAAGCAGCCAGACGATGCTCAGCCACATCTCCGTGCCCTGGAGCCCGGCCACGGCATCGGCGCCGTCGGTAACGGGGGCGAAGGCGAACCCCGCGCCGTCGACCCAGCTCCGCAGCGCCCGCCGCAGCTGACCGCGTGCCCACGCCGCGCCCTCGGCGCGGCGGTGCCCGGTCTGCTTGGCCGCGAGCCAGAGCGGGTGGATGACGTCGAGGACGTTGCAGGCCGTGTACCCCTCTGGCGTCGCCAGGTAGGGGTCGGCCGCGTGCTCCAGCACCGTGTCGACAGCGGCCTCCGGATAGGGCAGCGGCAGCCCGAGCTGCGCGTACGAGCCGCGGGTCAGCCGGTAGAACCCGTTCACCGCCTGCAGCCAGCGCGGCGCGGGCTGGGGCGCGCCCCACATTCCGGTCTCCGGGTTCGCGGAGGCGGACAGCCAGCCCACGAGCCCGTGGAGCGGGCCGACGCCGCCGTCGGGCAGCTCCGCGGAGAAGTCCGCGATGTTGAGGGCGCACGCCGTGGCGAGCGCGTCGACGGCGGCGCCGCTCCCCCACGCCTGCGCACCCCAGTCGCGCGCCTCGAGCGCGCTGACGACGTCGCGGTCGCTCAGCGTGTGGACCGCGCGGATCGGGTACGGCAGCCGCCCGCCGAGGAGCCGGACCGCGTAGCCGACGCTGAGGACGTGGTAGCTCGCGGGGCCGTCCATGGGATTGAGCTGCATAGGGCCGAGCTGCATGGGGTCCAGCGGCTCGTCGGACGCCGGTAGCTGTGCCGGACCGGACAGGCCGTCGTCGGAGAGGTCGCCCGCCGGGATCAGCCCGGTCGCGGGATCCTGCCGGGCGGTGAGTCGACGGACCAGGTCCCCAGCGGAGAAGCCCGGCGGCGGTGCGTCGAGCAGCAGGTCGGCGATCTCGACGGCGTCGGCCCACGGCCGGACGGCGGGCTCGAGGGCACCCGCGAGCGAGGCCGGCCGGTCGACGAACCGGCCGTCCTCGAAGCAGCGGGCGAGCAGGTCGCCGGCCTGTTCGCGCGCCCGGCCCGCGAAGGCCCGCAGCTCCGTGGCGAGGTCCGGGGCCGAGTCGTCGCGGGTGTCCGTCCGGCGATCGCGCAGGACGCGTGCCGGGTTGCCCGCGACGACCGCCCAGTCGGGCACGTCCTTGGTGACGACGGAGCCGGCGCCGATGATGACGTGGTCACCGACCGTGACGCCGTCGAGGATCGTGGCGTTCGAGCCGATCCATACGTCGTCGCCGAGCGTGATGCCCTTGCTCCAGGTGCCCTGCCGGTGGATCGGCCGGTCGGTCGCCATGCTGTGGTTGAAACCGAGGATCGACGTGTGCGCGCCGATCCTGACGCCGTCGCCCATCCGGATCTCGCCGCGGACCACCGCGTAGGGGTTGATCGAGCAGTCGGCGCCGATCGTCAGGTCGCCCGTGACGTAGGCGAGCGCCGCGATGTACGTGCGGTCGCCCACCGTGAGGCGGTCGCAGAAGACCGCCGCGTTCGGCGCAACGAAGACGCCGGTGCCGATCTTTGCGCCGTCGGCCACCAGCTCGCGCCGACGGGCCTCCTGCGCGGCGCCCTCCTCGGACGTGGGGTCGTACTCCCAGGGCAGGAAGTCGACTCGTCGGACGCCCTCGGCCATGGAGTGGTGCACGTCGGTAACCCTATATTCAGGCCGCAGGGGTTTCGCGGGTGTCCTCGGCGGCGGTCAGGAGCTTCAGCAGCGCGCGCTCGTCGGCGTCCATCCAGCGTGACCCTCGGGAGGCGTTCGCGCCGGACCGCTCGATCAGCTCGTCGAGCTCCGCGCGGTCGTCGGCGAGGATCGCGGGGTGGATGTAGCTCTTGCGGCACACCGCCGGGGTGTTGTGCAGGTGGGCGGCGGCGATCCGGACGGCCTCGGCGCGCTGTGCGTCGTGCTCGCGCCGGGTCGCCGGCTCGAGGTGACGCAGGTGGCCGAAGGCGACCGTGCTGGCTCCCCACGTCCGGAAGGTCTTGGCCGTGTAGTCGGCCGACGTCACCCGGCCGAGGTACTCGTTGACGTCGCGCGACCCGATGCCCCGCACCTCGTCGCCGTCCACGTACTGCAGCAGCCGCTGGCCGGGCAGCTCCCGGCAGCGGCGCACGATGTTCGCCACCCGCCGGTCGTGGACCACCACGTCGTGCGGCGTGCCCGACTTGCCACGGAAGCGGAACCGCACCTCCGCACCCTCGACGGTGGCGTGTCGGTTGCGCAGCGTCGTCAGCCCGAACGACTCGCCGGACCGCACGTACTCGTCGTTGCCGACCCGGATCAGCGTCTCGTCCAGCAGCCGGACGACGGTGGCGACCACCCGGTCCGCGCCGAGCCGCGGTGAGCGCATGTCGGCGTCCACGCGCTTGCGCAGGTCCGGCAGCATCGCGCCGAACTCAGCCAGCTCGTGGAACTTCGCGGCGTCGCGGTACTCGCGCCACCGGCGGTGGTAGAGGTACTGCTTGCGGCTCTTGGCGTCGCGCCCGGTGGCCTGGATGTGGCCGGCGGGATCGAGGCAGATCCAGACGTCGGTCCACGCGGGCGGGATGACGAGCGAGCGGATCCGCGCGAGCGTCTCCTGGTCGGTGACCCTGGCACCGCTGTCGTCCACGTACGAGAACCCCTTGCCGCGCCGGCGCCGCCGGATGCCGCCGTCCGCGTCGCAGCTGTGGGTGAGCAGATCGTCGATATCGCCCATCGCCACCCTCTCCTCGTGCCTGAAGCCACTATGGACCGGGCCGCTCCGGCTGGCATCCCGCGCATAGCCTGCCGCTCCACCACCTGACCTGCGGCGGGGTACGGTCGTGTCCGAGAGCACCACGGAAGGCAACGATGAGCACCGACACCCCACGTCACAGCGTCACCGCGACGACCCATATCGCCGAGCCGCCCGAGCGAGTCTGGGCCGAGCTCATGCACCCGGGTGCCCGGTGGATGCTCGGCGCCAACATCGAGACGGACTTCCAGCCCGGCAGCCCCATCACGTTCGAGGGCCACTTCTTCGGCCGCGTGTTCGCGGACAAGGGAACGGTCATCGCCGTCGAACGGCCGCGGCTCCTGCGCTTCACGCACTTCGCGCCGCTGAACGGCCTGGACGACGTCCCCGAGAACTACCACGACATCCGCATAGTGCTGGAGCCCGACGACGGCGGCACGCTCGTCACGGTCGTCGAGGAGAACATCGACACCGAACGGCACGCGAAGTCGGCCGAGGGGTACTGGAAGGACGCGCTCGCCACGCTCGCGCACCGCGACGGCGGGACCCGCGCCACCCACGACTAGGCCGCCGGTGCACGACGGGACCGCCGGTGCACGACTTCGGTCGGTCGCGCTGAGATCGGTCAGTCAACCGACCGATCTCAGCGCAACCGACCGAAGTCAGCTAACACGCACCTACCGCTGGAGCGTCAGCAGGCCCGGCCGGTACGGGAGCAGGCCGTAGTCCACCCCGTCCGAGCTCGGCGATCGGCCCTGGTAGAGCAGCTGCAGGTTGCAGGGGTCGACGGTCATGGTCTGGTCGGCGTTGGTGCGCAGGAGCTCACCGTGGCTGATGTCGTTGGTCCAGGTGGCACCGCTGTTGGCCTTGCCGGCGAACGGGCTGCTCTCCGTGGCGGCCTGCGGGGTCCAGCTACCGGAGAGGCTCGTCGCCGTGAACGAGCGGAAGTACCGCCCGTTCGCGCCGATGGCCTCGACGATCATCAGGTACTTGTTCTGGTCCTTGAGCTTGTAGACCTGAGGGGCCTCGAACAGGTTGTTCCTGGTGTCGGTCATGATCGTCTGGTAGGAGCTGCCGAAGTTCCCGGGGAAGTTCCCGATCGGCATGCTCGCCCGGTAGATCCTCCCGTTGTCACCGGCGAAGAACAGGTACATGTTCGTGCCGTCGCCGATGATCGTCTGGTCGATGGGGCCCGTGCCCGAGTCGGAGATCGACCCGGTGAACAGCGGGCTCGCAGCCGACCAGCCGTTCGGGTTCGTGGGGTCGCTCGAGGTCCGGTACATGAACGGCGACGGGCCCCACTGGTAGGTCAGCACCCAGATGTTCTTCGGGGCGAAGTAGAAGAGCGAGGGCGCCACCGTGCCGGAGGACATGGCGTTCTGCGAGGCGCTCCCCATCTGCGAGTAGTTGGAGAAGAGGCTGAAGTTCATCGAGCCCCAGGACGAACCGAAGTCGTGGGTCGTCGCGTAGACGAGCTGCTGGCCGTTGTACGGAGCCACGGTGAAGTCCTTGAGCGAGACCCAGCCGGATCTCGGGTTCGCCAGGACCCCGGTGGACGACCAGCGGTAGCTGGACGGCAGGTCGCAGGACGTCGACGTGTTGCTGACGAGCGACGCGTCGTCGATGTAGAGGCTGTCCGTACCGGCCGCCGTCTCCACGTAGTACGTGGCGGACGACAGCGTCCCGGACCAGGACACCGTCGTGGTGCCGGTGAGCTGCGTCCAGCCGGAGGAGCTCACGGTCCCCTGCGCCACGTTGACATAGCTCGTCGTGCCGCCTGCGGTCAGCGCCAGCGTGATCCGGCCGGTCGGG
The DNA here is from genome assembly GCF_040639635.1 of Promicromonospora sp. NPDC023805. Lineage (NCBI taxonomy): Bacteria > Bacillati > Actinomycetota > Actinomycetes > Micrococcales > Promicromonosporaceae > Promicromonospora > Promicromonospora sp. NPDC023805. Next base: position 72,375 of record NZ_JBFAAH010000012.1, on the reverse strand, counting down.
CTCCCGCTCTGGGAGCGCACCCACACGCTCGCCGTGTAGCTCGTGTTGTTCGTCATTGCGGACGTGACGGTCTGGGCGGGGCCGTTCCACGCGGCGGTCCGGCCCGTCCGCGACAGGGCGCGAGCGCCGCCGTGGACCGGGCTGGTCGTGGACGCCAGCGTGCCGGCGCCGAAGACCGACCAGCCGGTCGTGCCGTTCTCCAGGTCGCCGTTCGTGAGCAGGTTGGCGCTCGCGGCGGCCGCCGGGGCGACCTCCGACGGCAACGCTGCCGCCGGGGCCAGCACCAGGGCTGCGGTCAGCGCCAGTGCAAGTCGTGCGATGGACTTCCTCATCCTTCGCTCCTCTTCCGTCAGGGCGCAGCCTGCGACGACCGCGCCTGGGCAGTACCGGTCAGTAACCGGTCAGTGACCGGTCAGTGCAGTGCCCTACCTGCGGCGTGATCAGGACCGCGGCTCATCGGGAGCCGCCTGCGTGGAGCCAATCGTGTGAGCGCTAACATCATTGTCGCGGGGAGTGCTCGCACGCAGCGGTAGATGGTCGATAACGTTATCGAAGTCCCACCTGGCACACAAGACATATCTCACCCAGAAAAGTGTCGTAGGATGCGCACTGCGAGGGGAGTACTTCCCTAACATCGTCCGGTCATTACGGCGCACCATGCGACCTCGGGCGGCGACCTTGCTCAGCAAGGTGAAGGAGACCTCGGAGCCATCTGATACGGAGACTCCTTGTTCGCCATCACAGGCACTGCTTCTGCTGCCCTGACCTCTGTCGCCACTCCCACCATGTGGGCGGTGACCATCCTCGCCGTCCTGGCCCTGATCGCCGTGGACTTCCTCATCACCAGACGCCCGCACGAGGTGTCCATGCGTGAGGCCCTGGGCTGGAGCGCGTTCTACATCGCGCTCCCCCTCGCCTTCGGCGGTTGGATCTGGGCCACGTTCGGCTCGGACATCGGCGTCCAGTACCTCACGGGGTACCTCGTCGAGAAGTCGCTGTCGGTCGACAACCTGTTCGTGTTCATGCTCCTGCTCACCGCCTTCGCCGTGCCGGCCGCGCTGCAGCAGCGCGTGCTCCTGCTCGGCATCGTCGGGGCCCTCGTGCTCCGCGGCGTCTTCATCGCGCTCGGGGCGGCGGTCCTGGCCAACCTGAGCTGGGCGTTCCTGCTCTTCGGCGGGATCCTCCTCGCGACGGCGGTCAAGATCCTCGTCGACCAGATCCGCGGCAGCTCGCACCACGTCGAGGTCTCCGAGCTGCGTTCGGTCCGGCTGATCCGTCGCTTCATGCCCGTCACCGACGACTACCGCGGCTCCAGCCTCTCGGTCCGCGAGGGCGGCCGGCGCATGCTCACCCCGCTGGCGGTGGTGGTGGTCGCGGTCTTCGCCGCCGACGTCGTCTTCGCGGTGGACTCGGTCCCCGCCGTCTACGGCATCACGAGCGACCCGTACCTCGTGTTCGCGACGAACGCCTTCGCCCTGCTCGGCCTGCGCGCCCTGTACTTCGTGCTCCAGGGCGCCCTCAGCAAGCTCGTCCACCTCGGGTACGGGCTCGCGACGATCCTCGCGTTCATCGGCGTCAAGCTCGTCCTGCACTGGGCCCACGGCATCTGGGCCGGCGTCCCGGAGATCCCCACGCTCGCCTCGCTCGGCGTCATCATCGGCGTCCTCGCCGTGGTGACCGCCACCAGCCTGTACGCCACGCGTGGCTCCGGCGACAAGGACCCGGAGGCACTCGAGCCCGTCGCCGTGTCCGACACGAAATCGCGCTGAGCCGGCGGGCCGCCCGGTAGCCCGGGCGGCCCATACGGCGTCTCGGCCCCCCGAATCGCGACAAATCCGCTTTGATGGGTGGACACCACCGATTCGACGCCAAGGAGACCTACCCGATGAGCCAGGTAGCCCAGGTCGGCACCGTCTACCAGACCAGCCAAGAGCTACTCGCGGCCGACCTGCCGCACCTCAGCGTCGCGCTGGACGCCAGCGGGTACGCGGTCCAGCGCGACGTGGACGGCAACTGGTACAGCGTCTCCTCCGTCGGGCCGGCGGACCTGGCGGAGATCTACACCCTGATCCATCTCCCCACCCGGCCGCTCCCCACGAGCTACGGGTCGGTGGTCATCACGGACAACGGCACACCGTTCATGCGCCGCTGGGGCGCCGCGACCGACGAACGGTTCGGCACCGAGCACTGGATAGGGCCCGACGGCGCCACGGTGACCGGCGAGCACCTGCGCCGCCTCGGCATCGCACGAGCGTGGGACGCGGGCGCCGGCGCGGGTGCGGGCGCGAGCTCGACCCCGAGCAACGGCGTCTCGAACGGCGCGGGCACGCGCACCCGCTCCCGCGCGACCCACCACTCCCCCACCCGCTGACCAGTCCTCAGGTTTTCCTCGGGTGGTCGGACATCAGCTCGTGCGTGAGCTGGTCCACGAGCTGCGCGACCTCCGGCTCGTCGCCGTCGGGCCACTCGGCGACGTACCGCCGCAACCGTTCGCGCTCCGCCTCCCGGATCGTCTCGGCGACGGCGTCCGCGGCGGGTAGCGCCCGGACGGTGTCGCCGTCGACCTCGACCAGCCCGCGGGCGGCGAGCGCGTCCGCGACGTCCCGCACCACCTGCTCGGAGGTCGAGGCGCGCTCGGCCATGAGCCGCACGGACCGCGTGCGCTTGAGGGAGACGCGCGTGACCATCCACGCCTCCGCCGGGGACAGGCCGACCTCCTGCGCGGTCATCTCGTAGACCCGCAAGGGATCACGTCTGCCCACGCGGCGCCACAGGATCATGCGCAGCTCCTCGAGCGACGTGCGGGACGACGGGAGCGCGAACGACGCGCCCGCCGCGTGCCCCGCCGTTCCGGCACCGTCCCGGCCCCGGGTCGCGGTGCGCAGCTCGACCTCTGGCAGCATCCAGGTCAGGACGAACGCCAGCAACGCCACCGGCACCGCCCCCAGGAAGACGACGTGCAGGGCGCCGGAGTAGGCGTCGAGGAACCAGGCCTGCACCTCGGGCGCGCACCGCGCGAGCGTCTGGTTGGACGCCGCGAGCGCCTCCGGCCCGCAGATGCCCTGGGCGGTGTCGGGGACGTCGTCGCCCAGCTCGGCGGTGAGGCGGCCCGAGAAGACGGTGCCGAAGACCGCTACGCCGATCGACGCGCCGATGGTGCGGAAGTAGGTGGTGCCGGACGTCGCGGTGCCGAGGTCGCGGTAGCCGACGTCGTTCTGCACGGCGATGACGAGCACCTGGGTGACCATGCCGAGGCCGGCGCCGAGCACGAACATGCTCAGTCCGGCCTGGAGGGTGGTGGTGTCCTGGTCCATGAGGGAGAGCAGGTAGAGGCCGACAGCGGTGATCGCGGTGCCGAGGATCGGGTAGATCTTGTAGCGGCCGGTGCGGGTGATGAGCTGTCCTGAGCCGATCGACGTGATGAGCAGGCCGAGCATCATCGGCGTCATCTCGAGCCCGGACTCGGTGGGCGTGGAGCCCTTGACGGTCTGCAGGTAGAGCGGCAGGTAGGTGATGGCGCCGAACATCGCGAAGCCGACGGCGAACCCGATGACCGCCGCGACGGAGAAGACCCTGCTGCGGAACAGGTGCAGCGGCAGCACGGGCTCGGGGGTGCGCCGCTCGACCGCTATGAACGCGACGAGGCATCCGATCGCGAGCGCTGCCATGGCGTACACGGGGCCGGAGCTCCACTCCCAGGTGGTGCCGCCGAGGCTGGTGAGGAGCACTATCGCCGTCGAGAGGGTGGCCAGCAGGATGATGCCCGCGTAGTCGATGCGTGGCCTGGCCCCCGCGGCGATGCGCGGCAGGACGGACGCGACGGCGATCAGCGCGAGGACCCCGACGGGGAGGTTGATGTAGAACACCCAGCGCCAGTCGAGGTTGTCGACGAAGAACCCGCCGAGCAGTGGTCCGGCGACCGACGAGACGCCGAAGACGGCGCCGAACAGGCCCTGGTACCTGCCGCGTTCCCGTGGCGGCACGACGTCGCCGATGATCGCCTGGGACAGCACCATGAGCCCGCCGCCGCCGGCGCCCTGGACCGCCCGCCAGGCGATGAGCTGGCTCATCGTCTGGGACGTGCCGGCCAGGACGGAGCCCGCGAGGAAGATGACTATGCAGGCGATGAAGAGGGTCTTGCGCCCGAAGAGATCGCCGAGCTTGCCCCAGAGGACGGTGGTCGCGGTGCTCGCCAGCATGTAGGCGGTCACCACCCAGGACAGGTGCTCCGCGCCGCCGAGGTCGGAGACGATGGTGGGCAGCGCGGTGGCGACGATGGTCTGGTCGAGGGCGGCGAGCAGCATCGCGAGCATGAGCCCGCCGAAGATCGCCCAGACCCTGGTCCGGGGCAGCACCTGCGGTCCGGCCTCCACGCTCGGTGTGGTCATGCGGCGCCTCCCAGCGTCCGGCGGACGGCGAGGTCCGCGCCCGCCACAAACACTGGCACGGCCCGTTCGGGTCGGCACGGGGAGCGGCGGAGTCAGCCGAGTGCCGTGGTGGTTGCGTCCCGAGCCCTCTGGGCACTACCACCACGGCACTTGTCTTCGAGGACGACTATCTGTCGAGGGCGTCCTTGGCGTCCTGTGCGGCGTCCTTGACGTTCTCGCCCGCGTCCTTCAGGTCGGCCTTGGCCTGGTCGGTCCGGCCTTCGGCAACGAGCTCTTCGTTGTCGGTGGCGTCCCCGACCGTCTCCTTCGCCTTGCCCAAGCCCTTCTCGGCTGCGTTCTGGGCCTTGTCTGCGGCGCTCATCAGCTCCCCCTTCTCTCGTCGGTGCCTCCAGGCTGACCCGAACCCGGCCCGCTCGCACGCTGTTCGGGATAGGGCGCAAGGTCCGTCACCAGTCCCGCGTGGTCGCTGGCCCAGACGCCGTCCACCGCCTCGACGCCCACGCGGTCGCACGCGACGACGTCGACCGGCGGCATGCCCGTCGAACCGCAGCGGACCAGCAGATGGTCGATCCGCCGGTACGGCCAGCCAGGCATCGTGGCGCTCACGATCTGATTGGCCGGGTCGAGGGTCCAGCCCGGCTCGCCGGGATGCGCCACCTCCCAGGCGTCGCGGTAGCACACGCTCCATCCGTCGAGGGACTGCTTCCCGGTGAGGAACCGCAGGCTCGCCGCGTCCGGGTCGGCGTCCAGGTCGCCGCCGAGGACGACGAGGCGGTCGTCGTCGCCGACCAGGTCCTCCACCGCTCGCGCGACCATGACCGCCTGCCGTTCCCGGTCGGCCTCGCGTGGCGCCGCCGCCTCCGGGAAGTGGTTGACCACCAGCGTGCGGCCGAAGGGTTCGGGCGCGTCGATGCTGACCAGCAGCGCGGCCCACCGGAACTCGTAGACCGGCGGCCCGTCGGCCATCAGGTCGAGCTCGCGGTGGTCGAGGACCGGCCACCGGCTCGCGACCGAGATGCCGCTGCGCTCCTCGTCGGACCGGGCCCGCGAGTGCACCACCTGATACCCGGCGCCGACGAGATCGGCGGTCTGGTCGTACCCGTCGGTGACGATCTCCTCGGAGAACAGCACGACGTCGGGGGCGGAGCCGCTGACGATCTGCCGCAGCACGCGCCGCCGCGCGTCCCAGCCGGCCCGTCTGCCGAGGACGTTGTGGTTGTAGAGCCGCAGGATCGGTCGGCCGTCGGCCGCTCGGTGCGCCGTCATCCCGCCACGATAACTTCCCAGGTGCGAGGGCACGCGCGACGGTGGAGCATCGGAGGAACCGTCGTAGGAGGAGGCCCGGATGACCACCGCACACGCCACCCCGCCCATGGATCCCGGCTCGTCGGAAGCTGATGAGCGCCAGCTGCAGCTCGCCGTCGAGCAGGGTGCCGCCTATCGGAAGGCCCTCGACCACATGGCGCAGGACGTCGCCAAGGACGGGGGCACCCAGCAGGTCGGCGACTACCTGATCGGCTACGCCATCGAGGACGCCGAGGGCATGTATCACCTTCAGGACGGCGAGCTGGTGTGGCACAACCCCGGTGACACGAACGCGCACGTGGAGATCGTCGTGTGCGACGCGGCCGACGGGCGCTTCGTCCCCGGCCTCGACGTGACCGCGACCCTCGTGACGCCGGGCGGGCAGGAGCTCGGTCCGTACGCGCAGGAGCTGGTCTGGCACCCGATGCTCTACCACTACGCGCGCAACTGGGACCTCCCGGAGGACGGCGGGTACACGCTGCGTGTGCACGTGGACCCGCCGACCTTCATGCGGCACGACGAGATCAACGGACGGCGGTTCGCCGAACCCGTGGACGTCGAGTTCGCCGGGGTGCGCATCGAGCGCGGCGCCGAACCCGTCGACCCGCCGGAAGCCGACGGCTAGCTCTCAACACCGATGCCGTACGCCCGGTTGGGTGTCGGTGGGGCGAGATCAGGCGTCCAGCTGGGGCCGGGGGTCGACCAGGAACTGCTCGATCGCCTCGCGGGTCGGGACGTCCGTGACCTCCGGCCCGAAGAACAGGTTCACCAGCGTGGTCGCGATGTCCCGCACCTGGATGTTGGACCGGTTGGACGCCGCCCGCAGCAGGTCGAACGCCGCCGTGTCCTCGATGCCGTAGACCACCATGAGCACGCCCTTGGCCTGCTCGATCACGGCCCGCCGCTCGTCCGAGGCCTTGATCGAGGCGGTCGCGTCCCGCGCCGCCGCCGCACGGTGGGAGTCGGTGACGTCGATGAAGTAGCCGAACAGCTCGGTCACCCGGCCCGTGGCGGGGTCCCGCTTGCCCTGGCCGGTGACCGCCAGCGTGCGGGTGCTGCCCTTGGCGTCGAGGATGCGGTGCACCGAGCTGAACGTCTGCCCGGTCTCGGCCGCGCGCCGCAGCACGCCGTCCACCCGTCCGCGGTCGTCCGGATGCTTGTGCGACAGCATCAGCGGCGTCGTCGGCACCACCTCGCCCGGCTCGAAGCCGTGCATCCGGTACACCTCGTCGGACCACGCCCACTCACCGGTCGCGAGGTCGAGACGGTAACGACCGACCGGTGGCCGGTCACCGCCGTCCAGCGCCTGTTCGATCTTGCCGAGCGAGACACCGCTGGGGATCTGTGCAGAGCTCACGTGCACCTTCCAGGGACGAGCCACCGAACCGATGCTTCGAACGATACTGGAAAGCTACTCAGTCGCGTGGGCTCCGGATCCGTTCACCGGGGTGAGCAGGACGACCGGGATCTCGCGGTCGGTCTTCTGGGCATACTCGCCGTAGAGCGGGAAGATCTCCACCATCTGGGCCCAGAGAGGCGCCCGCTCGGCGGACGACGCCGCCCGGGCCCGCGCGGTGAACCGGCGCGTGCCGACCTGCACGCCGACGCTCGGTTCCGTCTGGAGGTTCAGGAACCATGCGGGGTCCTGATCGGCGCCGCCCTTGGAGGCGACGACCACGAACTCGTCCCCCGAGGTGCCGTAGATCAGGCAGTTGCGACGCGGCAGACCGGACCGGCGTCCGGTGGTCGCGAGCACGAGGTTGCGCACCCCGTTGCTCTCGTGGCCCTTGGTGCCGCCCGATTCCAGATACGTGCGGGTGTGCTCGGCGACCCAGTCCCACTGCGAGTCGATGGCGCGGTCCAGGTCTTCTGCGGTGGCCATGGCGGCTGTCCTTCCGGTTCTTGGGGGGTGCGACCACCTTGGCCGCACCTATCCCTGGGACGGAGCCGCCACGCCGGGCTCGACATCACGGTCCGGGCTGTCTGCTCGATGCCTGCTCAGATGCCCGTTCGGTGCAAGCCCGAGGTCAGTCCTGGATGAGCGCTATGACGTTGCCCGCCGGGTCCGCGATCCAGCCGATCGTCGGGCCCTGGGACGGGTCGGTGCTGCGGGCTATCCCGCGTTCGTCCTGGTCGAACCCGGGGTAGCGGATCAGGCTCACCCCTGCCGCCTCCAGCTCCGTCACCGCCTGATCGATGTCCGGCACCACCAGGTTGAGCACCGTGTACGACGCCGGTGCGTGGGCCTCCCCCTTGGCGTAGACGAACACGGACGACCCCTCGGTGAGATCGAGCTCGAGCGCGCCCATCGCGTTGTCCCGTACGGGCAGGTTAAGGGTGTCGCGGTAGAAGTGGCGGGCGGCATCGACGTCGTCGACCGAAAAGCCGCTGAAGCTGCGGAGCGTGGTGACCATGATGGGTTCCTTTCCTCGGACCAGTCATTCGGACCAGTCATATGGTCGACGACGGGCGCGGCGGAAGTCATCGGTCGGTCGCGTACATGCCGGACGCCCCCACCCGAAAGGGTGGGACCGTCCGGCGCCGGGTTCAGCCGATGTGGTGCCAGGTGCCCCAGCCCTGGCTGACCTTCACCGGTGCGGCGAGGTAGTGGCCGCGGGTCGTGTTGTACCAGTGAGCGTAGTAATTCAGGTCGCCGTTGGCGTTGCGGGCGATGACGTCCGCCGTACCGTCGCCGCTCCAGTCCGCCGCCACGATCGTCGTGACGTCGCTCCACGCCGTTGCCAGCTGCGTCCGGGCACCGAAGCTGTTGCCGCTGGCGTGCGGGTACAACCAGAGCGTCCCCGAGGCATCGACAGCCAGCAGGTCGGCTCGGCCGTCGCCGGTCACGTCGTCCGCGGTGACCAGACGCATACCGTTCCACCCGTGACCGATCTTGACCTGCGGGACAAAGTTGTTGCCGCTTCCGTGCCCGTAGAGCAGGAGGTCGCCCGCACCGTTCACTGCCAGCACGTCGGCGCGGTCGTCGCCGGTCCAGTCCGCCGCCATCACCTTGGTCATGTTTCCCCAGCCCGTGCCGATCCGGACACGGCTGCTGAAGTAGTCCACGCCCTCGACGGACCGCTGATGCGCGTAGTACCAGAGGTCGTCGTTGGCATCGACCCCGACCACGTCGTCCGCGCCGTCACCACTCCAGTCAGCGGTCATGACGAACTTCCAGGTGTCCCAGCCCTGGCCGAACCGGTGGCCGGAGCCGAGCCTGTTGTCCGCTGCCTGGCGGTGGTGCCAGAGATAGCCGTCGGCGTCGACGCCGACGACGTCGGCGCGCTCGTCCCCGCTGAAGTCCGGGAGGCACCGTGCCGGAACGCAGCCGGCAGCTGCGGCAGGCGGTGGCTCGGGCTCCTCTCGCTGCACGACCTCCTGGATCCAGTCCGAGACGTCGTCGACCCGGGCCTCGACAGCGCCGGTGCGGGTCTCGGTGGGGTCGCTCCCGAAGCAGCCACCCTGCCAGGAGCGGCTGTTCACCGCGACCAGCTCAGGACCGGCCGCCGTCACCCGTAGGGCAGGCCCGCCGGTGTCGCCGGCGCAGACCGACGCGTCGTCCTGACCGGTGATGGCGATGTCTCCGCCCGAGACGGAATCGACCACGAAGGTGCCCGTATGACGCTCCAGCGGTGCCCACTCGGTCGCCGTCCTGCCGTAGCCCGGCACGACGAGCTCGGAGCCGACCGCAGGCGGCTCGTCCGCCAGCGCGACCGGCGCAATCTCCGGAACCGGGCCGAACAGGCGAGCCAGGACGAGGTCACGTGACTCGTGCGGGACCAGCTCGACGATGTCGCGCTCCTGGCCCGAGTCGGTGGTCAGGTCGGCGCGACCGATCGTGGCGACCGTGGCCATCTCCGGTGCTCCCGCGGCCGGTGGCAGGCCGGATGCCGGATCCTCGGAGAAGCAGCTCGCCGCCGTGAGCACCCACGACGTCGCGACCAGCGCACCGGAGCAGGCGCGCCCGTCCTCCTCGCCACTGATCTCGAGCCGCGCGGTAAACGCGTACTCGTTCTCCGACGCCGTCCCGACCACTGCGGTGGCAGCAGGCATGAGCACCAACGTCGCCATCACAACGGCGGCTGAAGTTGCGCCACCGATCGCAGCACGGACATGTTGAGGGTTCACTGCAAATCCTTCCTCTCGGATGAGATCGACACAGAAATAGCAGCTACCAGCGGTAGAACTGTGCGATATTTCCATCCCTTTGCAGCACCACCACGTAAATGCTCCCGCCGATCTCACGACTGAACAGCGAAACCGGTGAGCGCCCCTCCAGGTAGTCGACTATTCGATCCTCGTTGTGCCGAACCACTTCCGCGAGGTAGCGATCTAGATCAGCCACCGTGTCGCCGCGTGCGAAATACTTCCTGACATCAGAAGGATGCACCGCGAAGTGTTCCCACGTTTGGCGACTGAGAATCTCCACCATGCGGTCCCGCGTCATGCGGACCGTCCACTCCCTAACCTCCAGCGATGGCGGGTCCCAGGACAGGTCGTCCAAGGCAGCATTGACGCGCTGGTTGACACATTGCTGCGGCGACAGTCCCCCGCTTCCTTCGATCGCCAGGCAGGCAGAATTGCGATACTCCTCAATCATCCGGGCGTTATCGGATGAGACCTCTTCGATATTCGGGATCCTGAACCATTCTTCCCATGCACCGACCCAACTCTCCCAGTACTCCAGCGAATACGGGTCCTCAGGAACCACGACGTCGGACAGTTGATCAACGACGCGCTCGACGATGTTCCTGCACAATCGAGCCGTTGCGGAGCACAACGCATCCGGCATGCGACCCATTTGATGATCGAGCGCGATAAGAGCCACCGGTTCGAGGAACTGATACGAGACGAAGACAGCATCCAAACTCATCTGGTCTTCTACGTAGTTGTCGAAGTTCAAGCTCCCCACATACTCCATGCAACGCGCATACAGGGTACCGGAAACGAACGTCCTCCAGCAGTACTTCGCGTTCTGTTGCATCATCGGTCCGCGATCGAAATCATTGTCGATGATGGCTTGCGCCATATCGTAGACATCCTGCTGGCATCCGCTGTCCAGACCCTTGTCGTACCGGAACGCGAACAATGGAAACACTCTGCAGCCCTGGGGATAGTTCTGCTGGACCGTGCCCCAGGCTTCTTCCCAGATCGCGTCTTCCATCATCTTGTACACGGCGTTGTAGGCATCGATTGCATGTTCGGCCGCTTCGGCGAGGCTCTCGCCGGCCTCTCTTGCGTCGGACCATGCCTCTTCCGCGCTTTCTGCGGCGGAGCGAGCGAACTTGACGGATTGCACGTGTGCGACGCGTGCGAAGGCAGCGGATCCTGCCGCCGCCTGGGCTGATTTCCGCGCATCGTTGGCAGCCGCCAAAGCGCTGTCCGCGGACCGTTTCGCTGCTGCGGCGGACCCTCTCGCCTCGTCGGCAGCCGCGACGGCCGCGGAGGCATGCCGTCCCGCCTCGTTCGCTGCCGTGACAGCCTGGCCGGCGTAGTTCGCCGCGTCCTGAGCGGCCCCGGCGGCTCGCGCAGCTTCCTCCCATGCCCTTTTCTCGTTCTCCGTCGCGCGCATCGCCACTTCGGCGGCCTGAGCCACCAACGACGTCATCGTCTGCACGTGTGCGGCGGTGCGTTGGTCACGCGCACCTGCCTCGTACTGCCCTGTCTTCAGGAACAGCTCGCGGAACGCCGGGGGGCCTTCGAGCGCAACCTCAGCGTTGATCCTCAGCTCACTGCCCGCTGGAGCACTCCCAAGTACTTGGGTCACCTTGATCTCATCGTCCGCCTCCTGCCCGGCAAACATCCCTGTCTCGAGGAAATCTCCCAGCACCGAAACCGACCCGTCATCCAGGGCATTCGTTGCTGCCGCCACCGTATGTTGGTCGCCCGACTCGCGAGCTGAAGCGAGAACCTGGTTGACCGCGAGGTCGAACTCCACGACTCGCTCGGGGTATTCCGGATTCTCAAGGAAGGATGCGACCTCGGCGTCCGTGCCCGCTAGCACTGCCTGGGCCGCGGTGCGCATGGACTCTGTACCGGCGGCCGATATTCCAGCCAGGGTCGTCCGGTCGTCCATACCTTCCGCACGCCGGAGTCCTTCACGTGCGAAGGCGAGCACCTGCTCGTCCTCACCTGTCAGCGCGCTCCGTGCAGCCTCTCGCGTCCAGGTTCCTCCCGAGTCGACCAGTCCGAGCGCTGCTTCACGAGCTCGTGCGACGGCGATGTCCCTCGGGGTGTTCGGGTCAGTCGCCTCCCGAAGCGCCTCCTCCACGGCCGGGGGCCGCCATTGCGCTCGCGGCGAGCTGGGCCCCGGGCCATCCGACCAGCTGGCGTCTTCGACCGCCTGCGCGACATCACGCGCTGCTTCGATCATCTGGTCACGCTCGCGGGCAAGCCGGAGCCGGTCCTGCCTGCGGGCTTCCGTAAAGACCATATGCGCTTGTTCCGCAGCATCTCGCGCAGCACCGGCAGCTTCAGACGCAGTGTCGGCGTCTTCCAAGGCACGCTGGGCCGCGTCGGCGGCATCTCCGGCATGCTCGGCGGCGTCTTCTGCCGCTCGTGCCGCATTCCGCGCGTGGATCACGGCTGACTCCGCAGCATCACGAGCGATGATCGCCTGCTCACGGGCATACCTAGCGAAGTCGACCGCCTCGTCCGCGGCTTCCTGCGCGCGGATCGCAGCGGCGCGGGCACGTGCCGCCGCCGCATACGCCTCCTCCGCATCGGCACCGGCCGCGTTCGCGGCCTCCGCAGCGGCCTGGGCCGCCGCGTAGGCATCCTGGGCGTTGGTCACTGCGGACGTCACAGCTGCAAAGGCGTCATCCACTGCGTCCAACGCGTCGAAGGCGTGGTCCATCGCCTGCTCGATATCGCTCAGATCGGCCAGGGCAGCATTCGCCTCAGCCGCCTTGTCCCTGGCGTCGGCGGCGGCATCACGGTCGTTTCGTGCTGCTGCCGCTGCGCGGGCTGCTTCCGCTGCCTTCTGCTCTGCCCTGGCAGCAGCGAGGGCTACGCGGGCCGCGGCATTCGCCGCAGTTTGAGCTGCCGCGGCAGCCTCATTGGCCGCACCAACTGCTTTGCCGGCCGCCGCAGCAGCGCCCCGTGCGGCACGTGCGGCTTTGCTCGCTGCGACTTCTGCACGCTGACGGTCGTTGCCCGCCGCTCGCGCCTCGTCACGGGCCTTCACCGCGGCCTTCTTGGCCAACCCTGCAGACTTCTCGGCCCGGTCGGCTTCGTCCACGGCAGCGTTCATCGCTGCTTCTGCCTTGCTGCCTTCGGTCTCGACCGCACGAACCAGGTCGGTAATCGTCTCGCTCTCGTGATCCCTTGCTGCCGCCACACCCCAGTCGATGTCGAGGAACCGGGTGAGTGTTGAGTATCGGCCATCGTCCAGTGCCCTCGCCGCGGCTTCCCTCACCAGCGGCCCGCCTGAGGCGAGGGCCTGATTGACCCGAAGTTCCACGTCCGCACGATGGGCTTGCGCCCAATCCTCGGACAGAAACCGTTCGAGGTCGTCCGGTGATCCCGCGTCCAACGCAACCCGGGCAGCCTGGTTGACCTGTGGCCCACCCGCTGCCGCCAGCTGGCTGATCCGAATCTCCTGGTCGGCCAGCCACGGGTCGTTCCAGCCATTCGCGAGGAACGCGCCAAGCGCCTCGGGGTCCTGCGCGTCGAGCAGCGGCGTGACAGCGTCCTTCATCGCCGGGCCGCCGCTGGCGAGCATCTGGTTGGCGAAGATCTCGCGATCCACCAGCTCCAACTCACCCCACTGTTCGCGCACGAAAGCGCACATTTCTTCCTCGCCGCCCACCAACGCGGCCTCTGCAGCCTCCCTGACCTGCGGTCCGCCCGCATCGCGTGCCGCAAGCACACCGGCCCGGGTGCACGCCACCTCGGAAGGCAGTTCCTCGGCATAGGCCTGATTCGCCTCCGGCACGACGCCGGGCACCACCAGACTTGCCGCCAGGACGGCGACTAGCACGGTACCTGCTCTGAAGCTCGATAATCTTGGCCACGACATTTCAGGTCCTCTCCATCCAGATGACTGACGATCGGCGAGCGCGCCCGGGCAGGAACCCACCCGCCTCGGCGCTGCAGTGGTGTACGGCGGGCAGCGCCTGTCAGACGGTGATCTGCAGCAGCACGGTCCGCTCGGAGTCCGGATCGGCGCCGATACCGACCGGCGTGTACGAATCGGCATCCCCGGTGATCTCCACCGGGTTACCAGACGGCGTGTCGACGACCGCGGTGAAGTCGTGACCCGCGCCGGTCTCGTATCCGTCGCCGCGGATCGAGTACACGTTCGGCACACGCAGGTCGATACGGCCCGAGTCACCGCGGACCATCAGGCACAGCGTGAGCGCCCCACCGGACTCGACGGTGTACCGGACCCTCATCGCCCCCACTCCCTCCTCGTCGGGCACCGTCGCGCACTCGGCGTCGACGACGATGTTGCCGTCGCCCGAGATGAGCTCGATGCCGAGCTGCTCCCCGATCCGCGCTGCGTCCGGGTAGGCGAACCGCTCGACCAGCGACGTGGCCCCTGTCGGCCGCGAGACCGTGACCGCCGCGTCCGGCTTGCGGGTGCGGTCCAGGACCACTGCCAGCTTCTGGGCCGGGCGGTACCCGAACAGGTGTGCCTTGCCGCCGTCCGCGGCGGCGACGCTGACGAGCTGGTCCTGCGCGTTCCGCAGGGAGTAGCCGCCGAGGCCGCCGGCCTGGTCAGGGCGGATCTCGGTGAACCCGTTTGCGGTGGCAGTCCGGATCGCCGACATCGTCGTGCCCGGCGAGTAGGCGACCAGGTCGTCCGGCTTCCCGTCGTCGTCGTACGCGGTGGCGACCACCCGGCTCGTCGCGCTGCCCAGAGCGGGCCATGTGCCCTCGGACTGCTTGGTGTAGGCGGACGTGGTGTCGCGGCTGACGACCGAGTACTTCTTGGCCGTACCCGGCCGGTACACGAGCAGGTCGTTCGGCTTCCCGTCATGGTCGGCATCGAACGGAGTGATCCGGTCACCGGCGGCGAAGGCCCAGCCGCCCAGCGATGCGGTGTGCGGCATCACGTAGCCGAAGGTCGGGCCGGCCACCACCGCGGCCGTGCCGCCCGCGCCCGGGTCGTACTGCATGATCTCGTCGAGCCGGCCGTCACCGTCATAGTCCACTGGGACGAGCTGCGGGTCCTCCGCGTTGCGGACCACGCCCCAGGCGTTCTGGTACTCCTTCACGAACTGGCCCGAAGCGTCACGGCTGTAGATCGCGACGTTCCGCACGTCGGCGGAGCCCACGCCCGGCCGGTACACCAGCAGGTCGTCCAGCTTGCCGTCGCCCTCCAGGTCGAACGCGACCATCTTGTCCGCCACATTGGTGAGCGGCCAGTCGCCGATGCCCATGCCGCGGTGCACCTCGGCGTACGTGCCGTCCGCCCGGCGCTCGGCGATGACGACGAGCCGCCCGCCGGGCCGGTACAGGAGCACATGGTCCGCCCTGCCGGTGTGGTCGAAGTCGTAGGCGATGGCCTTGTCGGCGGCGTTCGAGAGGTCGAACCCGGCCACGCCCGCGTTGCTCTCGTGCGCGAGCTCGTACTGGCTCTCGCCGCGGTCGAGCCGCTTCATCGCCCAGGCGCTCTTCGCGCCGGGCCGGTAACCGAGCACAAGAGTGCGCGAGCCGGTACCAGTGCCCTCGAACGGGACCAGCCGGTCGGCGTTGTTCGTCAGGTCGAACCCGCCGAGGCCGCCGTCCCGCGGGCCGGTGAGCGGCGCATAGGTGTCGGTGGCGGCGTCCCAGGTGATCGCGCTGACCCGGCCGAAGCCGCCGGCAACCGGACGGTAGGCCACGAGATCGTCGTCCAGGCCGTCGTGGTCGTAGTCCATGGCGACCACC
The DNA here is from genome assembly GCF_040639635.1 of Promicromonospora sp. NPDC023805. Taxonomy (NCBI): domain Bacteria; kingdom Bacillati; phylum Actinomycetota; class Actinomycetes; order Micrococcales; family Promicromonosporaceae; genus Promicromonospora; species Promicromonospora sp. NPDC023805. Next base: position 56,806 of record NZ_JBFAAH010000012.1, on the reverse strand, counting down.
TGGTCGGCGGCGTTGTCCAGCGACGTCCACGTGGCAGTGTCCACCGTGGAGTAGCCGCCGCTCGTGTTCCGGCTGAGGACCGCGTACTTCTGGGCCGTTCCCGGTCGGTACACGAACAGGTCGTCGCTCTTGCCGTCGTGGTCCCGGTCGAACGGGACCACGCGGTCGCCAGAGGCGAAGGTCCAGCCGCCGAGCGACGTGGTGTGCGGCATCAGGTAGCCGAAGCTCGGGCCGGCCACCACCGCCGCCGTGCCGCCGACGCTGGGGTCGTACTGCATGATCTCGTCGAGCCGGCCGTCACCGTCGAAGTCAACCGGGAGGAGCTGGGGATCGTCCCCGTTGCGTACCAGCCCCGCCGCGTTCTGGTACTTCTTGACGAATTGACCTGACGCGTCCTGGCTGTACACCGCGAGGTTCCGCACGGTTTCGGAGCCCACGCCCCGGCGGTACACCATCAGGTCGTCCAGCTTCCCGTCGCCCTCGAAGTCGAACGCGATGATCTTGTCCACCGCGTTGTCCAGCGCCCAGTCGCCCAGGCCGGCCGTGCTCCGGTACACCTGCGCGTACGTTCCGTCGGGGTTGCGGCGCGCGACCTGCACGATGTTCGAGCCTGGCCGGTACATCAGGAGGTGGTCCGCCCGGCCGCTGTGCGCGTAGTCGAAGGCGATCACCTTGTCGGCCGCCGACGCGAGGTCGTATCCGCCGATACCCGCGGTCGTGCTGCGGTGCTCCCAGCCGAACTGGGCGCTCAGAGCGGGCGCGTTCCGGTCCACCCAGTCACCGAGGCCGTCCACACGCACCACGGTCGTCACGGCCGCGGGGTCGCTCGCCTCAGCGAGGCATCGTGCACCGTCCGAGCCGACAGCGAGCCCGAGCACCGCCGCCCCACCGGAGCCGACCACGGGCGCACCGGCGTCCCCGAGGCACGCACCCGCCGCTCCGTCCGCGTCCGACCAGGTGAAGGTCGCCGCGCTCACCTCCCCGACGACGCCCGTGGCACGCTCGGCGGCGTCGGGCACCCAGGTGTCAGCCGTGCGGCCGAATCCCCCCATGACCGACGCGGCGCCCGTGACAGGGGCCGTCGAGGGGATCGTGGCGCGCGTGATCCCCTCGGCGGGCAGGACGAGGCGGATCAGTGCCACGTCCCGGTCAGGGTGCGGCACCACCCGGTCCGCCTCGAGGGTCCGCGCCGGGGTACCGGCGTGCGCGCCGCCCACGACCGCCTTCACGGCCGCCGGTGGTCTCCCGGTCGTCAGCGAACCGTCGTCGCCGGCGATGCAGGAGGCCGCCGTGAGCACCCACTGCGGGCGCACGAGGGCGCCGGAGCAGGAGCGCTCGCCCCCCGTTCGGACCTTCACCAGGTATGGCGCACTACCTGACGCGGCCGGGTCGCCCCCGGTCACCGCCATAGCGGGGGCCGCCAGACCGGCCATGATCACTGCTGCGCCCGCCAGCGCGGCAACCAATCGTCGCAACATCCCAGCCTCCATCAATGGTCAGACCTACGGTGAATATCGGAGCAAGTCGGGCGGTGCCGCGCCGAGCAGTTCGTGCGCCCGCAGAAGGGCGACGCGCCTGGCGCCTTGACGATCCGGGACGACACCTGTGCCGTCCGGCGGAGTCAGACCGTGATCCGCAGGAGAACCGTCAGCTCGGAGTCCGGATCGGCCCCGATACCGACAGGCGTATATGTGTCGCCTTCCCCTTCGATCTCCACCGGGGCGCCCGACGGCGTGTCGACGACCGCCGTGAAGTCGTGGCCCGTCCCGGTCTCGTACCCGTCGCCGCGGATGCTGTACACGTTCGGCACACGTAGGTCGATACGGCCCTCGTCACCGCGGACCACGAGGCATAGTGTCTTGGCCCCACCCGACTCGACCGTGTACCGGACCCTCATCGCCCCGATGCCCTCCTCGTCGGGCTGTGTCGCGCACTCGAGGTCGGCGACGATGTGACCGTCTCCCCGTTCCAGCAGGATGCCGTGCTCCTCGAAGATCTCCGCCGACCGCGGGTAGTCGAAGGTCTCCACCGCGAACGGTGGGAGGTCGTCGGCGACGACCTCGCCCCGCACCGCGCCCGCCATCGCGGGGGCAGCGAGGAAGGTGGCCAGCACGGCGGCGGTGATCCCCGCGGCGATGCCGGCCCTGGACAGGTATCTCATGGTCACTCCTGAGTTCCGGCGAGTTGTTCCTGGCATGACTTGCTCCTTCCAGGCGAGGTGGCGCGGCCGATCGCCCGGCCGCACCACCTCGCCGTCAGATCACTGGATCGAGGAACCGAACGCGACGCCCGTCGCCGGGATGCCGCCGGTACCGGGCCGGTAGGTGGTCACCGCTCGCGTGGTGCCGCCCGTCACGTTGCTCCAGGGGACGACATGGACCGATCCGTGATTCGACCGGTCGTCGGGCATCCCGACGTAGAGATGCTCGTCGGTGCCCGTCAAGGCTTGTCCGACCCGCTCGCCGACTCCGAGACTGCCGGGAATGCCTCCGCGTCCCGGCTCCAGCCAGTAGTGGTTCTCGACCGGCGCTCTGAACGAGTCGAGCCCGGCGAGCACCTGGACGGCACCCGTGTCGCGGAGGGCGGCCGGGTCCTCGTCCGGCACACCCACGGCGAGGACCATGGTGTCCCCTGAGGCATCTGCCGGATCCGTGCTCGTGATCACCACGGAGGCACCGAAGTGATCGTTCTGCTCCGGCCCGCCGGACATGCCCTCGACGTCTTGACCGACGTCGCCGACCTGGGACCAGCCACCATTCGACCGCAGGTGGATCGTCGCGACCCGCCCCGCGCCGTCGCGGTCACCACCGTTCGCCGGATGGACGAGGGACTCTCCTGGCGCTCCGACGGCCAGGAGCGAATCGGTCGGCGACGCCGCGCCCGATGGGCGGTACTCCGTCATGTCGAGCGCGCCCCCGAGCTCGTCCCCGGGCTCCGAGTCTCCGCTGACACCGGTGGTGTTCTGCTGGATCGCCAGGAACTGCGCGGGCCGGCCCTCGCTGTTGAGACGGTGCTCGAACACGTGCACGAGACCCGAGGCAGCATGACTACCGATGGCCTCGTACGGGACACCTACGGCGAAGAAGTGGCTGTCGCCCGTGACGACCTGCCCGAACCTGTCACCCGCCTCGACCCCGCCCTCGACGCCCTCGACATCCTGGTGGACGGCCCGCGGAGCCATCGATCCCAAGCTGTAGAGGATCATTCCGGCGGTAGCGGTCGAACCCAGGCTCTCCCCCGGCACGCCCATCACGAGCCACGGCGTACCGTCAGCTGCATGCCCGGCCGCCACTGAGTAACCCAGCAGGTCCCCGGCCTCAGGAGCGGACACACCGAGCGAGCCTTCGCCCTGTCCCTGCGCGTACGTGACGTCCGCCGGCCCGTTGGTCAGGCCCTCCCGCGAGCCGTGGATGATCTCCACCCACCCGGTGTCACTCGCGCCGTCCAGGTGTTCGTACGGTGTCCCGACCACCAGGTCCGTGCACCCGTCCAGATTCTTGTCGACGGTCGCCATGCTGTGGCCGAACCGGTCGCTGGGCTCGGGATCTCCGGCGACGCCAGGTGATGCCTGAGTGATCAGCATCGTGCCCCGGGAACCCCCGTAGATGATCCGAACCGCACCGGCCTGGGCCAGACCGTCCACGGTCGCCTCGGGGTCCGCGATCGCGAGGTCGCGCACGCCGTCGCAGTTGAAGTCGACGATCCTCGGCTTGTCCAGGGCTTCGGTGACCCAGCCGGTCACGTCGTCGGCCCGGACGCCGATCGCGGTGTTCCGGGTCTCGTCCGGGTCTGCACCCCAGCAGCCGGCCTGCCAGGACCTGCTGGCGACCGCGACGAGCTCGCCGCCCCGCAGGACGGGTGCACCGGTGTCTCCGGCGCAGACCGAGGCGCTGTTGTTCCCGGCGATCGTGATGTCGCTGCCCGCGACGGCACCCACGCGGAACGTCCCGGTGTGCAGGGCCAGCGGTGCCCACTCGGTGGCCGTGCGACCGAATCCGGCGAGCAGGAGCTGGTCTGCCGTCGTAGGCGCCGACGACGCGATCGCTACCGGATCGATGCCGTCGACCGCCCGATCGAGCCGCGCCAGGACGAGATCCCGTGTCTCGTGCGGGACGAGCTCGATGACCTTGCGTTCGTGGCCTGCGCTGCTCGTCGGGTCGACCCGGCCGATGGTGGCGACCGTCGAGAGCTCGGGAGGGCCCTCCGGCACGTCCAGACCCGCGGACGGATCGTCCACGAAGCAGCTCGCCGCCGTGAGGATCCAGCGGTCCGACACCAGCGCGCCGCTGCAGGCCCGCTCGCTGTCGCCGATGTCGAGTCGTGCGGTGAACGCGTACGCCGCGTTCCCGTCCGCGGTACCGACAACGGCCGACGCCGGTGCGGCCGGCAGAGATGCGGCCAGCAACATGCCTGCAGCGGCGGCGACCGCCGCCTTCGTCGTCGACGCGTGCGGTGACGATCTCTTCTTCATTTTTGCTCCACCATGTCGTAGCCGCTCTGCTCTCGAGTGGGTACCACCATGGCGAGCCTGCCTTGCAGGAACCTTGCAGGAACCTTGTAGCGCCGTCCGGAACCGTCCGGGTCGCCGTCGTCCTACCGGCCACAAGGGTCAGCTGATCACGCCCCCGGCACATCCTGTCGCTCGTGCTCATCGACCGGGCTGAAGACCAGCTGCAGGCAGCCGCTCACGGTCACCCGCTCGACGTGGATCCCGTAGACCCGGCGCAGCGTGTCCGGGGTCAGCACGTCGTCGGGTGTTCCGGCGACCACTACCCGGCCGCGGTCGAGCAGGACCAGCTTCGTGCAGTAGCGGGCGGCCAGGTTGAGATCGTGCAGGACGACGACGGTGGTCACCCCGAGCTGTCCGACCATCCGCAGCAGCTCGTGCTGGTAGCCGATGTCGAGGTGGTTGGTCGGTTCGTCCAGGAGGAGGTGGTCGGCCTGCTGGGCCAGTGTCCGTGCGACCAGCACGCGCTGCTTCTCCCCGCCGGACAGCGTGGCGTACCGACGGTCGGCCAGGTGCCGGGCGCCGACCCGGGTCAGGGCGGCCGCGGCCGCCCGGCGGTCCTGCCGGCTGAGCGCGGCGAGGGCGCTGCGGTGCGGGGCGCGGCCGAGCAGCACCATGTCCGCGACGGTCACGGGCAGGTCCGAGGGGGTCTCCTGGGCGACGACGGCGACCCGCCGGGCGAGCTCGGCCCCACGGAGCGTCGCGACCGGCTGGTCGTCGATGGTGACGAGGCCGGCCCGCGGACGCAGGGCAGCGTACAGGGTGCGCAAGAAGGTGGTCTTGCCGCTGCCGTTCGGTCCGATCAGCCCAACCATCTCGCCCGGACCCGCGTGCAGCCCGACGCCGTCGACCACCAGGGTGCCGTCGTAGTCGACGGAGACATCGCTCGCTGAGATCATGGGGCTCCTTGCGTGGCCGCGGGTCAGCGGGTCGAGTTGAGGCGGCGGACGAGCAGGAACAGCAGCGGCGCCCCGGCGATGGCGGTGAGGATCCCCAGGGGCAGCTCCTGCGGCGCGAGGACGATCCGTGCGAGGACGTCTGCCCAGACCAGGAAGATCGCCCCGAGCAGCGCAGCGACCGGGAGCAGCAGGCGGTGTCCGGTCCCGACGCACATGCGCGCGACGTGCGGGATGATCAGGCCGACGAACCCGATGCCGCCCGAGGCCGCGACGAGCGCCCCGACGCAGAGGGCGACCACCACCATGACTGCCGCGCGGAGACGGGTCGGCGAGACGCCGAGCGCCTGGGCGGTGCTGTCCCCGATGGCCAGGGCGTCCAGGTGGCGGGCCCACACCAGCAGCAGCGTCACTGTCGCGAGCACCACTGCCCACGTGACCAGAGCGGACTGGCCGGTGGCCATCGTCAGGGACCCGAGCGTCCAGAACAGCACGGAGCGTCCGGCGTCGGGGTCGTCGGAGGCGAAGATCAGGAATGACGTCATCGCGTGCAGCACGTAGCCGACAGATACTCCGGCCAGCACCAGCCGTGTCGAGGTCATCTGCCCACCGACCCGGGCGAGCAGGAAGACCCCGACTCCTGCCGCGAGGGCGCCCAGGAAGGCGCTGCCCGCGAGCGAGCTCGAGCCGATCCCGGCGCCGAAGCCGAACAGGATGGACGCGGCGGCGAGGGTCGACGCCCCGGAGGTCACCCCGAGGAGGTAAGGCTCGGCCAGGATGTTGCGGGTCAGTGCCTGGAGGGCGACACCGGCGATCGCGAGCCCGGCCCCCACGGCCGCACCCAGCAGCACGCGCGGCACCCGCAGCAGCCAGACGATGGACTCCTGGGCCGGGCTCCACGTGACCTCGACCGGCACGCCGAAGACGTTCCGGCTCACCACCTGGGCCACCGTGTCCAGCGGGATCGCCACGGGGCCGAGCCCGATCGCGACCGGAAGGGTGACGACCAGCGCGGCCAGCAGTCCGCCGATCCAGAGCACGGCGCGGCGCCGCCGCTGGTCGTGCTCGAGGTCGTCGTCCAGATCGTCGTGCAGGTCGTCGTGGGCCGCGGTCACCGGGCAGAGTCCCGGAGAGTGAGTACCGCGCCGAGCGCGAGGACGGTCAGGGCGGCAAGTACCACCGCCGCCCCCGTGTAGCCGGCCACTCCCAGCCCGGCCCCCGCGGCCGCCGTGCCGAGGAACAGGCCGAGGCTCATCCCCGCGGCGTTGAGGCTCAGCGCGGGTCCGCGTACCTCTGAGCAGCGCCGCACGAGCAGGGTCACCACCGCCGCCGCAACCACGGCGTGGCTGGCCGACAGCACCGCCGTGCAGAGCAGCGCGAGCGGCAGCACCGGAGCGACGTACACCCCGACGAGCGCGAGGAGTGCGGTCAGGAGGCTGATCGCCATCACGCGGCGAGCCCGATGGTCGGACTCGTCGAGGTTGAGCATCCGGCCGGCGACGAGGTGGCCGACGAAGAACGACCCTCCGCTGACCGTCCAGACGAACGCGAACAGCGTCGGTGTCAGGTCGAACCGGTCGGTGTACAGCGGGGCCAGGAACGCCAGGTGGCCCATGAAGGCCCCCGCCCGTGCGAACGCCACCAGGAGCAGCGGAAGCGCTCCCGGCACGGCCGCCAGCGTGCGGAACGCGGCGAGGTAGCCGAGCCGTTGGCCGCCCTGCTCGGCGGTTGTCTCGTCCCGGCCGAAGCCGAACAGCAGCGGGGCCAGCACGAAGGCCAGCACGGCGATCGCGAGCAGGTCGCCCTGCCAGCCCCACCACAGGGTCGGCAGGACGATCAGCGGCGCCCCCAGCGTGGATGCCAGCGTCTGGGACGTCATCACAAGCGTCGCGGCCCGGCTCGCGCCGGGCCCGGACCCGAACCGGTCCGCCGCCGCCGTGGAGAGCGCCGGGTACAGCAGGGCGTTCGACACCCCGGTGAGCAGGCAGAACGCCGCCAGGGCGGGCACAAAGGACAGCGTGCCGACCACCGCGGCCACCCCGAGCAGGACCAGCGCCGCGGCGGCCACCCGCCGGGGCGCCAGCCGCCCGATGAGCGGCGCCAGCGCGACACCGGCCAGGACCGCGCCGATGCCGCCGAGCCCGCGCAGGGACCCGACCTCGGCGAACCCGTCGCCGGCGTCGTCGGCGATCTGCACCAGATATGTGCTGAACACGGTGAAGGGCAGGAGGCCCACGGCGGAGGCGAGCAGGGTCGGCCAGACCGCGGCGATGATCCGTCGCTCGCTGGGCAGCGCCTCGGACTCGGTCAGCTCGGTGTCGCTCATGGCGCCTCCCCCAGGCCGGCGCGGATCATGGCCAGGTCGGTGTCGAAGTCCGCCACGGTGAAGGCGTCGGACAGCGGCTCGCCCGCCAGCGCCTTCGTCGCCCGCTCCAGGTGCGCCTCGTAGGCGGTCAGGAGCGTGTCGATCGTCGGGCACACGACGCCGAGGTGCCGGGCCACGCCCTGGATGACCTTGGTGCGGTAGTAGTCCTCCTTCGGCATGCGTGGGACGTCCCACTCGCCGGTGGCGTTGCGGAAGACCGGCCGGATCGGGATGGCCGAGAAGTCGAAGTACCTCCCGTCGCGGTCGGGTTCGGAGAAGGGGTCGATCAGCAGAGAGGCGTAGCGCACGTAGACGAGGTACTCCTGGTGGATGGTGGGCAGGGACTCGAATGCGGCGACGTCGGCCGCACCGATGCTCTCCGGGCGCACGGGGTAGCTGTCCTCGAGCATGAACGCGAGCAGGTTGACGCCGGTGCCGCCCAGCGCGACGACGACGGCCGTCAGCTCCTGCCACATGGCGACCATGGTGCGGATCAGCGACGGGGTGATCGGCCCCTCGGGGAACAGCTTGTAGACGTACCTCGTGGGCTCGGGCTCGACGAACACCGCGCCCAGCGTCACGTCGTTCATGAACAGCGCCGGATGCACGTAGAGCGAGATGTTCCTGCTCTCGGCCTCGATCGCGAGGTCGCGGATCTCGGCGGTGACGCCGACCGACTCGTGCAGGGTGCGCAGGCGACCCAGCGCCTCCGAGCCCTGGGTGGTCGAGCCCACGTAGATCCGGCGCTTGACCCCGGCGGTCAGCACGGTGCTGCCCGGCGTGCCGTCCGGCCACCGGGTGTCACCCAGATAGCTCGAGAAGCTGATGACCTCCGGGTCCGCGCCCTCCCGCACGGCGTACTCACGCACCAGGAAGCTCGAGCCGAGCGTGGGCGAGAGCAGGACGATGCGGTCGACCTGCGCGAGGACGCGTCGGTCCAGCTGTCGCAGGACCGGGAGATAGGCGTCGGCGGTCACGGTGAGGATCAGCGTGTTCCACTCACCCGCTACTGCCGCGTAACCACGGAACCACTGGTCGAGCCGGCATTCCCCGGCCAGGGCCTGGTGCTGGTCGTTCTGGACGGCGACCCGCAGGGTGCCGCCGCTCCCGGCGAGCGACCCGAAGAACGCCTCCGAGCGCACCGACTCGCGCCCGGCGATCCCGACGACACCTCCAAGTCGTCCGATCAGCACGGCGGTCTGCACCGCCGTCGGCCCCGTCCCGGCGATGAGCACGTTCCCGAGCTCGTGCATGCGCTATCCCGCCTCTCGTGCGACGTGCGACTTCGTGTAGACCGCGATGTCGAAGACCTGGTCCGGCCGGCGGATCGTCTCCGCCAGGCGCCATCGTTCCGGGTCGACGGGCTGCATCGGGTAGTTGAACAGCGACTTCAGCCCGTCCCCGAATCGCATGGCGACGACGACGTCGTCGCGGGTCAGCGGGTGCAACCGGTGCAGGAGGTCGTACTTGACCGCGACCGTGGAGCTGAAGACCACGTGGGTGGCACGTCGCGTGAAGGGCAGGTCCTCGACCGCCCGGCACTCCAGCGTGATGTCCGAGGAGGCCGCCAGCTGCCGCACTACGCGACGCCCGAGAGCGATGGCTTCCTCGTCGATGTCGACCCCGGCCACAGGAGCGCCGGTGCGCTCGGCGATGTGCAGCAGGGTCATCGGGAACGAGCCCGCGCCGACGAGGAGCACCGAGGACTGCGGGCTCGGCGCGAGCGCGCCGAACTCCTCCGCGATGCTCGACTCCACGTTGGTGAAGTAGCCGGACGCCCCCTCGGTGCCGTCCAGGAGCCGCAGCGCACGGTACTTCTCGATCACCGCGGCGCACCGCGCGGACTGGGCTCGCAGGTCGCCGACTAGCTCGGCCGTGCCGGGCGAGCCCTCCTGCTCGAGCGCGAGGAACGGTGCTTCGTTCCGCTCGTCGGTCACGAACAGGGAGTAGCCGGCCATAGTGGCCTCGAGGTCGGCGGCCCAGCGGGTCGACCCGTCGTACCCGTCGGCGGCCGCGACGAACCGTCGTCGGTACTCGTGCAGTGACCGCAGGAGGTCGGGCGCTGCCGGGGTGGTGTCCACGCGGGGCACGTGGGGCGCGAGGTCAGCCATGGACGTACGCCGTCCCCTCGGCCACGACCCGGACCTGCCCGCTGATCCGCAGGCCCGTCACTCCACGGTCTCCGTGGTCGGCCCGGACGTGCATGGTGCCACCGGGCTGGTGGACGCTCGTGCGCACCGCGGCGCCGGACGTGGCGGCGAGGTACGCGCCGACCGAGGCGGTCCCGGACCCGCAGCTCCGCTCCCACACCATGCTGACCAACGAGGGGACGTTGACCAGGGGGGTCAGCTCCTGGCGCGCGGGGTCGTAGAGCATGACGCCCACCACGGGCGCGCCCGCCGACGCCGCGAGGCGCGTGGCGACCTCCTGGGCCTGCTCCCGCAGCGCCTGGTCGTGCCGCCCGCTCTCGACCACGAGGTGCACGGCGTCCCGGTACCGGACCAGGGAGGACCGCCCGGCGTCCACCCCCGGGAACGGGTACGGCTCGATCGGTCCCGGCAGCGGCATCGTGAGCTCGCACTGGTAGGAGGCGTCCCGGCGTTCGACCCGGCAGGTCAAGGGGGCCTCCGCGCCCGAGGCCTCCAGGGTGACGTCGGTCCGGTCGTCGACGCCCAGCCCCAGCTCCGCGGCGGTCAGCGCCGCGAGCGCCATGCAGGCGTTGCCGCAGAACTCGTCCCCTGCCATGTGCAGGCGCACCTGCGCCTCGAGGGTGCTCGCGCTGCGAACGAAACCTACCTGCTCGGCCTGCAGGTGCCCTGCGGAGAGGAGCTGGGCAGCGATGGACCGATAGTCGGCGACAGCGTGCCGGCTCGTGACCAGCACGGTCATGTTCTGGGTCGGGCTCAGCTTCACGAAGTCGACCTCTGTCGCAGCGGCCGCCATGGCCCGCCCCGACCGTCCGCGAGAAGGCCGGTGCGGGCGACTACGGAGCCCTGCCGGTCCGCTCACGCGTCGGCCAGCCGCTCGGCGAGCAGCTCGAGCCCGTCCACGGCCAGGGGCCCGGGAGAGGTGTAGTAGTAGTTGAGCGGCAGCAGTGCCGCGTCGTCGTCGACCGCCTCGAGGCCTGCGAGCTCAGGTCGGCCGCGCAGCTCCTCCACGACGGCTTCGTCGGTCTCGAGGGTCGAGGAGCCCGTGGGCAGGTACATCGCGAAGACGAGGTCGGGCTCGCTGCCGACCAGCTCCTCGGTGCTCGGTTCGAAGTAGCGCTTCGGCACGTCTGCGAACACGTTCTCCAGGCCGAGCACCGTCAGCTGTTCCGACACCAACGACTCGCCGCCGTACGAGCCCAACGGGCCGCCGGGGGCGACGTAGAGCGGGACCGCGCTCTCACCCGACCGCTCCCCCGCGAGCGCCGTGGCCGCCTCGACGCGGTCCCGCATGCCCTGCACCGCAGCTGCCGCCACGTCTTCGGTGCCGAACAGCCGGCCGTAGGTCTCCACGTCCCGGTAGATCAGGTCGAAGCCGCTCGCACCACCGGTGGACCGGCCCACGATGCCCGCGCAGTACCCGCTCACGGTGACGAGCTGGACGCCTGCCTCGTCGAGGCGGGCCGCGAGGGAGTCGATGTCGACACCGGAGGTGATGTCAGTGCCGATGACGGTGTCGACCCCGGCGCTGACGATCATCTCGAACGACACGTCGTGCGAGTCCTCGGTGACGCGCTCGGCGCCGTCGAGGGCGGCCTTGGTCTCCGCGTCGAAGGGGACCTCCAGGCTGCCGGCGTAGTGCGTCAGCCGGTCACCGGCGCCGGCGGCGACGAGGAGCGACGGCGCCTCCGAACCGACAGCGAGCACGCGCTCCGGGGACGAGTCGAAGACAACCTCCCTCCCGCAGCTGTCGACGCTGACCGGCGCCGCCGCCGGGTCTCCGGAGTCTCCGTCGGTGTTCGCCGGGGCACCACACCCCGTGGCGACCACCAGCAGGACGGGTACGACAACTGTCCAGGCGCTGCGACTTCTCATTCGTCGATCACTCCGCTCTCGTGACGGGTCGGTTCTCACTCGTCGCCGGCTCTGCGATCGACACTTTCGGGCGCTCCGCGAAGCGCCCACTCGCAAAAGGGACGAACGCAAACGTAGTGATAATGATTCTCACCGTCAAGATGGCGTGGGCGTCTGCGCGGTTCGACAAGCGCGGACCCCCGCGGTCCCCCGTGAGCGGAGCTGATGCCACGAGCCCCCGAGCTCGCGTCGCGCATCACGGCCAGGCCTCGCACCGTCCAGCGCCTGACCCACGGCATCGCCAGTCGGCCGTGGCAACGTCGCTCGTGGCCGACCGACGGAGCTCTTACGCGCACCAGGTCCTCGGCATGGCCACTTGATGCCTCGTCGCCTCTCGAAAGCGCTCCGATGCTGGATGAAGGAGCGCCCGATCGTCCGGTGCGGCGGTGTCGGTCACGGGTGCTAGGTTCCGGCGCATGACGGTATCGAAGCTGGTCAAGACCACTCCCGGGAAGTTCTCGTTGCTGCTGCACGCCGGTACGACGCCGGTCGACGCACTGGTCGAGGAGCTCGGGCACGAGCCGAACGGATATTTCTGGGAGGGCGTCGCACGCAGGCTGGTCGCTACCGAGGCGCCTTCGCTCGAGAGCCGGTTCCGCTACGACCCGGAGGGCGACATGTTCTGTGCCTACGGCGAGGACCGAGTCGCGCTCGAAGCGTTGGGCGAGCTGATGGATGCCGTCGCCATGGACGGAAGCAGGATGCGGAGCCTGGTCGCTGCGGCCGATGCGGACGGGTTCGACTTCGACGATTGAGCGGCGAGGCCCTCCCAAGCACCTTCGTCACGAGTCGTCGTCATGCCCCATCTCCCAGAAGGGCCGACCCCAACCCGGAACGAAGTGCTTGTTGCTCAGCCCCGCCGCTGCGGAGGCCGCACGGCCGTCTGCCAGGCCGCTCTGATAGTCGAAGAGCGTCGCCCGCTCGGCCTCTGGCGCTGCCTCCGCCGTAGCCAGCAGAGGTGCTGTCGCTCGTGGCTCGAACCTCTGCGCGAAGCGCTCCAAGAGGCGTGGCAAGCGTGCGCGGGTCGCATCGGCGTCGTGCAGAATCGGCGGCTCGCCCGACGACGGCCTCGCCGGCACGACCGAACACTGCTCGAACGCCTGGGCCGCGTTCCAGAACTCGTCGTCGTCCTCCGTACCCGTCACCCGCAGCCATGCGTCCGCAACGCACGACGTGATCGACTCGAACGCGATCGGGACGCGACCCACTGGGCCATCAGCGCTTCCCTTCACCGGAGCGGTCTGCAAGTGCTCGGCGAGCGAGTCCGGGTCAGCGATCGCGGCCTCGAACGGCTCACGGCCTAACAGGATCAGACCCTCACGGAAGTCCATGAAACTGTCGTCGCTGATGTACCCCTCGATCAGGAACATCGCGGCCTCCATGGCAGGGAGGTCCGCGAGGCCGGCCAGATCACCCGCCACGGCGCCGAACGCCAGGATCTCGTCGGCAGTCAGCCGGTCTGCGATGACGTCCACCACACAGTTGGCCAGGGCTTCGTCGTCGGCTGCGTCCCTCGTCTCCGCAAGATCGCGGATCTCGCCGACCAACCGCCAGAACGTCTCCAGGTCCATGCACCGAACCGTAGCGTTGGGGTACGACACTGCAGGTCGTGGAGCTCTCCCCTGCATCGCCGGACTGTTCGGCCTACATCTCAAAACGCTGGATGGGGTGGTCCCACGAGGCGGGGCAGAAGAAGAGCTGGAGGTGCGTCCACCGGCCGAAGACAAGCCCTGTCGGTTCGGAGCACTCCTCGCGGGGCTCCTTCTCCGCGGGCAATCAGTCCTTGCTCATCGCAACTTCGTACGCCGTGATCGCAGCCTCGATAGCAACCTCTACTTCTCGTCGTCGAGCGAGCCGCAGAATGCCTACCTCGCCGGCAGGCAGATCGGTTTGTTCCAGGTCGCGGAAGCGGTGCAGGGCAGCGAATATCTGTTGCTGCTCGCGCTGCCCGACCTCGTACTGCGCCGCGAACCACCGGGGATCGGTCGTTTCTCTCGATCGACGCTCTACAACGAAGTCTTCCTGAGCCAACGCCGCGACAAGGAACCTGCCGGCCTGTCGGTCAAGATTCAGCGCCCGACAACTCAGGAGCTGAATCGTCAGGTTCGTCTCCGGGTACGGCGTAGGGACGCGCAGCTCCGCTGGCACCTCCCACCTCTCCGTCACGAAGTCGACCCAGCTAGGGCTGTCATCTCCGAACACTGGCCCGCCCTCTTCTCACCATTGGCCAACGGCCGCTCTCGGCCATGATCTCGCGCCCGCTTACTCGAGTGCAACGGTTCGAACAGCTGCGCGCCCGGCCAACTGAATGCGCGTCGTCACATTCTCTTCCGCCCCAGTCCGGGTCACGGTGACGCCGCCCTAGGCGACCGCTCAAGCCAGCCAACCGCCTAGACAGAAGGGGTCAGTCCTGGGCGTCGCGCAGGTCGGCGCCGAGCACCGAGAGGTTCTGTCCGATGCTGTCGAGGGCGGCTGCGGCGTCACCGCTCACCGCCTCCTCGGCCTGCTCAAGCCGCGCCGTGGCCTGGTCCACCTGCTGCTCCGCGTCGGCAACGGCCTGCTGGCCCTCCGCGGACGCGTCCTGCTCAGCCTCCTCCAATGCAGCCTGCGCGTCGTCGATCGCCTGGTCGGCCTCGGCCACGGCCACCTCGGCCTCGGCCCTTGCCTCGGCATCGAGGTTCTCGAACGTCGCTTGAGCGTCGTCGATCGACTGCCTCGCCTGGTCGACGACGCCCCGCGCCTCGCCCGAGACGTCCTTCACCTGGTCGGCGGTGTCATCGATGTCCTGGTCCGAGCACGCGGCGAGCGTGCCACCCAGGCCAAGGGTGAGGCCGGTGGCAAGGGCAAGGGAAGTCAGACGGCGGGCGACGGGGACGTGCTGCCGGCTCGCGATGGGGGTGCGGTTCACGCTGTCCTCCTCAGTACGGGTATGGCAGTCCGATAAGTACGGGTATGGCAGTCCGAACACGGTGACACGACATGCGCCGAGTCGCATCTGTGCTGGTTTGCACGGCTGGTTCCTCGATCCACGACCTCGCGCGCCCGTCGCGAGACCGGCCCGCGCCGCGCAGAGTCGGAGTCCCGGGAACGAGGGCGCGTGCCCGCCCGGCACGTCCGGACGATGCGAAGCACTCAGGTGGCCGTGGGCCGGCACCTCGGCGTCGTGTTCGACGAGGGCGATAGCTTCTTCACCGCACTGGCGGGGTCCTGCCGCAACCACAGAATCCTGCCAGGGCATGATCCCCGGGTTCGTCGCTGCTCGTGCACGGCGACCAGGTTCGTCTGATCGACTGGGCCTGGGCCCGGACCGGACCACCGTGGGTCGACGCCGCGCTGCTGATTCCCCGGCTGATCGGCGAGGGGCACCAACCAGCCGAGGCCGAACACCTCGTGTCGGATACGTGGGGCATGCGGCATCCCAGCGCGACCCCGGAGGCTGTCACCGCGTTCGCCGCAACGATCTATGGCCAATGGCGCCGCCTTGCCGTCGAGTACCCGAGCCCGCATCGAGAGGCACCGACCCGCGGCGCGCGGCTCTGGACCCGGCACCGACTCCACTTGAGCTAGCGGTACTCGGCGCAGGCGGCTTTCGAGTTTCGAATCGCCAGTCTTCGCAGGCGAAGGCGGCCCAGGGTCATGCGTGGCGAGTCTCCCGCGCCATCCCGCGTGCAGATGGTGCGTCCAGCCCTCCTGACGTGACGGTGAGGCAGCAGGACGACTGGGGCTCAGCGGGCTTCGAGGACGAAGAAGAGAAAGGACACGAAGGCGGTCCGCTCTCCGCTCGCGATACGTGGCGGAAGGAGTTCGGACGGCGTGTCCGGGGAAGGCGGGGGTTCGGCCATGGACGTGATGCTGAACCCCGCGGCGGCGAAGGCGTCGGACATCGCGTGCAGGGGGCGGTGCCAGTACGTCAGCGTCCCTGGCTGACCCGCGAACTCGTACTCCTCCGAGAACTGCCGGAGGGCGAAGTAGTCCTCGTCCGGGTAGAGGAAGGGGCGTATGAGCGGGTGGTTGACGGAAAGGATGAGGCGGCCACCGGGCTTGAGCACCCGGTGCAGCTCGGTCAGCGGCGGGTGCCAGTCCTCGAAGTAGTGCAGGACGAGGGAGGCGACGACGTCGTCGAAGGCGTCGTCCGCGTACGGCAGCGGCTGCGTGAGGTCAGCGACGGTCAGCGGGACGTCGTCGCCGAGCCTGCGGCGGGCAAGCTCGATCATCGCGGGGCTGCCATCGAACCCGGTCATGTCTGCACCGCGGTCACGCAGCTCGGCGGACAGCGGTCCGGAGCCGCAGCCGGCGTCAAGGATCTTGTGGCCGCGCACGTCGCCCGCAAGGCGGAGCATGGCCGGTCGCTCGTACCAGGCGTTGAGCAGGCTCCCGGCATTCTCGGCGTCGTAGCTGGCTGCGAACTCGTCGTAGTGGTCGGCCTTCATCGCATCCCCTTCGCTGGGCGGTCCATGTCCCGCGTGACGATATCGGGCTGGATCTACACGTCTCGTTACCGCGCGCGAGCGAACACTCCGCTCTTGACACGGTATCGGTCGCCCCACAGACTCCTTTTGCACCCATAGCGGCAAAAGTTGCATGTTTGTCGCCATAAATGACAGAGTCGTCGATCGGAGCACCCATGCAGACCTCCCCTTCGCCTGGCGCACGACGCGTCAGCGCGGCGTTGACCGGCGGCGCGCTCCTCGTGGGCACGCTCGCCGCGGCCCCAGCCGTCGCCGCCCCTTCCGCCGTCGCCGCCCCCACAACGACCACCACAGCAGCCGCAGCATGTGGAGCGGATGACGGGCTCCCCGACTCCAAGATCTCCATCCAGCTGTACACGCACGTCAACGAGCTCGGTTCCGGGACGCCGTCCCCCGAGACGATCGACCGGGTGCTCGGCGAGGTGGCCGACGCCGGCTTCCCCAACATCGAGCCGTTCAGCCAGCCGTACTCGATGCCGGTCGACGACTACCAGGCGATCCTCGACAGGCACGACCTCGAGGTGTCCTCGAGCCACGGCAGCACGGACTGGGACACGTGGCCCGAGACAGTCGACTACGCGGTCGCACTCGGCCAGGACTACATCGGGACCGGCGGGATGGCCGGCAGCTACGGCACCTACGAGGAAGCGCTCGCGACCGCGGAGTACGTCAACCGGCTCGGCCAGTACGCGCACGAGAACGGCGCGAACAAGATCGTGCTACACAACCACCAGAGCGAGTTCACCACCCGGTACCCGCACCCGGAGACGGGTGCGATGGTCAGCGTCTGGCAGGTCATCGAGGAGAACACCGACCCGCGCTACGTCACGTTCCAGCTCGACGTCGGCTGGGCGGCGGACGCCGGCATCGACGTCCCCGCGTGGATCGAGGAGTACGGGGACCGCATCGAGCTCCTCCACATCAAGGACGCCGTGAACGTGAACGCGGAGGGCGACCCGAGGCAGGTCGCCCTCGGCAACGGCGACATCGACCTCCCGGCGATCATCGCCGCGGCCGAACCCTACGTGGAGTACTACACCTACGAGTGGGACTACGCGCCGTCGTTCGAGTCCTCCGCGGAGTCCTACCAGTACCTGCGCTGCTACCTGTCCGAGGACGGCGGTGACCAGTGCCAGGAAGAGGACGAGGAGTCGCTGGCGCTGGGCCGACCGGTGACGACGTCCAGCATCGACGACCCCGCTCGCACCGGCGAGATGGCGGTGGACGGCAACGCCGGCACCCGCTGGGGCAGCCAGTGGAGCGAACCGGAATGGATCGCGGTGGACCTCGGCGCGAGCTACGACCTCAGCCGCGTCGTGATCGACTGGGAGACGGCGTTCGCGTCGGGGTACGAGATCCAGACGTCGCCGGACGGCGAGACCTGGACCACGGTGCACACCGTCATCAACGGTGACGGCTTCTTCGACGACATCGACCTCTCGGGCACGGGCCAGCATGTGCGCCTCTACGCCACCGAGCGCGCGACACAGTGGGGCTTCTCCCTCTACGAGCTGGAGATCTACGGCACGCCGACCGGCACTCCGCCGACGCCGGAGCCCGAGGCTCGCGGCGCCGGGTACTGGTCGTCGGAGTACCGCCAGGTCAGGAACCCTGACTACACAACCGACGAGCTGCTGTGCTTCCTCATCACCACGCGCGCGCAGAGCGACGTGTTCGACGAGGTGGTCGACCTGACCACACTGGACGAGGCCGTGCGGGTGCTGTGGGCGCCCCACCACGACGAGTGGGTCGACGTCGTCGACCGGCAGCTGCTCGGTGTGTGGCTCAACGTCGCGGCGGGCTCGGTCTCCCTGGAGGACCCGATCGTCGGGGGCACCACGGTGGGCGACCTGCTGTCCGCCATCGAGGCCGCGCGCCTCGACGCGGGCACGACGAGGGCCGACCTCAAGGAGTACAAGAATGCGCTGGAGGCGGTGAACGCCCGGCACTGACCGGGAAGGCCCGCGGTTGGGGTCGTCCGGCCGGTCATGCGGTCAACGAGCCAGCCGCTCGACCACCGCGCCGTAGAGCCACGGAGCCCGCTCCGCCGCGGGCACGATCGCTCGCCGGGCAGGGCTCGAGGCCCAGGCGAGCAGGCCGGTGGTCAGCGCGCGGTAGTCGCGGGTCGCCGTCCGCCAGGCGCGCTCGTACGCCCCGGCGTCCTCAAGATGCCGGACGGCGGCCTCCGCCTGCGCGAGCCCCACCCGGACTCCCTCGCCGGTCAGGGCGTCGACGTAGCCCGAGGCGTCGCCCACGAGCCGCACGCGCCCGGCCGAACGCCGTCGCGACCGCTGGCGCAGCGGGCCCGCGCCGAGCAGCGAACCGGCGGTCGTCGCAGTGGCGAGGCGTGCACTGAGCTCCGGGAACTGCGAGCGCAGCAGCGCGTCGAAGCCCGCACCGCTCACCGATCGAGGCCCGAGCAGCGCGACGCCCACGGTATCCGGACCAACCGGCGTCACGTAGGCCTCGGCGTGCGGTGACCAGTGCACCTCGACGAGGTCGCTCCACGGCGGGACCTGGAAGTGCCGGCGGAGACCGTAACGGCTGGCCGCCGGACGGTCCGCGCGGCGCCCGGGGACGACGTCGAGCCCAGCCAGCCTGCGGACGGTGGAGTGCAGGCCGTCGCAGCCGAGCACCCAGCCGGCCCGCAACGTCAGCGGATCTCTCCCCCGACCGACGACACCACCGGCGCCGCCCGGCACCAGCTCGACCTCGACGCCACCGGCGTCCTGCCGCAGCGCCGTGACCCTGCCGTGCAGGAGCTGCGCACCGACGTCGGCGGCGCGTTTCGACAGCGCCTCGTGCAGCGCGGTGCGCCGGACGCCGCGGCCCGGACCGGCGGCGAACCGGTGGTCGGCGTGCCGGCCGGGGGCCCGGTAGCTGATCCCGGCGAGCGGCTGGCCCGGCGGGTCGACGCCGAGCGCCTGCACCGCGCGCAGGGCACCCGGGAGCAGCCCCTCGCCGCACGCCTTGTCGAGGGTGCCGGTCCGCCGGTCCACGACCAGCACGTCGAGCCCGGCCGCTCGCGCGTGGACCGCCGCCGCCAGCCCTACCGGACCGGCGCCCACCACGACGACGTCCGCGTCCAGCTCGCCAACGACGTCACCAGCCATATCGCCGGTCACGTCACCGCGTTCCCGCCCACGGCCGACCGGAGCGCCAGTTCCTCGGCCGGGATGCGGAACCGCGCCAGCAGCACCGCGTTCAGCACGGTGAACACGAGCGCCGTGACCCAGGAGGTGTGCACCAGTGGCAGCGCTATGCCCTCGACCACTACCGCCACGTAGTTGGGGTGGCGGATCCACCGGTACGGGCCGCCGGACACGAGCGGCAGCCCCGGGACCACGATGACGCGGGTGTTCCACCGGTGCCCCAGCGTCGTCACGCACCACCAGCGCAGCGCCTGGCTCGCCAGCACGAGGACGAGCATCGGCCAGCCGAGCCACGGCAGGAACGGCCGGTCGGCGAGCACCGCCTCAGCGACGCATGCCACCAGCAGCCCGCTGTGCAGCACCACCATCGCCGGGAAGTGCCCCCGCCCCGACTCGACGCCGCCGCGCTCGAACGACCAGCGCGCGTTGCGGGCCGACACGACCAGCTCGGCGAGGCGCTCGACCGCCGTCGCCCCCACCAGGAACACATAGAAACCCAGCATCAGCGGTCCTCCAGCTTCAACAGTACGAGCTCGCACGAGACACCAGGACCGAAGGCCATGAGCACGGCCGGTGAGCCCGGTGGGGAGTCGGTATGCGCGAGGGTCCTGGCCAGGACGTCGAGCACCGACGCGGAAGAGAGATTACCCGCGCAGGCGAGGCTCTCCCGGCTCTCCCGGACGGCGTCCTCGGGAAGCCCCAGCGCGTCGCGCACCGCGTCGATCACGCGCGGACCGCCCGCGTGCACCACCCAGGTCGGTATCTCCCCCGGGCTCAGGCCGTGCTCGGCGAGCAGCCCCTTGACGTCGGCGAGCAGATGCGCGCCCAGCAGGTCCGGCAGCCCGGCGGAGAGCACTATCGCGAACCCGGTGTCGCGCACCTCCCAGCCGAGCGCCTCGGTGGTGCCGGGGTACAGCCGCGAGCGCGTGTCGACCACGGTCGCTCTGCGCCCCGCACTGCGCGCCGCCCGGCCGGCCGAGTCCGCAGCCGCCGTCGGCCCCGCGAGCGGATGCTCCGCACCGACGACGACGGCGGCCGCCGCGCCGTCGCCGAACAGGCCCGATGCCACCATGTTGGCCGTCGAGTCGTCGCCGTGCTGGAGGGTCAGGGAGCACAGCTCCACCGACACCAGCAGGGACACGTCGCCCGGCCTGCCCAGCAGGTGGTCGTGCACGCGCGCCAGCCCGGCTGCGCCGCCCGCGCACCCGAGGCCGAACGAGGGTGTGCGCCGCACGTCGCTGCGCAGACCAAGCCGTTCCGAGAGCAGCACGTCCAGCGACGGCGCGGCCACCCCCGTCACCGAGGTGGCGAAGACGTGGTCGACGTCCTCCGGCCGGAGCCCGGCGGCGGCCAGCACCTGGCGACACGCACGCTCGGCCAGCAGGGCGGCCTCACGGATGAAGACGGCGTTGGTGGCGCCCAGGGAGTGCAGGCCCGCGTACTCCTCCAGTGGCAGCGCCAGGTGCCGGTGGTCCACGCCGGCGCTCGCGTGCAGGCGGCGCAGCACGGCGGTCCGTGCCGGGTCGGGCGCAACCAGCGGCCCGACGACGTCGGTGATCGCCTCCTGGGTGTAGACGTGCTCGGGCAGAACGGGCTCGACCGCGACAACACAGGACATCTCAGCATCGTCACGCAGGACCCGGTCACCCGCGCGGCGAGCATCCGGCCGGGCGGATAGCGTGCCGCACATGACGTCCGGCAAGAACGCCCGCCGCCTGGCACGCGGCCTCGTGCTCGCGAGCCACGCCGCACCGGCCGCCGTCGTGACCGGCCTGGCCGCCGCCCTCGCCGCGGCCCTCGGCTCCGGCTGGCTCATCGTCACCCTGGTCACGGTCGCGGTCGGAACCGGCCAGCTCTCCGTCGGCTGGTCCAACGACTGGATCGACGCCGAGCGCGACACCGCTGTCGGACGCACCGGCAAGCCCGTGGTGGCAGGGCTCGTCACCGCCCGCACCCTGCGCGGCGCCGCGTTCGCGGCGCTCGCGATCTGCGTCGTCGCGTCGCTCGCACTGGGCGTCGTTCCCGGAGCGGCGCACCTGGTGGCGGTGGGTGGCGCGTGGGCGTACAACGCCCGGCTCAAGGCGACGGTGTGGTCCTGGCTGCCGTACGCGCTGTCCTTCGGGCTGCTCGCGGTCTTCGTGGTGCTCGCCGCGCCCGGCCCGCGGGTCCCGGCGGTCTGGGCGGTCGCCGCCGCCGCGCTGCTCGGGACCGGGGCGCACGTCGCGAACACCCTGCCCGACCTGGAGGACGACGCCGCCACGGGCGTCCGGGGCCTGCCGCACCGGCTCGGCCGCCGCGCGTCCGGGGTGCTGGCCCCGTGCCTGCTGGTCGCCGCCGTCGCCGTGGTCGTCATCGGCCCGGGCGGGACACCGGGCCCGGCCGCCTGGGTCGGCGGCGCGGTAGCGGTGGGTCTCGCGCTGGCCGCGGGTCTCACGGCCCTCGCCCGACCCCACAGCCGCGCGCCGTTCGGCCTCAGCATGTGCGTCGCGGTGGTGTGCGTGGTGCTGCTGGCCCTCGCCGCGGCCGAGACCGCGGTGCTCCCCTGACCCCGCAGGTTCGGGAGCGCTGGCGACCGGGACCGATCCTGGGCAGGCTGGAGCGGGATCGATGGAGCAGCCGATCGAGAAGTCGACGGAGGAGCCGATGCAGGACGCCGTGGTGGCCGGGCCGATGACGGAGCAGGTGCCCGAGCAGTGGTGAGGACCGTCGATGCGGTGGTCGTCGGCGCGGGCCCCAACGGCCTGGTCGCGGCGAACGCCCTGGTCGACGCGGGCTGGGACGTCCTGGTGCTCGAGGAGCAGGACGCTCCTGGCGGCGCTGTGCGCACCGCCGAGGTCGCGGCGCCCGGTTTCCGCACCGACCTGTTCAGCGCGTTCTACCCGCTCGCGGCCGGCTCCCCGGTGATCCGCGACCTGCACCTGGAGGAGCACGGGCTCGCCTGGTCGCGTGCGCCGTCGGTCCTCGCCCACGTGCTCGACGACGGCGGCGCCGCCGTGCTGCACGCCGACCCCAAGGACACCGCAGCGGGCCTCGACGAGCTCAGCCCGGGCGACGGCGACGCGTGGCTCCAGATGTTCGCGGGGTGGGAGCGCATACGCGACCCCCTGCTCGACGCGCTCTTCAGCACGCTGCCCGCCGCCGGGCCGGCGCTGCGCCTGCTGAGCCGGCTGGGCGTCGGCGGGGCGCTGGACCTCGGCCGCCTCGCCGTCCTGCCCGTGCGGCGGCTCGCCGACGAGACGTTCCGGGGCGAGGGCGGCGGGCTCCTGCTGACGGGCAACGCCATGCACTCCGACGTCCCGCCGGACGCGGCAGGCAGCGGCCTGTTCGGCTGGCTGCTGGCGATGCTCGGCCAGGACGTCGGCTTCCCCGTACCCGTGGGCGGCGCCGGTTCGCTCGCCGACGCGCTCGCCGCGCGGGTCCGCGCGGGCGGCGGGGAGATCGTCACCGGCACCCGCGTCGACCGGGTGCTGGTCGGGCGGGGCCGGGCCGTCGGCGTCCGGACGGCGGACGGCGAGCTCGTCCGCGCCCGGCGGGCCGTGCTCGCCGACGTCACCGCCCCTGCCCTGTACCGGGACCTCGTGGGCATCGAGCACCTGCCGCCCCGCCTCGTGCGCGATCTCTACCGGTTCCAGTGGGACCACCCGACGTTCAAGGTGAACTGGGCGCTCGACCACCCCTTCGCCTGGACCGCCGAGGGGGCGCGCGGCGCCGGGACGGTGCACCTCGGCGTGGACCGCCGGGGGTTCGTCGACGTCGCCGCCTCGCTGTCGAAGGGCGAGGTCCCCGAGCGTCCCTTCCTCGTCCTCGGCCAGATGACGACGTCGGACCCGACCCGCTCCCCCCGCGGCACCGAGTCCGCATGGGCCTACTCGCACGTGCCCCACGGCATCGACTGGACCCCGGACGCCGTCGCCGACCAGGTGGACCGCATGGAGGACGCCCTCGACCGCGTCGCCCCCGGCTTCCGGGATACCGTGGTCGGCAGGTCCGTCCAGGGCCCGGCGGACCTCGAGGCGGCGGACGCGAACCTGGTCGGCGGTGCGGTCAACGGCGGGACGTCGGCCGTGCACCAGGAGCTGATCTTCCGGCCCACGTCCGGGCTCGGCAGGCCCGAGACGCCCGTCGAGGGGCTGTACCTCGCGAGCGCGTCGGCCCATCCGGGCGGCGGCGTGCACGGTGCATGCGGGTGGAACGCCGCGCGCGTCGCGCTGGCCGCGGCGAGCCCGTGGGGCGCGCTTCCCCGGGCGCTCGTGCGCAGCGCGTGGGGACGACTGCTGCGGAACGTGTGAGCGGACGCCGCTTCGTGCGGCGCTCCCAGGTCAGCGCTGGAGCTGCTCGGGGGCCCGCCGCTCCGCGATGAGCGCGAGCCGCCGCAGCGTCTCGACGTTGCGCGGCCGGATCACCGCACTGCGCACCGGCCGGGGCACCAGCGTGCCGGGTCCCTTGTCCGCATCCTCCGTGACCCGGATCCTGCACCCGTCCCCCGCCGGCTCCACCTCGATCAGCACGCGCGCCTCGCCCGCTGGCCAGCCCCTGGCCTGCAGCTCTATCGACCGCTCCGGGTCCCAGGCGCGGACCACCGTCTCGTCGTCGAGCAGAGCGGGCCACAGGCCCACTGAGTGCAGGATGCGCGTTCCCGGCTCAGGCCACGTCGGGTCGACCGCGCGGACACGCGCCGTGCTGACCACCCACGTCGAGTAGGACCAGCCGTCGGCGAGCACGCGCAGCACCGCGTCGGGAGTGCATCGAGCGGCCCGCGTGACGGTCACCATGATCTGACTCTAGCCAGGTCGCGGGCACTGGCAACCGGCCCGGTCCGCGGCCCTGGGTACTGCCGCGTGCGGGTGGCGTGCATCCTGCCTATCGTCGGCAGACGGCTTCGAGACCAGGAGCGGATCGGAGCGAGGGAGCGCCCGATGACCCAGCACGTGGACGACGACTCACCCGCCCGGCCCGACGCTGCCCTGGTCACCGGCGGGTCCAGCGGCATCGGCTTCGCGATGGCCCGCGAGCTCTTGCAACGAGGCCATGAGGTGCTCGTGGTCGCCGAACGCGGCGTCGATGAGGCCGTGCGCCAGCTCGCCCGGCACACGGACACCCGCGTGACCGGCCTGGAGGTCGATCTCGCCCTGCCCGCGGGGGTCGAGGCCGCCGCAGCCCGCGCGCGGGAGCTCGGGGTGCGGACGTTCGTGCTCAACGCGGGTGTCGGCGTCCACGGGCCGTTCCGGCACACGCCGCTGCAGGACGAGCTGCGGCTCGTCGACCTCAACGTCCGCTCGGTGGTGCACCTCGCGCACCTCGTCGTCCCCGACCTGGTCGCGGCGGGTACCGGACGGATCCTCGTCACGTCGTCGATCGCCGCGACGATGCCCGCCCCGCTCTTCGGCACGTACGCCGCGTCGAAGGCGTTCGCCCGCTCGTTCGCCTGGTCGCTGCGCCATGAGCTCGCGGGCACCGGCGTCACCGTGACCTCGGTACTGCCCTCGGGGACCCGGACGCCGTTCTTCCGCGCGGCCGAGATGGAGCGCACCCACATCGGGCGGGCGCCCAAGACCAACCCGGCGATGGTGGCCCGCCGGGCGGTCGACGCCCTCCTGGAGGGCCGGGCCGAGGTGGCCACCGGCCTGCAGGCCAAGGCGATGGTGGCGATCGCCGCGGTACTCCCCCAGCCCGCGCGTTCGAGGTTCCACGGCTGGTTCTACGCGCCGGGCGCGCGGCCACGTTCGACACACCAGACGTGATGCTGTAGACCCTGCTCCATGAACGTCGCACCGATCATCGCCGGCTTCCACCCCGACCCCACGGTATGCCGGGTGGGCGACGACTACTACCTGGCGAACTCGTCGTTCGAGTACGCGCCGGGGGTCCCGCTGTGGCACAGCCGCGACCTACTGACCTGGACGCTCGTCGGGAACATCCTCGACCGCCCGGAGCAGCTCCTGGCCGGGCGCGCCGGCTCCAGCCAGGGTGTGTACGCCCCGACCCTGCGCCATCACGACGGCCGGTTCTGGCTGATCACCACCGACGTCACCGGCCCCTCCGGGCAGCTCGTCGTCTCCGCCGACGACCCCGCGGGCCCCTGGAGCGCGCCGACGTACCTCGAGGGCCTGCACGGCATCGACCCCGACCTCGCCTGGGACGACGACGGCACGTGCTTCGTGACCTACTGCTCCTCCGGCCCGGACGGTGTGGGGATCGCCCAGGTGCGCGTCGACCTCGAGAAGGGGATCGCCCTGGAGGAGCCCCGCTGGCTGTGGAGCGGGACCGGCCTCGCGCACCCCGAGGCACCGCACCTGTACCGGCGCGGCGACTACTGGTACCTGCTCATCGCCGAGGGCGGCACGGAGCGCGGCCACAGCGTCTCGGTGGCGCGCGCGACCCGGCCCGAGGGTCCCTACACCGGCGCACCGGTGAACCCGGTGCTCAGCCACCGCAGCACCACCCACCCGGTCCAGAACACCGGCCACGCCGACCTCGTCGAGAACCCGGACGGCACCTGGTCAGTGGTGTATCTGGCCGTGCGCCCGCGCGGCTACACGCCGATGTTCCACGTCAACGGCCGCGAGACCTTCCTCGCGGGCATCAACTGGGTCGACGACTGGCCGGTCGTCGACGAGGACCGCTACGACGTGCCGGTGCGGGACACGTCGTACGCGGACACGTTCGACCGCTCCGGGCTGCACCCGCGCTGGGTCTCCCCCGGCGCCGGCCTGGCCGAGATCGTCACACCCGGGCCCGACGGCGGGCTCCGGCTCCGCCCGGGCACCGGGCCGCGGGCCGACGTCGGCGCCCTGACCGCACGGGCGCTCGATCCCGCGTGGCGTTTCGAGGCAGACCTCGGCCTGGGGCACGGTTCGGGCGCGCTCGTGCTGCGTCTGGACGACACCCACTGGTGCGAGATCCGCGCCGACGCCGGCCAGGTGCACGCCGTCGTCCGCATCGGCCCGCTCGAGACGCCGCACGGCACGGCCGTGCCGCTGACCGGGCCCTCGCTCACGCTCCGGGCCGAGTCGCTCGCCCCGACGACGAACGGGCCGGACGACGTGCGCCTGACCGCCGTCGTCGACGGGACGGAGCACGAGCTGACCCGTTTCGACGGCCGGTATCTCTCGACGGAGGTGGCCGGCGGGTTCACGGGGCGCGTCGTCGGGCTCCGGGCGCTCGACGGCGTCGTCGACGTCACCGAGGTGCGCTACGCACCGCTCACCGCGGACGAGGCGGGCTGACCGGTCAGCCGGTCACCCGCCGCCGGGTCACGAATCCCAGGACGGCGAGGCTCAGGAGCGTTCCCCACCACAGCAGCCCCTGGATCCACGGGCCGAGCACGACCCCAGCGGTGCGGCCGTCGCGCAGCTCGATGTCGGTGACCAGGAGGCCTGCCTCGTCGAAGGGGAGCGTCCGGAGCAGGGTCCCGTCCGGGGCGAACACCTGGCTGGTGCCGGTGGTCGAGAGGTTGACGACGCTGCGGCCGGTCTCGATCGCACGCATGCGGGCGATCTCGCGCTGCTGCAGGTTCTCGTCGGTGCCCCGGAAGTCCGCGTTGTTCGTCTGGAACATGAACACCTGGGCGCCGTCGTACACCCCTTCGCGGATGACGTCGTCGAAGGCGACGTCGAAGCAGATCGCCAGGCCCGCCTTCGCCCGCCCGAGGTCGAAGACCGGTGAGTCGTCGCCGGGCGTGTACCCGCGCGAGATGAGACCGACGAGGTCGGGGACTATCGCGCTGTACAGCCACCGGTCCGGGATGTACTCGCCGAACGGCACCGGATGCCGCTTCGCATGCGTCGCGACGGAGCCGTCCGCCGTCCACAGGAACGAGGTGTTGTAGACCAGCTCCCCGACCTCGGACGCCGCGTTCAGGACGATCGGCGCACCGTAGGCGTCCGCGGCCGCGTCGAGCGTCCGGGCGGTGGCCGCATTCGACGCCGGATCGCTGTCGACGCCGCCCTCCGGCCACACGACGACGTCCACCCGCTCGCTCACCAGCTCCGCCGAGGCGTCCAGCTGCGAGCGCAGCACCTCCAGTGGCGCGCGCTCGTCCGCGTACGCGGCGGGCCCGTTGCCCTGCACGGCACCGACCCGGAGGGTTCCGGCGTCGGTGGTCGGGAACTGGGGCACCACGATCATGACGACGGCGAGCACAGCCACGGGCACCGCGCCCCACCACCGGGCGGCCGTGACCGCGCGGTCATCGTGCTCGGCACGTTCCCGCCGGACACGAACCGCCCACCGGACGGCCTCGACCGCTCCGGCGCACAGCGCGACCATGAGGAACCCGAGCCCGGACACGCCCAGCCAGGACGCGACGGGGGCGATCGGGCTCTCCGACTGGCTCATCCCGAGCCGCCCCCAGGGAAACCCGCCGTACGGCCAGGAGCCGAGCACGAGCTCGCGCGCCGTCCACGCTCCGGCGACGAGCGCCGGGAGCGCCACGAGACGGACGGCGGCGGTGTCGCGCCAGCGCGGCAGCCACCGGTAGGCGAGCGTGACGAGGGGCGAGAAGACCGCGAGGAGGAGCGTCTCGAACGTGGCGAGGGCCACCCACGGCACCCAGCCGAGGGGGTCGTCGCCGAGGAACTGCGACGCCCACGAGACATGCGGAAAGTAGAACGCGGCGCCGAACGCCGCCCCGACGAGCACGCTGCCCCACAGGCTCCGTCCGACGAGGGAGACCAGCGCGAGCGGGACGGCCACGAACGCGAGCGGCCACCACCCGAGCGACGGGAAGGCGGCATCGAGCGCGAACCCGCCGGCGATCGCGAGAGCGAGCGCCGCCCAGAGCGGCACGAGCGGGCGCTCGGCGTATGTAGCGGCAGTGCCGGCGGAAGCCCGCACGCGGGCCCTGGCGGTGCGGCCCGGGATGACGTTGTGAACCAAGGCTCTCGTTCTCGCAGAGTGAGCTGAAAAGGCGTGGGCTAGGACAGCGGGGGCGTCACGCGAATGATAGTCCGTGCCGCCGCGTCGCCCGCGTGCGGGTTCACCCGGTACCTGTGCTGACAAGCCCGGACGGGAGCCACATGCTGGGTGCGGGTCGCCGCGACCTGCGACGGGACCAACGACGGACCCTGCGACGGAAAGGTTCGAGCACATGACTCGATATCCGGCACCACCCGCACTGGCTCCGCTCCTCGAGTCCCGCGAGGGGCAGGGTCAGACGCCGGTCAGGTACGACCCGGACCGGTGGGCGCGCAGGCTCCACGGCATCGTCAGCGAGGACCTCGTGCGCGCGGCCCTCGAACGCGAGGACGCCACGACGTCCGTCGGCCCCGGACGGCGGTCGGTCACGCGCGGTTCGATCAACGATCTTGCCGACGCCGTCGACCTGGCCGACGACGACCAGGTCCTCTCCCTCTGGCTCCTCGTGCTGGCGTGGGGAAACGGCACGAAGTCGCAGCGGGGCTTCCAGAACGCGGCCAACGCGCTGGAGCGTTCGGAGGTGCTGCTGGATAATCTCCGGCGGACGGCGACGATCCTGCGGGCCGCCGAGGACACGAGCGAGCTGGCCGCGGCCCACCGTGCGTGGCGGACGGGCTTCTACGTCCGCGAGTCGTTCTTCAGCAAGTGGTTCGCGTTCGCCGGACGGCGGGACGGGCGCGCCTGGCAGCCGCTCATCCTGGACGAGAACGTCTGGCACACGCTCAACGGCACGCTCGGGCTGACGGTCACCGACCTGGCCGGAAGCAAGGAGCCAGCGGCCAAGTACCAGACGTACGTCGAGCTGGTCCACGAGTGGGCGGGCTCGCCCGACCGTGCGCAGTGGATCGAGTGGGTCCTGTTCCTCCAGGACGGCAAGCTCCTCCAGGACGGCAAGCTCCTCCAGGACGGCAAGCTCCTCCAGGACGGCGAGCCGGCAGGCGTGCCCGCCGAGTGACCTGACGGGCGCGCGGGAAACCGCGTCTTGACCGGACGGCCCGGCTCAGGCAGAGTTCGCGATGTTAGCGCTCACAATGTCGATGACAAAGGAGTCATCCCGTGCCGTCACCCTTTGCCGTCCCGCTGGCCAGGCTGCGCCGTCGGGCCCTCGCCGCCGCGACCGCCGTCCTCATGGCGCTCGTCCTCGTACCCGCCGCTCCGGCGTCCGCCCAGTTCATCGACGTGCCCAACCCGATAGTGCAGCAGCGCGCCGACACGGCGATCTACAAGCACACCGACGGCTACTACTACATGACCGCGTCCGTGCCGGACTACAAGCGCGTCGAGCTGCGCAGGTCGCAGACCCTCGCGGGCCTCGGCTCGGCCACACCGGTCACCGCCTTCACCGCGCCGTCCAGCGGCAACCTGAGCGGCTGGATCTGGGCGCCCGACATCCAGTACGTCGACGGCGCCTGGTACATGTACTTCTCGGCGTCACCCGACTCGTCGCGGTTCGCACAGCGCCTGTACTCGATACGCAACACGTCGGCGAACCCGACGACGGGCACGTGGTCGGCGCCGCAGCGCATGACGACGGGCTGGGACTCGTTCCAGCTCGACCCGGCGTCGTTCACCCTGAACGGCACCCGGTACTTCGCGTGGGCGCAGGACAGCCCCAGCACGAACTACAACAGCCACATGTACCTGGCGCGGATGACGTCGCCGACGACCATCGACACCGCCTCCGCTATCGAGATCGCGCGGCCCACCCACTCCTGGGAGATGGAGGGCGTCGCGGGCGTGGTCGAGGGGCCGTCACCCATAGTGAAGAACGGCCGCGTCTTCATCGCCTACTCGGCGTCCGCCACCGACTCCCGGTACAAGCTCGGCCTGGTCTCCGCCTCGGCGTCGGCCAATCTGCTGTCCGCGTCGTCATGGTCCAAGCGGGCGACGCCGGTCTTCCAGACGGCGAACGGCGTCCACGGGCCCGGGCACGGAAGCTTCACGGTCGCGGAGGACGGCGTGACCGACATCCTCGTCTACCACGCCCGCGACTACGCGACGCCGAACCCGGACGCCCTGACCGACCCCAACCGGCACACCCGCGTCCAGCAGCTGTACTGGGCGGCGGACGGCTACCCGTTCTTCGGCCAGCCGCAGGCGACCGGCTCCGGGCAGCCGGGCATCCGTGGGCGGCACAGCGACAAGTGCGTCGACGACTACAACTGGAACACCGCCGACGGCGCCCTGGTCAGGCTCTCCACGTGCGGCACCGCCACGGCGCAGAAGTGGGAGTTCAGCTACACCGGCGGCTACTACCGCATCAAGAACCTCCATGCGAGCAAGTGCCTGGACAACCTGAACGGTTCGACGGCGCTCAACGCCGACGTCGGCCTGTGGACCTGCAACGGCAACCCCAACCAGGACTGGTCGATCGTGGACCAGGGCAACGGCTGGTTCTCCCTGCGCAACCGGACCAGCGGGACCTGCCTCGACAACTACCAGTGGGACACCGCCAACGGCGCGCGCCTGTCGCTGTACACCTGCAACGGCCTCGACGCCCAGCTCTTCCGCCGCGGCTGACGCACGCACCTGTAGCCGAAGACCCCTTCGAGGTCTAAGTTTCTCCGCTCTGAAGCGTTTCAGAGCGGAGAAACTTAGACCTCGAAGAGAACGGGCGACTATCCGCGAATCGTCCAGGTAAGTGCAGAGCATCGTCCCTTCAGCGGCCGCCTGAGCCGACCTATGGTCGTGCCATGCTCACCGTCGAGTCCATGCCCGATCCGAACGCGCCTGACCCAGACGCCGCTAGCCCGCAGATAGTTCCCGAGGCCCGCTCGGCCCTCGATCTGTCGGGTCAGTGGCGCTGCGCCCTGGACCCGGACGCCGTGGGCGAGCTCGAGCAGTGGTTCCGCACCGGCCTGCCCGAGGACTCCCCGGCGGTCGCCCTCCCGGGCTCGATCCAGCACCAGGGCCTCGGCGACCCGATCGGCCTGGAGACCCCGTGGACCGGCAGCATCGTCGACCGGTCGTACTTCACCGAGGAGCGCTACGCCCCGTACCGCGAGCCGGACAACATAGCGGTGCCCTTCTGGCTCCAGCCGCGCGTCTACTTCCGCGGCGCCGCATGGTTCCAGCGCGAGGTGGAGGTCCCGGCGGACTGGGCGGGACGCGACGTCGTGCTGTCCCTGGAGCGGGTCCACTGGGAGTCGACGGTCTGGGTGGACGAGCGCCAGGTCGGCTCCGAGCGCAGCCTCACGACCGCCCACCGGTTCGACGTCGGCCGCCTCTCCCCCGGCCGGCACCTCCTCACGATTCGCGTGGACAACCGCACGGTGGTCGACGTCGGGCCCAACGCGCACAGCATCTCCGACCACACCCAGGGCAACTGGAACGGGATAGTCGGCGCGCTCACCCTTGCCGCGGAGCCGGAGGTGACCATCCGGCGGGTGCGGGTGGTGCCCGACGTCGCGGCCAGGTCCGCGCTGGTCAAGGTCGACATCGCGGCGGGCAGCGGCGGCGCGGGTACCGGTAGTGTCCGCGTCACTGCACGGCGTTTCAACGTTCCGGGCGACCACGTGACGGGACCGGTGAGCGCCACGTTCGAGGCCGGGCACAGCCGCGACCTGGCCGAACGCGGCCTCACCGCCGGCGGTACGCACGTCGACGTGCTGCTCCCGCTGGGCGACGACGCGCTGACCTGGGACGAGTTCCAGCCGGCGCTGTACGAGCTGACCGTCGAGCTGGTCACCGACGTGCGCGGCAGCGAGCACCGGCACGTCACCCGCACGGTCTTCGGCCTGCGCGAGGTGGGCGTCGAGGAGACGCAGGTGACGGTCAACGGCCGCCGGACCTTCATCCGCGGCACCCTCGAGTCGTGCGTCTTCCCGCTGACGGGCTACCCGCCCACCGACGTCGGCTCCTGGCGCCGCATCATCGCCGTCTGCCAGGCCCACGGGCTGAACCTGCTGCGCTTCCACTCCTGGTGCCCGCCGGAGGCGGCGTTCGTGGCCGCCGACGAGGCGGGCTTCTACGTCCAGGCGGAGGGCCCGGTCTGGGCAAACCAGGGCGCCGCGCTCGGCGAGGCCCGCCCGGTCGACGCCTTCCTGTACGAGGAGACCCGCCGCATCCTCGACGCGTACGGCAACCACCCCTCGTTCATCATGATGGCGCACGGCAACGAGCCCGGCGGGCGGGACGCCGAGTTCCTCGCCGCGTGGGTCAACACCTGGCGGACGTACGACCCCCGGCGCCTGTACACGAGCGGCGCCGGCTGGCCGGCCATCACGGAGAACGACTTCGACAACATCCCGGACCCCCGCGCGCACCGGTGGGGCGAGGGGCTGGAGTCACGGCTCAACGGCCACCCGCCGGAGACCGAGTCCGACTACCGCGAGTGGGTGCAGTCGCGTCCCCGCCCGATCATCAGCCACGAGATCGGTCAGTGGTGCGCCTACCCCGACTTCGCGGAGACCTCGAGGTACACGGGGCTCATGGAGCCGCGGAACTTCGGCATCTTCGCCGACTTCCTCCGGGAGTCGGGTATGGCGGACCAGGCCGAGGCGTTCCTCCATGCCTCGGGGAGGCTCCAGCTGCTCTGCTACAAGGAGGACATCGAGGCGGCGCTCCGCACCGAGGGGTTCGGCGGCTTCCACCTGCTCGGCCTGAGCGACTTCCCCGGACAGGGCACCGCCCTGGTCGGCGTCCTCAACCCGTTCTGGGAGTCGAAGGGGTACTCCACGGCCGAGGAGTTCGCGCGGTTCTGCGGGCCCACCGTCCCGCTCGCTCGGCTCCCGCGCAAGGTCTGGACCGCGAACCAGGAGATCGAGTTCGAGGTCCAGGTCGCGCACTTCGGGCCGACGCCGCTCGACGCCGACGTGACCTGGAGCCTCCTCGCCCTGGACGGTGCGGAGGGTACGGACGGGGTGGAGCTCGGCACCGGCGTCGTCGCGCGGGGTGCGCACATCCCGATCGGCAACGGCACCCGGTTCGGGCCGGTGGTCATCCCGGCGGGGCTCATCCCGGGGCCCGCGCAGGTGAGGCTCGTCGTCTCCGTGGCGGACGCCGCCGGCGCCTCCTTCCGGAACGACTGGGACCTGTGGGTGTACCCAGCCGTCGAGCACGAGACGCCCGCCGCCGTGCTGGTCACCACCGAGATCGGCGAAGCGCTCGAACAGGCAGGGGACGGCGCCACCGTGCTGCTGGAGCTCGGCCCCGAGAGCATCGGGAACGACGTCGCCCTCGGCTTCACACCGGCCTTCTGGAACACCGCGTGGACCGAGGGCCAGGCGCCCCACACCCTCGGCCTGCTGCACGACCCGGCGCACCCCGTGTTCCGCCACTTCCCCACCGAGGGATCCACCGACTGGCAGTGGTGGGAGCTGCTGCACGGCGCCAAGGCGATGCTGCTCGACCAGCTCCCGCAGCGGCTGCAGCCGCTCGTTCAGCCGATCGACACGTGGTTCGAAGCTCGGCGGCTCGGCGTGCTGTTCGAGGCGAGGGTCGGGCGCGGCCAGATCGTGGTGAGTTCACTGAACCTCGACCCCTCGGGCGACCGCGCGGCCGCCCGCCAGTTCAGGAGGAGCCTGCTCGACTACATGGGCAGCACCGGCTTCGCTCCCGCTGAGACGATCGAATCGAGCGACCTGATGAGCGTCCTGCGCTAACGCCTCGGCAACTGGTGATGCGTCGGATGACCCAACGAAGCAGGGCCGTCCGCGACGTGTGAACTCAATGTGGTTCTCTTCCTTAGAGAAGCGCCTGGCTGATCTTGTCAGCAGTGTCCGGCGCCTCGACTCCGAGGCTCTTGAGTACTGCGGCAGTGTCTGCGTCCCTGCGCCATGCCGCCGCGATCTCCTTGACGATCCGCACTAGAGCCTCCAGGTTCTCGCGGCAAAGGTCCTGGAGGAACACGTCAGGATGCCAGGCAGAGATCGCATGGGGTTCGAGTGCAGCGGCTGGGAAGTCCTTGAGATCGTTGGTAACGATCACCTGCGCTCCCGCATGGATTGCGGCGGCGGCGACGTGCCTGTCGTCGGGGTCGGGCAGGACGATGTCGTCGATGCGGAGCTCATAGCCAGTCACCAGGACGTCGTTGATCGCCCCGTTCATCAATGTCCGAGTCCGGTCCAAGCGCGCCGGATCGAGATCGGGACGATCCTCCTTGAGGTTCCGAAAGGTCTCGTCCAGGATCCGGTCGGTCCATCGGGGCACGACCAACTGTGCGATGCCGACGCGGATCAGGACGTCGCGGAGAGTCGAGGGGTAGAGGACGTTCGCGTCGTAGAGGGCGATCCGCATCAGGCGAAGCCGAGGTCGTGGGTCTCGGCTGCCAGCTCGTCGGCGATCGCTCGTCGCTTGGCCTCGTCCTCGCGCATATATGCCACGAGCGAAGCCGCCGGCACGCGCCGGTGGGTGCCGACCGTGCGGTAGGCGATCTTCCCGGACTCGAGCAGCCCGATGAGGTACGGGCGCGACACCCTCATCGCATCCGCGGCCTGCTGCGTGGTCAGCTCCGCCTGCGCGGGCAGCACCGTGACCCCCTCGCCCTCGGCGAAGGTCGACAGGATCTGCGTCAGTGCAGTCAGCGCCGAGCGCGGCACGACGACGTCGGCCCCTTCCGCGAACCGCAGGTGGACCGGTCCTTCCTTGCCCAGGGCGGCGGTCAGGTCGCGGAGGGCGGACTGTGCCAGCTCCGCATCGGACGGGTCCGGAACGAAAGGCATCGCTACCAACATGACGAACCTCCAGTCGAAGCAAACGAAGCAACTGCAATGATCGAAGCCTACGTCACGACGGGACATAGGACCATGCCTGCCGAACGGCTGCCGCATCGCCCCGATGGTTTGTTGACATCCGGGCGATCCGCTCGTAGGTTCGTGGAATCGGTTCCATGGAATCGGTTCCATGAACTCGTCACTCCCGACAAACGACGTCGGGCCACGGGTGCGGCAAGGAGGCTGGTAGTGCGCGCGGTGACCATCCATGACGTGGCGGCCGAAGCAGGTGTGTCGGCGGCGACCGCGTCGCGCGTGCTGTCGGGGCACCCGGCCACGTCCGAGGAGTCGCGTACCCGCGTGACCGAGGCGGCCCGCAGGCTCGGCTTCCGACCGAACGCGCAGGCGCGCTCGCTGCGCACGAACCACACGAACACGATCGGCCTGCTCCTGTCGGACGTGCGCAACCCCTTCTTCGCGGACATCGCGCACAATGCCGAGCAGCACGCGCTCGAGTCCGGGATCGCGACTCTCCTGTGCAACGCGAACGAGAGCACGGAGCAGCAGGACCTGTACCTCGACCTCCTCCTGTCGCAGCGGGTCGCGGGCATCATCGTCGCCCCCCAGGGCGACGGGGCAGGTTCGCTGCGCGAGGTGCTCACGCTCGGGGTGCCGGTGGTGTTCGTTGACCGCACGATCGACGGGGTCGACGTACCGAGCGTCACCTCGGACAACCGCTCCGGCATCACCGCTGCGGTCGCTCACCTGGCCGGCCTCGGGCACCACCGCATCGGGCTCGTCGCCGGGCCCCAGGAGACGTCGACGGGCCGCGAGCGCCTCGAGGCGTTCCGGCAGGCGATCGCGGAGCACGGTCTGGACGACGATCCCGACCTGGTGCACCTGGGCGACTTCCAGGTGACCAGTGGTGCACGGGCCGCGAACCAGCTCCTGGACCTGGCCCAACCGCCAACGGCGGTGCTCGCCGCGGACTCGCTCATGACGTTCGGCGTGCTGGAGGTGCTGCGCGAACGGGGCATCCGGGTGGGTAGCGACCTGTCGGTCGTCGGGTACGACGACGTCGCCGCGTTCCGCTGGTTCAGCCCGCAGCTCACCGTCGTCGCGCACGATCCCGCGCGCATGGGCGCCCTTGCGGTCGATCTGATCCGCGAGGTCCTGGACGGCCGCCCGGCTCGGTCGGTCGTCCTGGAGTCGTCGTTGGTCGTGCGCGAGTCCACCGGACCGGCTCCCGGAGCGGGTTCCGTCCCCCACCCGGCAGGAAGGCAGTGATGACCGCGGATCCGGTGCTCTCGTTGGAGCACGTCACCAAGAAGTTCGGCCCGGTCACCGTCGTCGACGACGTCACGGTCCACGTCCGGCCCGGCCACGTCCAGGTCCTTCTCGGCGAGAACGGCGCCGGCAAGTCGACCCTCATCAAGATGATGTCGGGGATCTATCAGCCCGACGGCGGTCGTGTCGTCGTGGACGGTCGTCCGGTCGTGCTGTCCGACGTGCGCACCGCGGAGTCCCTCGGGATAGCGACGATCCATCAGGAGCTGAACCTCGTACCGACCATGTCGGTGGCGGAGAACATCGTGCTCGGCCGGATGCCCTCCCGGGCGGGTCTTCTGGACCGTCGCGCGGTGCGCCGCACCGCGCGCGACGCGCTCGCCCGCATCGGGCTCGACCTCGATGTCGACACGCTTGTCGGCGAGCTCGGCATCGCGCGTCAGCAGCTCGTCGAGATCGCCAAGGCCCTCAGCACGAAGGCCCGCATCCTGATCCTCGACGAGCCGACGGCGGCGCTCACCGGCGACGAGACCGACGCGCTCTTCGGGGTCGTCGAGGAGCTGCGCGCCGCCGACGTCGGGATGGTCTTCATCAGCCACCATCTCGAGGAGATCGGGCGGATCGGCGACTCCGTGAGCGTGCTGCGTGACGGCACGCTGGTAGCGGAGGTACCGGCGGCCACGGACGAGGACGAGCTCGTGCGGCTCATGGTCGGCCGGGACATCACCGACCACTACCCGCGGCGACGGGACTACGACGGGCCGGACGAGGTGCTGCTCCAGGTCGACGGGCTGAGCAGCGGCGACCGGCTGCGCGACATCAGCCTGACCGCGCGGGCCGGCGAGGTCGTCGGGATCGCCGGGTTGGTCGGCGCCGGACGCACGGAGCTGCTGCGCGCCATCGCCGGGGCGGACTCCTATGCCTCCGGAGAGGTGCGGGTAGCGGGCAGACCGGTACCGCGCCGGGGCATCCCGGCGGCGATCTCCGCCGGTATCGGCCTGGTCCCGGAGGACCGCAAGGCGCAGGGCCTCGTGCTCGACGCGTCGGTGAACGAGAACATCGGATACGCCACGCTCGGCAGCACCGCCCGCGCAGGCCTGGCGGACCGGCGCGGTCAGCGGAACCGGGCACGCCAGGTGGCGGAGCGGCTGCGCATCCGCATGAGCGGCATCGACCAGCCGGTCCGTGACCTGTCCGGCGGCAACCAGCAGAAGGCAGTGTTCGCCCGCTGGACACTCGCCGGTTCCAGGGTCCTGCTGCTCGACGAGCCGACGCGCGGCGTCGACGTCGGCGCGCGGGTCGAGATCTACGAGGCCGTCAACGCCATCACCGCCGCCGGCGGGACCGTCGTGATGGTCTCGAGCGACCTGCCAGAGGTGCTCGGGATGAGCGACCGGGTCCTCGTGATGAGCGGGGGCCGCCTCGCGGGCGAGCTCGCTCGCGAGGACGCCACCCAGGACCGCGTCATGGCACTCGCCGTGCGCGACGTCAACCGCGAGGCCGAAGACCACACGAACGCAGCGACCACAGAAGGAACGGACCGATGACCACCACTACCGCCGCACCGGCGAAGCAGCGCTCGGTGCGCTCTGCCCTCGGCTCCCTCCTGTCCGGCAACGGGGCCCTGGTCGGCCTCCTCGTGCTGTGCCTGGCCCTGTACATCGCCACGCCCGCGTTCCTGACCGGACCCAACCTCGTCAACATCGGGATCCAGGCGTCCACCATCGCGGTCCTGGCGTTCGGCATGACGTTCGTCATCGTGGCCGGCGGGATCGACCTGTCCGTCGGCTCGGTGGCCGCGCTGTCGGCGATGGGC
Source organism: Promicromonospora sp. NPDC023805 (assembly GCF_040639635.1). NCBI lineage: Bacteria > Bacillati > Actinomycetota > Actinomycetes > Micrococcales > Promicromonosporaceae > Promicromonospora > Promicromonospora sp. NPDC023805. Next base: position 18,684 of record NZ_JBFAAH010000012.1, on the reverse strand, counting down.
TCGGCCTGGATCTTCACGTCGGCCGGTCTGCCCGGGTGGATGTCGATCGTCGCGGGCCTCGCGACCGGCGCGCTCGCCGGCGCCGTCAGCGGGCTCGGTGTGGCGTTCGGCCGGCTCCCCTCGTTCATCGCCACCCTGGCGATGCTGTCGGTGGCCCGCGGCCTGACCCTCGTCCTGTCCGACGGGCGGCCCATCGCCACGTCCCCCGAGGTGTCCTTCCTCGGCTCACGCCTTGGCGGTGTACCGGTCCCGATCCTCGTGCTGGTCGTCACCGGCGTGATCGCGTCGTTCGTGCTCAACCGCACCGTCGTCGGACGAGAGATGTACGCCGTCGGCGGCAACGTGGAGGCCGCGCGACTGTCCGGCATCCGGGTGCGCAAGGTCCTCGTGACGGTCTTCGCGCTGGCCGGCGTCTACGCCGCGCTCGCGGGCATGCTGCTCGCCGGCCGGCTCAACTCGGCCCAGCCGCAGGCCGCCTCGGGCTACGAGCTCGACGCGATCGCCGCCGTCGTCATCGGCGGTGCCTCCCTCGCCGGCGGTGTCGGCAAGGTCTCGGGCACGCTCATCGGCGCACTGGTCCTGGCAGTCATCCGCAACGGCCTCAACCTCCTGAACGTGTCGTCGTTCTGGCAGCAGGTGGTCATCGGGCTCGTCATCGCCATCGCGGTCGGGATCGACGTGCTCCGCCGCAAGAACACGCGGCACTGACCCACCCCTCTCCACCCCTCCTGCCTTACCCGCACCACCGTGCACCACCACCGGCCCAAGGACGGGCCACAGCCGAAGGAGCCGAAGTTGAAGTTCTCGATCACCACGAAGGTCGTCACGTCCGTCGTGACGAGCCTTGTCCTCGCCACGACGTTGACCGCGTGCAACCGCGGCGGTGACGCCGCCTCCGGGCAGCAGTCCGTCACCCTCTCGCTGTCCACGCTCAGCAACCCGTTCTTCGTCGACGTGCGGGACGGCGCACAGGACGCGGCCGACGAGCTCGGCCTGACCCTCGACGTCGTCGACGCGCAGAACGACACCGCCACACAGGCCGACCAGGTGGCCAACGCCATCACCGGCGGCGCGGCAGGCGTCATCATCAACGCCGTCGACTCCGACGCCGCCGGCGCGGCCGTCGCCCCGGCCCTGTCCGACGACCTGCCCGTCATCGGCGTCGACCGTGCGGTCAACGACGCCGACATCACCTCCCTCGTCTCCAGCGACAACGTCGCCGGCGGCAAGCAGGCCGCCGACGCGCTCGCCGCGGCGATCGGCGAGAAGGGCAAGGTCATCGTCCTGCAGGGCGTGGCAGGTACGTCCGCCAGCCGCGACCGTGGCCAGGGCTTCGCCGAGGGCATCGCGGCCTACCCGGACATCGAGGTCGTCGCCACGCAGACGGCGAACTTCGACCGCGCCGAGGGGCTCGACGTCGCGACCAACCTGCTGCAGTCGAACCCCGACGTCGTGGGCGTCTTCGCCGAGAACGACGAGATGGCGCTCGGTGCGGTCCAGGCCCTGGGCGACCGGGCGGGCAGCGACGTCTTCGTGGTCGGCTTCGACGGCACCGACGACGGCCTCGCCGCGGTCGAGGCGGGCACGCTCGCCGCGACGATCGCGCAGCAGCCGACGGAGCTCGGCAAGCAGGCGGTCCAGCTCATGAAGCAGGTGCTCGACGGCGAGCAGGTCGCCAAGGACACCCCGGTGCCCGTCCAGACCGTCACCGAGGACAACGTGACGGACTTCCTCCAGTGAGCCGGGTCGTCGTCGTCGGCTCCGTGAACGCCGACCTGCTCGCCCGGGTGGCGGTCCACCCCGCCCCCGGGGAGACCGTCCTCGGACGGTCGATGTCCGTCCTCGCCGGCGGCAAGGGCGCGAACCAGGCGGTCGCTGCCGCCCGGCTCGGGACCGAGGTCGCGTTCGTCGGGGCCGTCGGCGACGACTCGTTCGCAGGCCAGGCGACGGCCGGCCTGCGGGCCGCTGGCGTCGACCTGTCGGCGCTCACCACGGTGCCCGGCCCCACCGGCATCGCGCTCGTCACCGTGTCCGCCGACGGCGAGAACTCGATAGTCGTCATCCCGGGGGCCAACGCCGCCGTCGCGGCCGACACCGTGTCCGCGCACGCCGCGACCGTGGCCGGGGCGGACGTCGTGGTGCTGCAGGGCGAGATCCCCCGCGCGGCCATCGAGACGGCCGCGCGGCTCGCACGCGGCCGCGTGGTGCTCAACCTCGCGCCAGTGATCGAGCTCGACGCCGACGTGATCCGGCGTGCGGACCCGCTGGTGGTCAACGAGCACGAGGCTCGGCTCGCGCTGTCCCTGGTCGGCGGCCAGGACGTGCCCGACGACGACCACGCGGCAGCGGCGCGCGCGTTGACCGGGGCGGGGGTGGCGTCCGTCGTCATCACCCTCGGCAGTGCGGGAGCCGTCGTCGCGACCCGCTCCCGCACTACCGAGGGTGATGCGGAGGTCGTCGTCACCACGGTGCCCTCCCCGAAGGTCAGCGCCGTCGACACGACCGGCGCCGGCGACGCCTTCGTCGGCGCCCTGGCCTCCCGGCTCGCCGCCGGGGACGACCTGCTCGACGCCGCCCGCCTCGCCGCCCGGGTCGGCGCGTACGCCGTCACGGGCATCGGGGCGCAGCCCTCCTACCCCTCCTCGACCGACACGCTGCCGGAGGTGCGATGACCCGCGGGCACGGCATCCTCAACCCGGCCCTGGCCGCGGGGCTGGCTCGGCTCGGGCACGGGCACCTGGTGGTCGTGGCCGACTACGGCCTCCCCCTCCCTCGTGAGGCGGACGTGGTCGACCTGACCCTCGTGCACGGCGTGCCACGCTTCACCCAGGTGCTCGACGCGCTGCTCGCCGAGATCGCCGTCGAGGGTTCCGTCGCCGCGGCGGAGAGCAGCGGGACCGACGTCGAGACCTGGCTGCGCGAGCGTGGCCTCACCCCCGAGCTCGTGCCGCACGACGACCTCAAAGCTCTGCTGCCGCAGGCGCGCCTCGTCGTCCGGACCGGCGAGGCGACACCGTACGCGAACGTCGTGCTGCGCTGCGGCGTACCGTTCTGACCTACTCGTCGAGCAGCTCGTCGACCCGCCGGTTCGCGGGCACGAGGCTCTCCGGCTCGGTCTGGAAGGACAGCACCGAGTCCATGGTGGGCTGCATGATCGTCTGCAGCTGGGCCCATCGGTCGGTCACCGGCGAGGGCGTGGCGGTCCCTTCGGCCACGTGCACCGAGAAGGCCTCGGCGTCCACGCCGAGCTCCGTGAAGGTCTTGACCGCCTGGTCGGAGGCCTCCTTGACGGCCGGGAAGACCCGCCCCTCCTCGGCGACCTGGAGCTGGCAACCGGGGCTGGCGAGATGCTCGACCCAGGCCCACGCCTCGTCGGGGTGCGGCGTGCCGGCATAGATCGCGTCGGACAGGCCGTTGAACACCGTGCCCCGCTCCCCCGACGGGCCGACGGGTGTCGGCGCCACCTGGAAGTCCGCGCCCGCGAGCTCGCTGATCGACCGGGCGTTCCACGATCCCTCGATCAGGGACGCGTACGCCCCGGCGCCCAGCGCCTCCTGGCTGCCGATGCCCGACGTCGCGACCGCCAGCGACGGCATGTAGCCCTTGTCGATCAGGGACCGGTACCAGCCGATCGTCTCGACCAGGGCGGGGTCGTCGTAGTTGAACCCGGTGGGCCAGGGGTTGCGGTCGGAGTAGGTCCAGCCGTTGCTCAGCGCGAACGGCGCCCACTGGACCTGGCCGTACCCGCCGCCGGACTCGTTGTAGCCGAGGCCGTAGACCTCTACGTTCTCCTTGTCGAAGCCGGGCTCGTCACCGCGGACGCCGTTGTGGTCCACGCTCATGTGCGCGACGAACTCCTCGAACGTGCCGCCGTCCTCTGTGTTCCACTCGAGCTCCCACAGGTCCTCGCCGGTGTACCCGGCCTCGGCGAGCATGTCGGCGTTGTAGTACAGGCCCACGGTGTCCCAGTCCTTCGGCAGCCCGTAGAGGCCACCGTCCTGGCCGCGCCACAGGTCGACGAGGCCGTCCTCGTACCGGGCGAGGTCGATCCCGGACCCGGCCACCCGGTCGGAGACGTCGAGGATCTGGTCGAGCTCGGCGAACTTGCCGAACTGCTGGGAGTGGTCGACGAAGACGTCGGGTGCGCTCTCGGCGACCATCCGGGCGGTGAGCTGGGTCCAGTAGTCGTCCCAGCCGTACTGCTCGATGTTGATCCGGACGCCGGGGTTGGCTGCCTCGAAGTCGTTGGCGCACTGCTGGTACCCGGGCACCTGGTTGGCGTCCCACATCCAGTAGGTGAGCGTCACGGTGCCGTCCGGCGCCGCGGGGTCCGTGGCCGCGCAGCCCGCGAGGCCGAGGCTCAGGCCGACGGCGGCGGCGAGCCCCGCCGTGGCCGTCTTCGTTGTGGCTGTCTTCGTTGTGGCTGTCTTCGTTGTGGTCATCGTCGATGTCCTCACTTGATCCCCGAGAAGCCGATGGAGTTGACGATCCGCCGGCCGAGCACGACGAACAGCAGCACGATGGGCAGCGCCGCGACGAGCGTGGCCGCCATGAGCCCTGACCAGTCCGGGCTGCCCTGCGGCGTCTGGGAGCGGAAGATGCCGAGCGCCACGGTGAGCACCCGGACGTCGTCGGACTGCCCGACCAGCAGCGGCCAGAAGTACTCGTTCCACGCCTGGATGTAGGTGAGCACCGCGAGCGTGGTGATCGGTGCGGCGCTCATCGGGATGACTATCCGCAGGAACGTGCGGGCCCTGCTGGCGCCGTCGATCATCGCCGCCTCCTCGATCTCGTGCGGTATGCCGAGGAAGAACTGCCGCAGGAAGAAGATCGCGAACGGGGTCATGAAGAACGTCGGGAGCACGAGGCCCGGGAACGTGTTGAGCAGGCCCAGCTCCTTGATGAGCACGAAGTTCGGGATGGCGGTGAAGATGCCTGGCACCATGAGCGCCGACAGGAACACGGCGAACACGGCGTCCCGGCCGGGCCAGCGCAGGCGGGCGAACGCGTAGGCGGCCATCGCCGAGAAGAAGACCTGGCCCAGCGTGATCGCGGTGGCCACGATCACCGAGTTGCGCAGGTACAGCCAGAAGTTGATCCGGCCGCCGGCGCCGCCCTGGGCGAGCGACTCCTCCAGCGTGGTGAGCCCGAACACGCGCCGGAACGCGTCGAGCGTGAAGCCCGCAGGGAGGAGGTTGCCCGCCTGCGCGGCGAGCTCGGAGTTCGTGGAGAGCGACGTGCGCAGCATCCAGTAGAACGGGAACAGCGTGATCAGCAGGATCACGATCATCGTGGCCCAGCCGAGGATCACGCCCCACCGGGGCCTGCGGGTCGTGGACCTTACGGGCGCCGTCGTCGTCGACATGCCTCGTCCTTCGGTTGGTGTGGGCATCAGTTCGTGTCCGACTCGCTCGCGCGTGTCAGCCGGAGCTGCAGGAGCGCCACGCCGAGCAGGACGAGGAAGAGCACTACGGAGAGCGCGGAGGCATACCCGAAGTCGAGCTGGCCGAACGCGAGCTGGTAGATGTACAGGTAGATGACCCGGGTCGCATCGACCGGGCCGCCCGCGGAGGTGACCGCCACGGTGTCGAAGATCTGGAACGAGCCGGTGATCGTGACGACCAGCACGAGCGCGAGCACCGGCCGCAGCAGCGGCAGCGTCACCGACCAGAACTGCCGCAGGGGTCCGGCGCCGTCGAGCTCCGCGGCCTCGTACACCTGCTGGTCGATCATCTGCAGTCCGGCGAAGATCAGCAGGGCCGTGTAGCCCATGTGCCGCCACACGTTGATCAGCGCGATGGTGGGCAGTGCGAGCGCCGGGTCGCCGAAGAACGCCTGCGCGTCGATCCCCACCCGTTCCAGGAGCACGTTCACGATGCCCATCTGGAAGTCGAGCATGAAGAACCAGACGAGGGCGACCACGACGTTCGCGACGAAGTACGGCAGGAGCACCGCGCCCCGCACGAACGCCGAGCGGGTGAGCCGCTGCATGAGGACGGCGATCGCGATGGCGAGCACGGTCTGCAGGCCGATGTTCATCACCACGTAGTAGGCGGTGACCTTCATCGCGTTCCAGAACAGCGGGTCCTGCACCAGCCGCTCGTAGTTGTCGAGGCCCACGTACCGCGGCGGGGCGAGCACCGAGTAGTCGGTCAGCGAGAACCACGCCCCGCGCACCGCCGGCACGAGGTAGAAGGTGACGAACCCGATGGTGGCCGGGATGAGGAAGATCAGGGCGGTGCGCAGGTCGCCGTACCGGGACCGGCGCGATCTTCGCTGTCCGCCCGGTCCGCCCTGTCTGTCGGGGGTCGCCTCCGGGGCCGCCGTGGTGAGGACTGCCATGGTGTCTCTCCTGTCGCGTCGTTGCGAGCTCGGGCGTGCTGGGTGACTCGGGTGGGGCGGGGCCGCGGCGGTCAGCCGCGGCCCCGTCCGTCAGACCTCGGGGACGGCCCGGACGTCGAGCAGTATCGACCGCTCCGGGAACTGGTTGGGCACCTGCAGGCCGACGACGCCGAGGGTGCGGCCGGACAGCCGCGCGCCGTCCTTCCACCAGGCGGGTGCCCAGGTGCCCGCCCAGGGCGAGATGTCGTCGCCGGGGGCGAGCGGGCGCACCTCGTAGGTCCGTGCCGGGTCGAGGCCGGGCAGGCGCACCCGTCCCGGCGGCGCGAAGACGCCGGTCGTGAGCTGCACCACCGCGAAGATCCCGGCGGACCGGTCGTCGGCGACCACGCCGTGCACGCGCAGGGCGGCGTCGGGGTGGTCGGCGCGCACCACCTTGCCCGTGTGCAGCAGCCCGCGGTGCTCCCGGTAGGCGCTGACCCAGGCGGCGAGGCCGGTCAGGTCGTCGTCGGAGGCGCGCGTCAGGTCCCACTCGACGCCCAGGTGGCCGAAGAACGCCGTCGCGCCGCGGAAGCTCAGCTCGTGGGTACGGCCGGTGGTGTGGGCGTGCGTCGCGCCGATGTGGGAGCCCATCATCTCGGGCGGGACGATCATGCCGGTGCCCGCCTCGATGACCTGGCGCTCCAGCGCGTCTATGCAGTCGGAGGCCCAGATCCGGTCCGTGCGTTCGAGGATGCCCAGGTCGGCGCGGCCGCCGCCGCCCGAGCAGCTCTCGAACTCCACGTCCGGGTGGGCGGCGCGCAGCGCGTCGATGAGCTGGTAGGCGGCGAGCGTCTGGCCGTGCACGCCCGGCCGGCCGGTGGCCTGGTGCCCCGCCTCGATGAGGTCGCGGTTGTGGTCCCACTTGACGAACGCGATCGGGTACTCGGTGAGGATCGCGTCCATCCGCTCGAACACGTGGTCCCAGGCGCCCCGGTTCGCGAGGTCCAGCACCTGCTGGTTGCGGGCCGACGGCGGCAGGCGGTGGCCGGTCCGCAGGATCCACTCGGGGTGCTGCCGCGCGAGGTCGGAGTCCGGGTTGACCATCTCGGGCTCGAACCACAGCCCGAACTCCATGCCGAGCCCGGTGACGTGGTCGGCCAGCGGGTGCAGGCCGCCCGGCCAGACGTCCTCGTCGACGTACCAGTCGCCGAGGCCCGCCGAGTCGTCGCGTCGCCCCTTGAACCACCCGTCGTCGAGCACGTAGCGCTCGATCCCGACGGCGGCCGCGGCGTCCGCGAGCGCCGTGAGGCGGGGCAGGTCGTGGTCGAAGTAGACGGCCTCCCAGACGTTGATCAGCGTCTTGCGGGGGCTGGTGGGGTGCTGCGGCCGGGAGCGCAGGTAGGTGTGGAAGCGGTGGGAGAGCTCGTCGAGCCCGTCGCCGTAGGACGCGTACAGCCAGGGCGAGGAGTACGACTCGCCCGCGGTGAGCCGCACCTCGCCCGACAGGAGCAGCTCGCCGCCGCCCAGCACGCGGGCGCCGCTGGGCATCTCCTGCTCGGCGTAGGTGCGGGTGTTGCCGGACCAGCCCACGTGGACGCCCCAGACCTCGCCGCTGCCGTGCCCGAAGCCGGACCGGCCCGCGGTGAGCAGCAGGGTGCCGTCGTGGCTGCGGGCGCGGCGCGACTCGCGCAGGTGGGTGCCCGCGGTGAAGGCGTGCCGCTGGGCGGAGCGTTCGCGCAGGTGGCGGCCCGTCCAGTCGAGGACCTCATCGGCCTCGGCGGGTACGGGCAGCGCGGTGTCGAGGCCGGCCACGGTGAAGACGTCGTCGGCCGCGTTGGTCAGGGTGGAGCGGGTGCGCACGAGCCCGGACGGGTACTGCTCGACGACGAGGGTCAGCAGGAGGCCGGCGTCGGGGTCGGTGGCGGTCACGACGAGGCGGTGCGCGACGGGGGTCCCGTCGTCGCGCGTCAGCTGGCCGGTGAGGGAGCTGCCGGTGACGCGGAACGCCGTCGACCACGCGGCGCCGTCCCGGGAACCGGTGACGCCCGGCGTCGCGAGCCAGCCCGCCGACTGCTCGGGCAGCAGCGAGAGCGCGTACGGGACGTCGGGAGTGCCCGAGACCACCGGGACCACCGAGGCGAGCACGAGCTCCGCCACCTCGGCGGGGCCGACGTCGCCGAGGTCCGCGCCCCAGTGGAGCACGCGCGGCAGGTGCTCGCCGGACGTGTCGAGCAGCAGGCTCACGCCCCCGGCACGCAGGTGGGCGAACGACTGCGCGGCGCCTGGAGCGGCGTAGTGCGGGGTCTGGAGAGAGACAGACATCGGGGTGGAGTCCTCGGGTTCGGAGACGTCGGTGTCGGAGTAAGTTTTACTACGAAAGATATTAGGGGGTCAAGGCTGGCGAGCGACCCAGATCTGGGTATATTTAGTTTCGCCGTGGAACCTAAATCCGAATAGGCTGGTGGCGCGGCACAATGGCCGCGAGGATCTGGACGCGCGATACCCGAGCGATGCTGAGCCCACACCTGGAGGGTCGATGACGACGAGCGGCGAGGCACGGCCCTGGGTGCCGCTCGCGGGTCAGTCCCACCGGCTCGCGCTCGAGGTGCTGCTGCACGGCCCGCTGTCCCGGGCGGAGCTCGCGCGGCGCACCGACCTCAGCGCGGGCAGCCTGACGCGCCTGACCAAGCCGCTGGTCGAGGCCGGCCTCCTCGTCGAGGTCGGTCCCGGTGCCGGTGACCTGCGGCCCGGCCGCCCGTCCCAGCCGCTCGACATCGTCCCCGACGCGCACCACTTCGTGGGCGTGAAGATCACCGGGGACACCGTCCACGGCGTCGTCACCACGCTGCGGGCCGACGTCGTCTCGTCCGGCAGCCGGCCGCTCGACGGCCGCACCCCGGACGAGGTGGCCGACGTCGTCGCCGGGCTCGTGGAGCACCTGGCCGCCCAGGTCGCGAACGTCACCGCCGTCGGCGTCTCCATCGGCGGGCACGTCCTGCCCGACGGGACCGCGCACCGCGCACCCTTCCTCGGCTGGGCCGACGTCGCACTGAGCACACTGCTGCAGGAGCGGACCGGCCGCCCGGTCGTCGCGGCCAACGACGTCCTGGCGCTGACCGAGGCCACGCACTGGTTCGGCGAGGGCCGCGGGCACAGCCAGTTCGCCCTCGTCACGGTCGGCGCGGGCGTCGGGGTCGGCATCGTCGCGCACGACCGCCTGCTCGACGGGCCCAACGCGGGCCTCGGCCTGCTCGGGCACCACTCGCTGGACCCGCTGGGCCCGCCCTGTCCGCTCGGGCACCGCGGGTGCGCCACCGCGATGCTCACCACCGGCTCGATCGAGCGCCAGGTCGCCGCCGCACGCGGCGACCTGGTGCCCTACGACGAGGTCCTCGACCTCGCCGAGTCGGGCGACGAGCTCGCCCGCCGTGTGGTCGACGACGCCGGTCGCGCGCTCGGCCGACTGGTTGCCGTCGTCACCAACGTCGCGCTGCCCGAGGTGGTGGTCCTCGGCGGGGAAGGCGCACGCCTCGCCGTCGTCGCCCGCACGGCGCTCGACGCCGGGCTCGCGGGCGACCTGGACCCGCTCGCCGAGCCGCCGGAGCTGGCGGTGCAGGCCTCCGGGTTCGACGTCTGGGCCCGCGGCGCCGCGGTCATCGCGATCCAGACCTACGTGCTGGGCCGCTGAACCGCACCCACCCAGGTCATCGGGACTCGCTGATCCAGGTCTCCAGATCGTCGGCGAGCTGCAGCTCGTCGGCCACGAGCCGCCGCTCGTCGTCGTCCAGCTGCGCCACCACCGCCTCCAGGTCGACCGTCAACCCCGGGATGCGCTCGCGTTCGTCGAGGGCGGTCGCCAGCTCGATGAGCGTCGCGTACGCGATCGCCCGGTCCACCGCCGTCGCGTCGCCGCCGTGCCTGCGCAACGCGGAGGTCACCACCCGGAACGCGGCCTTGTCGTCGTTCTTGAACTCCCGGTAGATGCGCGCGTTGTCCAGAGCCCTCCGCAGGGGCGGCAGACTCTTGTCACCTCCGTACTCCAGGCCCTTGGGCTCGTCGCGCTGGATGAAGACGATGCTGTTCCCCGTGGGGTCGACGAGCGTGAAGCGGGTAGCGCCGGGACGGTACCTGGTGATGCGCGGCCGACCCTTGGCAAGGACCTTGCCGTACGACTCGCGCATCGCCGCGGTGAACGCCGCGTGGTAGGACGCGACGTCGTCGACCATCACCAGGCAGCCGCCCGCGTCCTCGTCGGCCGGGTCGATCCCCTGGGGCGTCTTGCCGTAGTCCAGCCGGAAGCCGCTCATCGCGAACTGGAGGTAGAGGTATGGCTTGTGCATCTCGTACGCGATCTCGAAGCCGAGCGCCTGGTAGAACGCGGTGGTCTCCTCGCTGGAGACGCAGGGCAGCATCGGCACGATCGTCTCGTTCGCCCGGATGCCGGCCGTCGGCGGGGCGGCGGTCGGCAGGTCGGCGGCTTTCTGGTTCACGCAGGACTCCTCGGGGTCGGGTGCCGGGAAGGCTAGACCGGATCGCGAATGGGCGCACATGAAATCGTTTTCGCGCTGGACGCGCTCGACCGGCGCAGCGGGCCGGTCCCCTGTGGCGGGCGTCACGACACGCTCCGCCGAGAAATACTTGGCTAGCCACAGAACTGCTGCTAGGTTTTATGTGTCCGGCCACCTAATTGGTGGCTGATCATCGAGGAGCTGACATGAGAGCCATCCTGTTCGACCGTTTCGGCGGCACAGAGGTACTGCACGAGGCCGACGTCGAGATCCCCCAGCCCGGTCCGGGGCAGGTCCGCGTCCGCGTCAGGGCCGCCGGGCTGAACGCCCTGGACGGCAAGATCCGCTCCGGCGCGATGGAGTCCATGTTCTCGACGCCGCTGCCCGCCATCCCGGGCGCCGAGCTCGCCGGAGTGGTGGACGCCCTGGGTGCGGGTGTGCAGGACGTCCAGGTCGGCGACGAGGTGTTCGGCTGGTCCGACACCGGCTCGTACGCCGAGTACGCGCTGGCCACCGCCGTCGTCCCCAAGCCCGCCGGCCTCGACTGGACGGATGCGGTAGCGCTGCCGGTGGCGGCCGAGACCGCCGAGCGCGTCCTCGACCTGCTCGGCGTCACGGCCGGGGAGACCGTGCTGATGCACGGCGCGGCCGGGGCGGTAGGCACCCTGGCGGTCCAGCTCGCCACCGCCCGCGGAGCACGCGTCATCGCCACCGCCGGCGCCGCCAACCAGGACTACCTCACCTCGCTCGGCGCCACCGCCACCGTCTACGGCGAGGGCCTCGTCGAGCGGGTCCGGGCGCTCGCACCCGAGGGTGTGGACGCCGTGTTCGACCTGGCCGGGAAGGGAGCCCTCGAGGACTCCATCACCCTGCGCAGCGGCACCGAGCGCATCGTCACCATCGCCGACTTCCGCGCACGCCAGCTCGGCGTCACGTTCTCCAGCGGCGGCCGGGAACGCACTGCCGCCCTCCTTGCCGGCCTGGCCGCGCTGGCCGAGAGCGCCGCGGTGGGCAAGGTCGTCACCACGGTCACGGCCTACCCGCTCGACCAGGCCGCGGCGGCCCAGGACGCCAGCGACGCGGGTCACGGCCGGGGCAAGCTCGTCCTCACCGTCGCCTGACCAACGCCCGATCCAGTCCGGTCACACCCGGTCCGATGGCCTTCTACGCTGGCGGGACGGTCGGCCGCACCGACCGTCCCACCGACCCCGCCGGAGGAACCGAACCATGCCCGCACCCGCACCGCACGTCCCCGCACTGGCCGGTGAAGGACCCTTGAGCTACGCGATCTTCCAGCTCGCCCGCGCGCACCGCGGACACGCCGCCGCCATGCTCCGCAAGCTGGACCTGCATCCCGGTCAGGAGCTGCTCCTGATGCACCTCCTCGACCGGGACGGCCAGACCCAGTCCGAGCTGCTGGACAGCGTCGGGCTCGACCACTCGACGGTCTCCAAATCGCTGCGGCGCATGCAGGAAGCCGGCCTGGTCGTCCGCGAGCCCGCCGAGCACGACCGGCGCGTCATGGTCGTCCACCTCACCGAGAAGGGCCGCGCCATGCGGGAACCCCTCGCGGCGATGTGGCAGGCGCTGGAGGAGATCTCCACGCAGCATCTCACCGCACAGCAGGCGGAGTCGTTCGTCCGCACCGCCTACGCCGTCGTCGACTCGATCAACGGCCGCACCCCGCCGCAGGTACAACCCACGTAAGCCCACTTCTTCACCCAGGTCCCGCGTGCTGGACACTGCAGGGACCGACGGAAAGCGAGATCCCATGAGCGCCACCCCAGTCCTCGTCGTCGGTGCGACCGGCTCCCTCGGGGGCCAGGTCGTCGACCAGCTGCTCGAACGCGGCAAGAGCGTCCGCGCACTGGTGCGGCCCGCCAGTGACGCGAGCAGGCTCGAACGCCGGGGCGTCGAGATCGCCCGGGGCGACATGCTCGACGTCGACTCGCTCGTCGCCGCCATGCGCGGCGCCGACGCCGTGATCACCACCGCCGCCGGCTACACCCGCGGCGGCAAGGAGGCGCACGACATCGACACAGTGGGCAACGCCAACCTCGCCGAGGCCGCCCACCGCGCAGAGATCCGCAGGTTCGTCCTGACGAGCATCCTCACCAGCGACCAGACTCCCGGCGTCCCGCACTTCTGGCACAAGAAGCTCGCCGAGGACCGCCTCGAACAGCTCGGCGTCCCCTTCGTCGCCCTGCGCCCGGGCGCGTTCGTCGACCAGATAGCGAGCGGGGCGGGCAACCCGCTCGACAAGGGCCGGATCTTCTGGATCGGCAGGACCGACGTCCCGCTGACCTTCGTCCGCACGTCCGACCTCGCCGCCTACCTGGCGGCCGCCGTCGACGCGGACACCGCCGACGGCGAGCGCATAGACATCGGCTGGGACCGCCCGGTCAGCATCGGCGAGGTCGCCGACCAGCTGGCCGCCCGGGCCGGCACGAAGATCAAGGTGCAGGCAGTCCCGGGCGGCATCGCCCGCGTCGTGGGAGCCGTCGCCGGCCCCTTCATGCCGATCGTCAAGGACATGACGGCGATGTTCAGCTGGTTCGACGGCGGTCGCTACGTCGCCGACCCCCGCCGGCAGGAGCAGCTCTTCGGCCCCGCGCCCACGGCCGAGGACGCGCTCGCCCGCCTCACCGACGAGCTGCGTACGCCGCAGCACCGGTAGGAGCCTCGGTCACCGGGCCGCTCAGGCCCGTTGCCGCGCCCGGACCACCCCGATCAGGACGTCCACCAGCACGAAGGCCGCGAGCGTGTAGCCGACCAGCGGGAGGAACCACCCGATCGCGACGGCGCACACGGCCACGACGGCCAGGCCCCACCAGGGTGCGCCGCGCAGGGCGCCGCGCGCAGGGGGCGGACCCGCGAGCCCACGCGGCTCGCGGGTCGGCCGCCGCTTCCACCACATGAGGTAGCCGAGCACCACCATCGAGCCGATGCCCAGCGCGAGGGCAAAGAGCACCAGCTGGTTGGCGAGGCCGAACATGACGCCCATGTGCAGCGCGATCCCCCAGGAGCTGAGCTTGGCGATGAGCGGGAACTCGGCGAAGTCGGTCCGGTCGGTCACCTGCATGGTGCCGCCGTCGATCGCCACCGAGTCGCCCGCCGTCGGGAAGCTGCGCTTGTTCTCCTTGACCACCCAGGCGGTGCCCGGCTCGGCGGGCGGGGTGATCTCGATCTGTGCGGCGTCCACGTTGATGCGCTGAGCGATGGCGAGCACCGCGTCGAACGTCGCGGGGTTCGCCGGGCCGCTGGGGCCCCCGGAGTCGTCGCCGTGCGCGCCGTGCGAGTGGCCACCGCCGTCGGAGGCGCCGCCCTCGCCGGTCAGGCTCGTGTCCAGGGCAGGTGTCGTCCAGCCCACCGCGGCGCGGAGGCCGTCAAAGTTGGCGCCACCGTACTTGGACCAGGTGATCCCGGTGACGGACAGGAACAGCGCCGCCAGCACCACGACGGCACCGACGGTGGTGTGCCAGGACAGCACGCGCCGGTACCCGGTCCGCCGCTTCGGCCGCGCGACGGCGCCGGTGACGGCGGCAGCACGGCGGGCGGCGCGCAGCCGGAAGATCCACAGCACGAGCCCCGCGGTGGCGACGATCCCGAGCCAGGAGGCCGCCAGCTCGCTGTACAACCGCCCCGGATCGCCGAGGTGCAGGTTGCGGTGCAGGTTGGAGATCCAGGTACGCAGCGGGAGCGAGCCGCTGGAGCCGTAGGCGACCAGGTCGCCCCGGATCTCGCCGGTACCGGGGTCGACGAAGATCGCGCGGGTCTCGCTGGATCCCAGGCCGTCCTGCGCGAACATGACCCGCGTGGTGTCGCCCGGCTCGGGTGCAGGACGCACCGCGATCAGGGCGCCGGTCTCGCCGACCTCCTGCTGGGCGATCACTATCTGCTCGGCCAGGCTCAGCCGGGTGTCGGTGACCGGGGCGTGCAGCTCGTGGTCGTAGACCACCTGCTCCAGCGCCGGGGTCAGCGCGTACAGGGCGCCGCTGGTCGCGGCGACCAGGATGAACGGGCCGACCAGGAGACCCGCGTAGAAGTGCAGCCGCCGCAGGAGCGGGCCGAACCACGGGCGGCGCCCCTGGTTCGGCGGGTTCGACCGGTTCGGGGGTGTGCGGTCGGTGTCGGTGTCGGCGGGGAGGTTCGACTGGTCGCCGGCAAGCGTCTCGGCCATTGAGGAGCCTGCTTTCAGGTGAGAAGGGTTTCACCGACGAAGCCGCCCTCGGCGCACCCCGGCGGGATGGCGAAGACGGCCGAGCCGATCGGCACTGTCCATTCGTTGAGCAGGTCGAGCTGGTCCAGGCGTTTCTGGATCGGCACGAACTGTCTGTCGACGTCGGCCTGGAAGGAGACGAAGATCAGTCCCGACAGCGAGACCGCCTCCCCGATGGGCCGGTCGTCGTAGTTGTAACCGCGCCGGAAGATCCGCTCGGCGGTGTTCTCGCTGCGCGCGCGGCGCACGTGGGAGAACTCCGGGATCACCGGGAACCCGATGGGCGTGGTGGCCTCGAAGTCGGGCTCGTCGAACTCGTCGGTGCCGGTCAGGGGCGCCCCGTTGGACAGGTAGCGGCCCACCGACTGCTCGCGTCCGCCGCGGTCGAGCCGGTCCCACTTGTCCAGGTCCATGCCGATGCGGCGCACGACGGCGCTCGTCCCGCCTGCCAGCCACCCGTCGTCGTTCCACACGACCTGGTCAAAGTCGGCCGTGCCGGGCGCCGGGTTGGACGTGCCGTCGACCTGGCCGAAGAGGTTGCGCATGGTCGTGCCCGGCCGGACGCTGCCGTGCGCGCGCCGGAACCCCTGCTGGCTCCAGCGCACAGAGGCAAAGCTCCGGGTGTCCTTGAGCAGCATGCGGGCGGTGTGCGCGACGGCGAGCGGGTCGTCGGCGGCGATCTGGAGCAGCAGGTCGCCGTCGCTGAACTCGGGCAGCAGCCGGTCGACGGCGAACGCGGGCAGCGCC
Source organism: Promicromonospora sp. NPDC023805 (assembly GCF_040639635.1). Lineage (NCBI taxonomy): Bacteria > Bacillati > Actinomycetota > Actinomycetes > Micrococcales > Promicromonosporaceae > Promicromonospora > Promicromonospora sp. NPDC023805. Next base: position 2,889 of record NZ_JBFAAH010000012.1, on the reverse strand, counting down.
TTCAGCCAGCCCGGCGCGATCCCACGCGCCCGGGCGACGAACCGGGGACCGAACCCGAACGTGACCGTGAGCCGCGCCGGGACCGTCGCCAGCTCGGGCTCGGAGTCCGCCAGCGCGGGACTCCCCTGCGTCAGGCGTGCCGCGTCGTCGGTGAGGATGCGCATCATCCGCACCAGGTCCTCGCGGGTGGTGCCGTCGAGCAGGTCGAGCGCGACGAACAGGCCGTTGGCCTGGGCGGCGGTGTCGATCCCCGCCTGGTGCGCGCCGTAGAACCGCACGGTCTGCTCGCCGTTCAGCGCCGCCGGCTCGGCGGCGGGACCGTCGGTGGTGGCGCTCACGGCGAGGTCAGCGCCGATGGCGGCGGCCGCGCCGACACCGGCGACAGCTCCTCCGAGGAGGAACTGCCGCCGGGTCGACCCGGCCCGGCCGGAGCTCACGCTCTTACCGGGCCTCGTCATCAGCCGTCCGTGCCCGTGCTGTCGGTGCTGCTGTCGGCGCCGTGGTCGGCGTCGCCCATGTCCATCTCGGCGTCGCCGCCCACGTAGTTCTCGTTCGCCCCCGAGTAGTCCTTCACGGGCGCGGTGAACTCGAAGGTCGAGTCGTCGGCGAACGTGAGGATGAACGTGACCTCCTCGCCCGCCTCCAGCGGGTCGGTGAGGTCCATCAGCATGATGTGGCTGCCGCCGGGCTCCAGGGTGAGGGTGTCGCCGGCGGGGATGACGAACCCGCCCTCGATCTCCCGCATGATCATCTCCCCGGACTCGTTCTCCACGGTCTCGTGCAGCTCGAGCATCGAGGACGCCTCGGTGGTCGCGGAGACCACCGTGACGTCGTCGGGCCCCGCGTTGGTCAGCTCGCCGAACGCGGCGGACATGCCGGAGTCGGCGGCCTTCACCCAGCCGTCGGTCAGGGTCACGTTCTGCCCGGCCGGTTCGGCCGCGCCAGCGGCGTCGTCGGGTGACGCGCCGGCGGTGGTGCCGCAGCCCGCGAGCGCCAGGGCTAGCGCCGCGAGGACGACGCCCGACCGGAGGCCGGTGTTGCTCTGGGTCTTGCTCTGGGTCTTGCTCTGACGAAGGGTCAGCAGGTTCATCACAGGAATACCTCTCACACTGATCACACCGATTCCGAGGGGCCTGGCTCGTCGCCGGCCGCCTCGGCGCCGCCCGCATCGCTGGGGCGGCGCAGGAACTGGACAAGTACGAGCAGGGCTACCGCGACGGCGGCCCCGCCCGCGCCGACGAGGACGACCCGCCAGGGCCCCTCGTCCTCCTGTGCGATCTGAGTCTGCGTACTGCTCTGTGCGTCGGTCCCCGGCACGCTCGCCCCACCGGTCTCGGCGGCGCCAGTTTCGACGTCGCCCGCCCCGGCCTCCAACGGCTCACCGTCGCCAACGGTGAACGGGATGACACCCGTGATCGGGTGCCCGTCGGACGACACGACCCGCCAGCGGATCTCGTACCCGGCGTCAGGCATGCCCGGGTCGAGCACCGCCGTCACCGTGGGTCCGTCGACCGCCGGGACGGCGGACACCCACTCGGTGCCGGCGGCGTCGGAGACGACGACGGCGGCACCCATGTCCAGGACGTCGGCGGAGAAGGTCAGGGACACCTCTGCCGGCGCCTCGGCCAGCCTCTGGTCGGACGCGGGGTCGCTGGAGATCAGCTTGTCGTGGGCGGACGCGGGCACCGCCGTCGCGCACAGCGCGACGACAGCGACCGCGAGCCCGGCCACGAGGGGACGGGATCGGGGCATGAGAAGACCTCTCCTCCGACGTCGCGATGCGACGTCAGCACGCACAGGGACACGAGTCCCCGCTCGCCGCTCAGAGTGAGCACAGGGCGAGCACGGAACAGACCACGGGCACCTGATGTGCCCGTGATGCAGAGCTCAGACCGCGTGCGGTGCGGGAGGTCCCCTGCGGAGCAGAGGGGAGAGCTGAGGGCTCGGGTGCAGCGCCTGGAAGGTCGCGGCGACGACGCCGGGCAGGGCCGGGAGCACGAAGGAGCCGACGTGGTCGACGACGGCGCGCCCGCCCAGCAGCCAGGCGGCCGCCCGAACGGCGAGCCCGCGCAGGCGGAGGAGCATCAGCTCCCCGCGGTACAGGACCACTATCGTGACGACCGCTGCCAGGCCGTGCGACAACCACATCGTGAGGTCGGCGGGCGCCAGCTCGGCGGCCTGCCCGGCGGCCGGCGTCGGCGGCATCATCATGCCCTCGTGCCCGGCATGCGCACCGGACGCCGGCCGGGACTCCGCCGGGGTGCCCAGCATGAAGAGCACGTGGAAGAAGAGCTGGCTCGCGACGACCGAGGCCGACAGCCCGGCCAACGACAGGCGGCCGGACCAGGCGATGCAGATCGGCAGCGACAGAGCGAGCGGGACGACGATGCCCAGCAGGCCGGGCAGCTGCCCGCCGCCGGCCAGGTGCGACATCAGGGCGACGAACGTCGCCGACGACGCCGCGAGACCACCACGCAACGCACGCGCACCCCTGGTGCGGTCGTCGCGTGCGGGCATCTGGTCGCTCTCCCTCTCACGGTCGGCCAGGTTCCGGCAGCTCTGGACGACGCCGTGGCCTGGAAAAGTGTCGAACGCAGCCTAGCCGCCAGGGGGCTCCCAGAACAGCACCGATCCGACATACTGGCGGCGACCCGGCGCCCGCAGCTCGTCGTGTCAGTCGTGGCGCCGCGAGATCGGTCACCTGTACGCGACCTGAAGTGAGTTCGGTCCCTTGCATCGGGCGCCTGAGTGACTTCGGTCGGTTGCTTCGAGATCGGTCGTTTGATTGACCGATCTCGAAGCAACCGGTGTCGCGCTCGCGGCAGTGCTGGTCATCCTCGTGGTCGTCTACCGTTCGCTGCTGCTCCCGCTCGCCGTGCTCGCGACGAG